>JAFQWC010000148.1 GCA_017407665.1 Clostridia bacterium | reverse complement strand
GAGATGCACGGCGGCCAGAGCGTGCCGAACTTCGACTACGCGATGGCGCTGGGCGTGAAAAAGACATTCCGCAAGGCGTATTTCAACGCCATGATCCAGTATTTTGAGGTCCGTGAGGAAATGGACCACGACGCCGCAGAAGCCCTGATCACCGCACTGAAACAGACCGTCGGTACCGACGTGACGATCGCTTCCTGCGCCGACTATGCAGACCGCACCGCCGCGTACCTGCCGCAGCAGGGCGTGGAGGAAACCGTGGCCCGCGCTGCCGCCGCTTATGCGGAAAAGACCGCCCTGCGCGAGACCGACAAGGCGACCTATCAGGCCATGGAGGCGCTGGTCCACAATCTGAACACCATGAACTCCCGCGCCGGTGCACAGGTGCCGTTCAGCTCCCTCAACTACGGCACGGATACTTCCCCGGAAGGCCGCATGGTCATCCGCAATCTGCTCGAAGCCACCGAAGCCGGCCTCGGCGACGGCGAGACGCCGATCTTCCCGGTGCAGATTTTCAAGGTGAAGGAAGGCGTCAACTACAACGAAGAAGACCCCAACTACGATCTGTTCAAGATGGCGATGCGCTGCTCGGCGAAGCGTCTGTTCCCGAACTTCAGCTTCCTTGATGCGCCGTTCAATCTGCAGTATTATAAGCCCGGCGACTACAACAGCGAGGTGGCCTACATGGGCTGCCGCACCCGCGTGATGGGCAATACCCATGACCCGGACCGCGAGATCACCAGCGGCCGCGGCAACCTGAGCTTCACCTCCATCAACCTGCCGCGTCTGGGCATTGAGGCCCACGGCGATATGCAGAAGTTCTACGAGCTGCTGGATGCCCGTCTGGCACTGGCGGAGGAGCAGCTGCTGCACCGCTTCAAGATCCAGTGCAGCCGCAAGGCGTACAACTACCCGTTCCTCATGGGACAGGGCGTGTGGATCGATTCCGAAAAGCTGAACCACGACGATTCCGTGGCGGAAGTGCTGAAGCACGGCACACTGAGTATCGGTTTCATCGGTCTGGCTGAGACCCTCAAGGCCCTCACCGGCAAGCATCACGGCGAGAGCGAAGAGAGCTGGCAGCTGGGCCACGAGATCATTTCCTATATGCGCGCTGCGCTCGATAAGAAAGCAGAGGAGACCGGCCTCAACTGGAGTCTGCTGGCCACCCCGGCGGAAGGTCTTTCCGGTCGTTTCCTGCGCATCGACCGCAAGAAGTACGGCCTCATCGAGGGCGTGACCGACCGCGATTACTACACGAACTCTTTCCACGTGCCGGTGTATTACAGCATCAGCGCGTTCGATAAGATCCAGAAGGAAGCGCCGTTCCATGCGCTCACGAACGCCGGCCACATCAGCTATGTGGAGCTCGACGGCGATGTCTGCAAGAACATCGATGCGTTTGAGAGCGTGATCCGCTGCATGAAGGAAGCCGGCATCGGTTACGGTTCCGTGAACCACCCGGTGGACCGCGACCCGGTCTGCGGCTACAACGGCATCATCGGCGATGTTTGCCCGCGCTGCGGCAGAAGAGCCGGCGAGGGCGTGCCGGTGGAAAAGCTGATCGAACTGAAGAAGCGCTACCACGATGTGCCGGACTATTCCCATCTGATCCATTGATTGGAGCATAAAATGAAACTTTACCTGATTCGGCACGGAGAAAGCTACAGCAATACCGGCGGCACGGTGATGTCCTACACGGACATGCCGCTGACGGAAAAGGGAAAAGAACAGGCCTGCCGTGCCGGGCGCGCCCTGCGCGATGCCCTCAGAACGGAGGCCCCGCTGTATGCGTTCTGCAGTGATCTGAGCCGTACACAGCAGACGGCTGCGGCGTTTCTCGAGCAGATCGACCGCAGGCCGGAACCGGTGATCACGGCGGATCTGACCGAAATGAATCTCGGTGATATGGAAGGCATGACCTGGCCGAAGCGCATGGAAACTTTTCCGGATATCAAAACGGACACCGGGCTTTCCGAAGCCGTGGTGCCCGGCGGAGAATCCTTTCAGGATGTAAAGAAGCGCTGCCTGCGTTTTGCGCGGGAAAGACTTGCCGTTCTGGAGGAGGACGCCGTGGTGCTGGTGTTTTCACACGGGCTCACGCTGCGTGTGCTGGTCAACACGCTTCTGGGCAGACCGGATAAAGACGTGAACCGGCTGAACTGGATGGAAAATACGGCCATCACGGAAATACAATATTGTGCGGAGACCGGATGCGGCGAATGCCTGCGCCTCAACGATTATGATCATCTCGGTGAGCTGGGCGCGGGGGATTACGCCGAATGGGGCATCTTCTGCACGGAACCCTATTGAATGAAACAAGGAGGAGAAAAGCATGACACCCGAAAAGAACACAGAAAAGAAGACCGTTCTCGTGGGCGAAGGCCGCGACTTTGAGCGCATCCGCCGCATCACGGGGTATCTGGTGGGCACCACCGACCGCTGGAACAACGCAAAGCGCGCCGAGGAGCGCGACCGCGTCAAGCACAGTCTGTAAAAGCAACGGAATAAAGACGAAAAGGCAGGGATTCGCTCCCTGCCTTTCCTGTTTTATAAAATATAGTCGGTGATGCAGTCATACCAGTGCACGTAGGTCTCGCCGTTGATCGAGAGGCGTTCGTTATCGGGGAGCAGCTCTGTCCACAGTTTGCCGTAACGGTGGAAAGCCCAGTCGTTTTTATTGAAGCGGCGCCAGAGGATGGTTCTTCCGTTTTTGTCCAGATATTGCTCGGAAGCAACGCCGTCATTGAAGCACTGGATGTCCATGACACAGACGGTATCATACGATTTTCCGCCGATCGTGACGGTATACCGTCCGACAATGTCCACGGTTTCCTTCCCGGGATGACCGGTCACTGTGTTTTCGCACCGGCGAAGCAGGCCCTTCGGTGCGAGGTTGGTCTCGTTGCCGCAATTGTCTTTCCCGAAGCCCCAGTTGTTGAGGAAAGCATCGCCGTCCAGAAAGGTGTACATCTTCCGGATGCCGTTTTCGACATGGCTTTCGGCCAGATACCGGCAGTGCGTGTCCGTGAGCTGCGCGACAAACCGGCGTTCCATCCGGTCCACGGAGCCGGTACGATAATAATCTTCGGCGTCATACTGAACGGCGGAGATCTCCACGCCCTCGATGCCGTGGACTTCGGCCTTTCCGATGACCTGCATTTCGGTGTATTCCGTGCGTTTTCCGGTATCTGCTTCATACAGTCCCCAGAAAAGTGTTTCACCGAGGCGAGGTATGAGCAGCCAGCCCTGAAGTTCCTCCCATTTGACGGAGAATGGTGTTTCGGTGGTAGGTTCAATTTTATATTCGGGGATAAATTCAGGTAGTTTGTGCATATTGACAGCTCCTTTCACTGTATTGGTGTTCTGCGGATAATGCTTTTTGAAATTCTGCTTTGCAGTGTACAGGCGGCTTTTTACGGTGCCGAGCGGCAGCCGGAGCTGTTTAGCAATATCTGCCTGCGGTAATTCCTTCCAAAAATAAAGGTACAGGATCTGCTTGTCTTTATCGCCTAAAAGAGAAAGCGTATCGAGCACGGCTGAATTTTCTGTGGGGCCGAGGCGACTGTCCGCAAGCTGCTGTCCTTCCAGTGCGTCTAGGGAAATCTCAAGTGCTTCGGCTTTGCGTCGGAACCAGTCCCTGCATTTGTTGCGCGCGATGCTGAGGATCCACGAGTGGAACGCCTCGCGGTTTTTAAGCTGATCGAATTTCCGGTACGCCGTCAAATAGATCTCCTGCAGGAGATCATCGGCGTCAGCAGGTTCCTGTATGCGGAAGCGTACAAAGCGCTCAACAGCCGTTCGGCTGGTCTGCAGCCGATTTTCAAACGTGTCCACATCTTCACCTCCCATTATTTTCTAAAACCGGTTTCATGTATATAGACGGAAAATGAGGCGGAAAGGTTCACTTTCAAAATAGCACAAAGATCTTTTTTCTGCAAGCGGCTTGATTTTCCCTCTGAAAAATGTAAAAATGGAGATGAACTTTCCGGAAAAGGTGGTTTTTACAATGAACAAACAGGCCCGCTGGATCTGGTATCCCGGCGATTTTGAAATTTATCACAGCAATCTGCTCCACGAGCGCCGTGAGGAACGCGGCGTGAACCGCATCGGCTACTGGGTGCAGCCCTCGAACTGGATGCGCGTGGATTTCAGGAAGATCTATGAATCGGCTGAGCCGATCACCGTTCATGTGCACACGCTCGGCTACGGTGCCGTCAAGGTGGACCCGTCGCTCGAGGGTACGCAGTATCCCATCAATCAGGACATCACGCTGCCCGCCGGCCGGCATGAGCTCAGAGTCTGCATTTCCGATACGGCGAAGCTGCCGTGCATTTATGTGACCGGCGATGTGGTCTCCGATGAGACTTGGGCGGCCAGCAATACGACGATCCATTTTTATCCTGTGGGCTGCACGCCGGCATTTACCTCGGCGGAGGCAACGCCCCATGTGTTCCCGTTCTGCTACGCGCCGATGGACTACGTCTCCTGCGAGAAGTTTGCGAACGGCTGGCTGTATGATTTCGGAAAGGAGACTTTCGGCCCCGTCACGCTGAAGACGGACGACCCGAATGCGGAGTTCACCGCGTGGTACGGCGAATCCATCGAGGAAACACAGGATCCGGACTGGTGCAGCATCTGGGAGAAGCTCTCCGGCAAAACGGAGTACAGGATGCGCTCCCGTGCGTTCCGTTGGATCTATGTGGAGGGCGACGCACCGCACACGCTTTCGGCGCAGTATGAGTACCTGCCGCTTGAGGATCGTGCGGATTTTGAATGTGAAGACCCGCTTGTAAAGAAGATCTGGGATGTATGTGCCTACACATTCCATCTCAACAGCCGCGAGTTTTTCCTCGACGGCATCAAGCGCGACCGCTGGGTGTGGTCCGGCGATGCGTACCAATCCTACCGCATCAACAACTACCTGTTCTTCGACCCGGAGATCACAAAGCGCACCATCACGGCGCTCATGGGCAAGCCGCCCTATGAGCAGCACATCAACACCATCAACGATTACACCATGTACGCGATCATTTCGCTGCAGGAGTTTTATTTTGCCACCGGCGATCTGGCGTTTGTAAAGCAGATGTTCCCGCGCGCCAAGGGCCTTTATGATTTCACCGTGGAGCGTCTGGATGCGGACGGCCTTGTGGTGGAGCAGCCCGGCGACTGGGTCTTCATGGACTGGACGCCGATGGATAAGGCCGGTCCGATTTCCGGCGAGCAGATCCTGTTGTGGAAGGCGTCGCTTGTCATGGCGGAGCTGGCAGGACTGTGCGGTCTGCCGGCAGAGGCGTACACCGCCCGCGCCGAGAAGCTGCAGAACCTTATCCGCGAGAAATTTTGGGATGCGGAGAAGCACGCCTTCATCGATACCTTTGCTTCCGGCAAGCGGAATGTGACCCGCCATGCCAATATCTTTGCCATTCTCTATGATTTTGCCACGGCGGAAGAGAAAGCCGAAATTCTGGAGCACGTACTGCTGAATCCGGAAATCACGCAGATCACCACGCCGTATTTCAAATTCTTCGAGCTGCAGGCCCTGTGCGAGATGGGCCGCCTGGACATCGCGCAGGCCATGCTCACCTCCTACTGGGGCGGCATGCTGGAGATGGGCGCCACCACCATCTGGGAGGAATTCTTCCCCGGTGAGGGCAAACCGGAATGCTTTGCCATGTACGGCGACCGTTTCGGCCGGTCTCTGTGCCATGCGTGGGGCAGCGGCCCGATCTATTTCCTCGGCCGGTACTGCCTGGGTGTGTATCCCACGGATGTGGCATATAAGAAGTTTGTTGTAGCGCCGCAGCCGGGCATCTATAAGCGGTTTAAGGGCACAGTGCCGCTGCCGCAGGGCGAGGTGCACGTAATGTATGATAACGGCAAGCTGACCGTGGAGACGGATCAGCCCGGGGGCGAGGTGCACTGGCATGGCGGCGTGTATGCGCTGGAACCCGGCTGCCCGCTGTGTGTGGAATAATTTTCTGAAAAGGAATTTTGCATATGAAGATTAAAATTGCCGGAATCGTCAATGATTCCATTGTGGACGGCCGCGGCATCCGGATGACCGTGTTCACGCAGGGCTGCCCGCACCATTGCCCGGGCTGCCATAATCCGCAGACCCATGATTTTGCCGGCGGCACATGGGATGATACGGACCGGATTTTCGGGGAATTCTGCAAAAACCCGCTGCTGCGCGGCATCACGTTCTCGGGCGGCGAGCCGTTCTGCCAGCCGAAACCGCTGAAAGCGCTGGCGGACAAGGTGCATGAGCGGCGCAAGGATGTGACCATCTATACCGGCTGGACGTATGAACAGCTCTGCGCGATGCAGGACCCCGACGTGGACGCGCTGCTCTCCGTGTGCGACGTGCTCATCGACGGGCCGTTCATCGAAGCGCAGAAAAATCTGGATCTGCCGTTTCGCGGCAGCGAAAACCAGCGGCTGATTGACATGAAAAAGACCCGGGAGACCGGAAAACCGACGCTTCTGGATCTGGGCTGGTAATCGCCGGCGTGTTGGATTATTTCTGGAAAATCCTTCAGGAATATGTCATACAATTCACAAATTGGAGATTGATTCCCGACGAAATCTGTGGTAGAATATACTCAGAATCGGTTACTACGATCAATTGCCTTTTAGGCGGAAGGAGAAATAACAATGACCACAAACAAGACAATCCTGTCTTGGATTGACGAGATGAAAGCCCTCGTTAATCCGGATAAGCTCGTTTGGATCGACGGCTCCGAGGAGCAGATCGAAGCTCTGCGTGCAGAGGCTTGCTCCACCGGCGAAATGATCAAGCTGAACCAGGATCTGCTCCCGGACTGCTACTATCACAGAACCGCAGTCAACGACGTTGCTCGTGTTGAGGACAGAACCCTGATCTGCTCCAAGAAGGAAGAAGACGCAGGCCCGACCAACCATTGGATGGACCCGGAAAAGGCTTACAAGATGCTGTATGACATTGCTCGTGGTTCCTACAAGGGCCGCACCATGTATGTCATCCCGTACTCCATGGGCCCGATCGGCTCCCCGCTGGCAAAGATCGGTGTTGAGCTCACCGACTCCATCTACGTTGTTCTGAACATGTGCATCATGACCCGCGTCAGCTCCAAGGTATTTGACGTTCTGGGCGACAGCAACGACTGGGTTCGCGGCCTCCACTGCAAGTGCGATATCGACGCTGAGAAGCGTTGGATCTGCCAGTTCCCGGAAGACAACACCATCATCTCCGTCAACTCCGGTTACGGCGGAAACGTTCTGCTCGGCAAGAAGTGCTTCGCTCTGCGTATCGCTTCCTACCAGGCTAAGAACGAAGGCTGGATGGCTGAGCATATGCTCATCCTCGGCGTTGAGAATCCGAAGGGCGAAGTCAAGTACGTTTGCGCAGCGTTCCCGTCTGCCTGCGGCAAGACCAACCTGGCTATGATGATTCCGCCGGAAGGCTATAAGGCAAAGGGCTACAAGGTCTGGACCGTTGGCGATGACATCGCCTGGATGCGCAAGGGCGCAGACGGCAGACTGTATGCCATCAACCCGGAAAACGGCTTCTTCGGCGTTGCACCGGGCACCAACATGAAGTCCAACCCGAATGCTCTCATCTCCACCAAGAAGGGCACCATCTTCACCAACGTCGGCCGCAACCTGGACGACAACACCGTATGGTGGGAGAGCCTCGATAAGAACCCGCCGGTCAACGCTCAGGAGTGGAAGGGCGCCCTCGTAAACGGTCCGGAATACATTGCAGAAGGCAACAAGCTGGCTCATCCGAACAGCCGCTTCACTGCGCCGACCGCAAACTGCCCGTGCCTGTCCAGCGAGTTTGAGAACCCGCAGGGTGTTCCGGTTTCTGCTATCGTCTTCGGCGGCCGCCGTCCGGATACCGTTCCGCTGGTTTATCAGTCCCGTTCCTGGAACAACGGCGTCTTCATCGGTTCCATCACCGGTTCCGAGACCACCGCAGCTGCTGCAGGTGCAGTAGGCGTTGTCCGTCGTGACCCGATGGCCATGCTCCCGTTCTGCGGCTATCATATGGGCGACTACTTCAAGCACTGGATCGAGATGGGCGAAGTTCTCGGCGATAAGGCTCCGAAGATCTTCAACGTCAACTGGTTCCGTGTTGATGAAGAAGGCCACTTCATTTGGCCGGGCTTCGGCGACAACCTCCGCGTGCTCGAGTGGATCCTCAAGCGCTGCGAGAACGAAGTGGACGCCGATGAGACTGCAATCGGTTATGTACCGAAGGCAGAGGACATCAACCTCGAAGGCCTCGACTTCTCTGTTGAGACTCTGAAGGGCATCCTGGCTGTTGACAATGCTAAGTGGGCTAAGGAAGCTGCTGGCGTTGAAGAGTTCTACACCAAGTTTGGCGACAAGCTGCCGGCAGAACTCCGCGCTGAGCTGGAAGGTCTGAAGGCTCGTACCCAGGCTTGATTCCTGTGCGAATCTGAATAAGATATAATTGTGCCGCTCCACGGGGGTTCCTGTGGAGCGGCGTTTTATGTTCTGTATAAGTTTTGTTTTTATGAATGTATAATGCCCTTGCTGTGCAGCCTTTTGTAAATCTGATTCACGGATGCCTGAATGAGTGCTTCATATTCGTCTTCGGAATAGAAAATGAAGGTTGGTTTTTCCATATGAGGGTCAGCGGGACCGGCCATGATTTTGATTTTACGCGGGATTGCACCGGCGGGCAGATAATCGAGATAGTCCGGGAAAGTTGTTGTTTCCCGCACGACCGTGTTGTATACGGAATCCGGATGCTCCAGCAGATAGCGGTTTTCCATATAGGCAATATCTCTTGAAACGGCATCTTTTTTGCCAAACACCGATTTCAGCGTATCCATGTCCGCGGGTAAATCAGCCACTTTTTCCTGCATTTCAGGGATTTTTGCAATACGCGCAAAGATGGACTGAACGCGATGTGTGTCCCGTAGAGCGCGCTGGGCTTCCACATCGGCAATCAAGTGGGCGTAATACCCCAAAAGGAAAGAATATTCCCCCTTGGAGAGGTTGGTGCGATTTTCGATGTATTGCGTATAAAACGCTTCAAAATCCGCCGTCAGCTTATTGTTTTTTGCGCTCATCCAATGCGTTATTTCTCTGGAGGGGATAAAAGCGGACCAATCCTCATTTTCAACATTGCAGTCCGGCGCAATATTGCCGATGCAAAAGCTGTTTATATCCAAATCCAATCCACGGCGCAGGAGTTCATCTGCGATCCGACTGTGCGTGATCCAACCAGCCATATGTTTCCTCCGAAGTTTACATAATTTTATAATACAAGAGTACCACAGAAACGGAAGTAAATCAATATTTTCGGCAATCGGATTTGCGTATATTTGCGGAGCGGACGAAAATCTTTCCGAAGCGGCTTGCACTCTTTGCGGAAAAATGTCATAATGAAAGCAGATCTTTTAAGGAGTGGATTGTATGACATACGCGTATAAAACGATCACCGAGGTGCTGGATTTCAGCCCGAACATCACGAAGATCATTCTGCCCGTCGGCAAGAGTCTGCAGGGTGCAATTCTGGATCCTTCTCAGTTTTCCGTTGCTGTGAAGCGCATTTTCGAGAAGCCGAAGGATTTTGTCTGGCCCAAGTTTATGGGTGAGAAACCGGAGGACGCGCTGAAGGGCAAAAGAACCATTGAAAGCCTGTATGTTTCCGATATTCAGGGCGAGCCGAAAGAAGACGGCGACTGTATCACGCTGAACATGGTCTGCGACCCCATGGACAGCCTTGGCTCCACCCTGCTGTACGACGGCACGTTTAACCGTCTGGTGGATGTGAAATGTGAGATCATTCAGCTCAAGCCCATCACCACGGACAACGGCCTGCTTTCCGGTCTGGTGTTTGACCGCTGCAGCGGGGACAAGCTGGTATACGGCGAGTGGCTGCAGTTCGGCAAATTTGAGCATCCCGATTCCGATCTCGGCTATGCCTATTACGAGCCGGAGCATACGGAAGACGAAAAGCTGCCCCTCATCATCTGGCTGCACGGCGCGGGCGAGGGCGGCAAGGACCCCATCATCGCGGCCATCGGCAATAAGGTGGTCAATTTCCTGAATCCGGAGATGCAGGCGTTCTTTGGCGGACGCGCGGCGCTTCTGTGTCCGCAGACGCCGACCATGTGGATGAACGACGGCACCGGGCAGTACACAAAGGACGGCAGCTCCATGTATGTGGAGGCGCTCGACGCTCTGATCGACGCGTACATCGAAGCCCGCCCGTGGATCGACCGCGACCGCGTGTATCTCGGCGGCTGCTCGAACGGCGGCTTTATGACGATGAAAATGCTGATCCACACTCCGGAGAAGTACGCCGCGGCGTATCCGGTCTGCGAGGCGCTGGCGGATGTGCACATCACCGACGCGCAGATCGAATCCATCAAGGATAAGCCGATCTGGTTCACCCACGCGAAGACGGATACCACCGTGCCGCCGGAGCATTTTGTCGTGCCCACCTACAAGCGTCTCATCGCGGCGGGCGGCAAAAACGTGCACTTCACCTATTGGGATAAGGTGGAAGACCTCAGCGGCAAGTACGTGGGCAAGGATGGCGCGCCGTATGAGTATTACGGCCACTGGAGCTGGATCTACACCCTCAAAAATGAATGCAGACTCGATTTCGACGGCAAGCCGGTGCAGGTCAACGGCAAGGATGTCGGCATCGTGGAATGGCTCGCTGCACAGAAGCGTGAAAAATAAACCATAGAGACAGCAATGCCGCCCGGGAGAGGGAAAACCTTTCCGCGGGCGGCGTTTTTTCACAGGGAATACGGGTCGATGTTGAGTTTTTTGCAGATTTTGAGGACCACGTCAAAGGAGGCGCCGCCGATATCCCGGGAAAGCAGAGTCATCAGGGTGCTGTAGGGGATGTCGGCTTCCTTGGCGAATTGCCGCAGACTGGGGTAAGCATCAAGGATAAAGTTCCGCAGTTTCTGTTCCCGGGTCATTTTGATGCTTCAACGACAACGATTTCCAGTCCCTGCTCTTCCAATGCCGCGATGTGATCCTCTGCGCAGTCCCAATCGGTGATGAGCGTATCGAAAGCGTCGGCGTCGCACACTTTGATGAACGCGTTGGTTCCGATTTTGTGGCTGGACAGGAGCAGGATTTTTCTGCGGGTATTTTTCAGCACCGCGCGCTGGAACTGTGCGGTCTCCTCCGTACCGTTGGAAAGCCCGAAATCCGCCGTCAGTCCGGCGCCGGTGAGGAAGCAAAGATCAAAGTGCAGACGGCTGATGAATGCTGCGGCAAAGCCGTCGACAAGAGAGCCGCTCCGCCGCATTTTGCCGCCGGCGATAAATACATCAATATTCTCGAAGGCGCGGAGCGCTTTGCCGAGATCGACCGAGTTGATGACCAGTGTGTAATGGATGTCCCGGGGCAGGAACTCCAGCATACGGAAGCCGAAGGACCCGCTGCACAGATAGACGGTGTCGTTCTCGCGGATCTGCGCGGCTGCGGCTTTGGCGATGGCCCGGTAGTTTTCAAAAACGGGCATCGTGTCGAAGTCACGGTCCATGGGCGGGATCACATTCACCTGCTGCTGCAAAATCGCGCCGCCGTGCGTGCGCTTGCAGACGCCCTTTTGCTCCAGAATGCGCAGGTCGCGCCGGGCGGATTCATCCGAAATGCCGTATTTTTCCACGATCTGTGCGACTGTGATCTTGCCGTTCGCGCGGATCACCTCCGCGATCTCCTGATGGCGTTCTTCCATAAACATAAATTGACCTCCAGAAAGGATTTGGTCGGATCCGACGATTACAAAATACCATATAAACGGAAATAAATCAATATTTTCGGTAATCGGATTTGCGTCTATTTGGTTGGAATCAAGCAGAACAGCCCACCGGATGGCCGGTGGGCTGTGTGCATTTATGTGGGTTTAGTTGGTTTTGCTTACATCGGGGACGCTGTCTTTGTCCTGTGAACTTTTACTTCGCGGGATCGTTCGTGGTCACGAACTTCGCCGCAGAAATACATACTCTGATTTGTCGCGGATGGAATCTAATTGAAAACCGGCAGTAGCCGCTGTACGGACCGGGAGTTTCTGAAAGAACGCGATCTGCGGGTGCGTTTCCTTCAGCGTCGAGTGAGGCTCGCCGAATGACTCTGCGGACGTTCGCTGTCCGGCGTACCGGACCAGAGAACCCCCGGCGAGGGTTCTCTACGGCAAAACAGTCCACCGGACTATTTTGCCTACTCTCCTGCGCTTTTGGTTTCAAAGGTGTTTCGTCCTCTGCGGAGGACGAGCCGGGGCGCCGCCCCGTCACCCTGCCGCCTTTGAAAAGGCGGGCGAAACTTTTATCGGCAGTGTTTACCGTCCGCATTGGCTCAGTGACTTTCTTACACCGGCGAAGCGTGCTCAGGCACGCGACTCCGCGACGCCGAAGCGGCACGTTGCCGCTTACCGCACCTTCCAGCGGTCGTTGTAGGTGCCGGAGAGATCGGCGATCTTGCCGTCCTCGTCCTTTTCTTCCTTGACCTTGGAGGTGGCGCGGCGCTCGTTGAGCAGCTCGAGGAACAGGTCCTTGTCCACCGGAATGGCCTGCGGCTTGCCGGTCCAATCGGAGAGATGGATGGCATTGGAGATGGACAGGCCGTTGATGCCTTCATAGCCCGGTGCCAGCAGGGGCTCACCGTACAGAACATGGTTTGCGTAGTTCTGCAGAATGCCGTTGTGGCCGAGCTCTACGGTGTCGACTTCGATCTCGGTGACGGTCATGGGCGGCTGTGCAAAGCCTTCCTTGCAGGTGAAGCAGAATTCACGCTCCGGAACATCCAGCTTCCAGTGGGTCAGCTTGCCGTCTTCCCAAACAAGCTTGCCGCGGTCGCCGGTGATCTCCAGACGGTTGGTACCCGGAGTTTCGCCGGTCGTGGTGATGAACACGCCGGATGCGCCGTTCGGATACTCTGCGTATGCGGTGACTTCGTCTTCGACTTCGATGTTGTGCCAGTGGCCGTACTTGCAGTGTGCGGAGATCTTGTTCGGCATACCGAAGATCCACTGCCACAGGTCGAGGTTATGGGGGCACTGGTTGATCAGCGCGCCGCCGCCCTCGCCGGCCCAGGTTGCACGCCATGTGCCGCTGTCGTAATACGCCTGGGTGCGGT
>JAFQWC010000147.1 GCA_017407665.1 Clostridia bacterium | reverse complement strand
GCCGGCGATGATGCATATGAAAGGAAATGAGAGTATGAGCTATACAGAGGCAAAAGCCAAATACGCCGCGCTCGGCATCGATACCGACGCAGCGATCGAGCGCCTGAAGACCGTTCCGGTCGCACTGCACTGCTGGCAGGGCGATGACGTCCGCGGCTTTGACACCGACCCCAATGCCCCGCTGACCGGCGGCATCCAGACCACCGGCAATTACCCCGGCCGTGCACGCACCCCGGAAGAGCTGATGGCGGACATCGATCAGGTTATCGCGCTGGTGCCGGGTCAGGTCAAGATGAACCTGCACGCGAGCTACGCGATCTTCGACGAGGAAAACCCGTGGGTGGACCGCGACAAGCTGGAGCCGAAGCACTTCAAAAAGTGGGTGGATTTCTGCAAGGCACGCGGCCTCGGCTGTGACTTTAACCCCACCTTCTTCTCCCATCCGATGTGCGACCCGCTGACCCTCTCCAGCCCGAACGAGGAGACCCGCAAATTCTGGGTGGAGCACGGCAAGGCCTGCGTCCGCATCTCCCAGTATCTGGCCGACGAGCTCGGACAGCCCTGCGTGATGAACATCTGGGCCGGCGACGGCTACAAGGACATTCCGGCGGACCGCATCGGCCCCCGTATGCGCTACAAGCAGTCCTTCGACGAGATTCTCTCCGAGCCGTTTGACAAGGAAAAGGTCTATCCCTGCGCCGAATCCAAGGTATTCGGCATCGGTGTGGAAAGTTACACCGTCGGTTCCGCGGAATGGTGCCTCAAGTATGCCTCCAGCCGCGACGACTGCATCACTCTGATGGACAACGGTCACTACCATCCGACGGAAGTCGTTTCCGACAAGATCGCTTCCATTCTGACCTTCGATAAGAAGATGGCGCTGCACATCACCCGCAGCGTGCGCTGGGACTCCGACCACGTGGTCCTCTTTGACGATGAGACGAAGGAGATCTGCAAGGAGATCGTCCGCTGCGGCGGTCTGGACCGCATCTTCATCGCACTCGATTACTTCGACGCGTCCATCAACCGCGTCTCCGCGTGGGTCACCGGTTTCCGCAACGTGCAGAAGGCGCTGCTCTATGCCCTGCTCCAGCCCAACGCAGAGATGCAGAAGCTGCAGAACGAGGACAACTGGACCCGCCTGATGGTCCTGCAGGAAGAACTGAAGACCATGCCCTTCGGCGAAATCTGGGAGGAATACTGCAAGTCCTGCGGCAAGCCTGTGGACGGCGCGTGGTTCCCGCTCGTGGAAAAATACGAAGCCGAAGTGCAGAGCAAGCGTGTATAAAGAGGTAAATTATGGAACTGAAAAACAAACGCATCGGCTTTCTCGGTGACAGCATCACCGAGGGCCACGGCGTAGAACATTTTGAGAATATTTACTGGAACCGCATTGCCCGGGAGACCGGCGCCGTGTGCTTT
This sequence comes from Clostridia bacterium, assembly GCA_017407665.1. Classification (GTDB taxonomy): domain Bacteria; phylum Bacillota; class Clostridia; order Oscillospirales; family Acutalibacteraceae; genus Hominenteromicrobium. Next base: position 9,004 of record JAFQWC010000147.1, on the reverse strand, counting down.
GGCTACGGCATCGGCGGCACGCGCATTGCCCCGCAGCACGGGGATAAGGACGACCCGAAGTGGGCGCAGTATTTCGGCTCCCGTGTGGATACCATGGAGCCCGACCTCGATGTGGTCGTCGTTTTTGGCGGCACGAACGATTACGGTCACGGCGATGCCCCGCTCGGCACCCCGGCCGACCGCGACGAATCCACCTTCTACGGTGCGTACCATGTGCTGCTCAATAAGCTCTTTGCCCGTTACCCCAAAGCGGAGATCGTTCTGATGACGCCGCTGCACCGTCTGAACGAGAACGACTGCACCTACAACGAATTTGGTATGCGCCGCCCGGTGAATCTGCAGGGCTATGTGGATGCCATTCTGGAGATCGCCTCGGTTTACGGCACACCGGTGCTCGATCTGTACCGCACCGCGGGCATCAACCCCATCGTACCGGTACAGCAGGAACTCTATATGCCGGACGGTCTGCACCCCAACGACGAGGGCCAGGCCCGCATTGCGCAGAGACTGATCGGATTCCTCCGGAGTTTATAAAAAGGACAGGTGTTACTTTATGATGAAAAATATTATGACGGCTCCCTTTGTGGAGGAAATGCGGAAGATCACCGCAAATATGTACCGCCTCGGCTGGGACGAGCGCAACGGCGGCAACATCAGCTATATGCTGGACGAGTACGAAGTCGTGCAGTATCTGGACCTGCAGAATGTCATCCGCCGCATTCCCATCGGCTTTGAGGCCAAGCCCCTCATCGGCAAGATCTTCATCGTGACCGGCACGAGCAAATACTTCAAGAACGTGATGGATGACCCGGAAACCAACCTCGGCATTGTCCGCATTGCCGCGGACGGCTGCACCGCAGAGCTTCTGTGGGGCTACAAGGATGGCGGCAAGTTCACCTCCGAATTCCCGGCCCACATGATGAGCCACATGGCGCGTCTCTCCGTAGACCCGGAGAACCGCGTGGTCATGCATTGCCACCCCACCTACACCCTCGCCATGAACTACGTGCACGAATTGGACGAGAAGAAGTTCACCCACACCCTGTGGGAGATGTGCACCGAGTGCATCGTCGTCTTCCCGGACGGCGTGGGCGTGCTGCCGTGGATGCTCTGCGGCACCAACACCATCGGTGAAGCGACCGCGGAGAAGATGAAGGAATTCCGCCTCGTTGTGTGGGGTATGCACGGCATTTACGGCGCCGGCAAGACCATGGACGAGACCTTCGGCCTCATCGAGACCGTAGAAAAGGCCGCGCAGATCTATATGCTCACCGCACATCTGCCGCGCATCAACACCATCAAGGATGAAGAGATGGTGGAGCTTGCCGAGTTCTTCGGCGTAAACTACCGTAAGGATTTTCTGAATCTATAAGACTCGGAAATTCAAAATACACCGATATTTCAAAGGAGAGAATTTTATGGCAAACCGTATTGTTCTGAACACCATTTCCTATCACGGCAAGGGTGCCATTGAAAACATCGTACCCGAGCTGACCGCCCGCGGCTACAAGAAAGCTTTCATCTGCACCGACCCGGACCTCGTGAAGTTCGGCATCGTGGCAAAGGTCACCGACCTGCTGGCTGCTGCGGATTTCCCGTTTGAGATTTTCTGCGACGTCAAGGCCAACCCGACCATTGAGAACGTACAGAACGGCGTGGAGGCCTTTAAGGCATCCGGCGCGGACTGCATCGTCACCATCGGCGGCGGCTCCGCTATGGATACCGCCAAGGCCATCGGCATCATCATTGAGAACCCGGAATTTGCCGATGTCCGTTCCCTCGAAGGCGTTGCCCCCACCAAGAAGCACGCCGTATTCACCATCGCCGTTGCCACAACCGCCGGCACCGCTGCGGAAGTCACCATCAACTACGTCATCACCGACGTGGAAAAGAAGCGCAAGTTCGTCTGCGTGGACGTGAACGACATCCCGGAGATCGCCGTTGTGGACCCGGATATGATGGCTTCCATGCCGAAGAGCCTGACCGCCGCCACCGGCATGGACGCGCTGACCCACGCCATCGAAGGCTACATCACCAAGGGCGCCTGCACCATTTCCGATATGTTCCATCTGGAGGCCATCCGCCTGATCTCCGAGAACCTCCGCGGTGCTGTGGAGAACACCGAAGCCGGCCGCGAGGGCATGGCTCTTGGCCAGTACATCGCCGGCATGGGCTTCTCCAACGTCGGTCTGGGCATTGTGCACTCCATGGCACACGGCCTCTCCGCTCTGTATGACACCCCGCACGGCGTGGCCTGCGCCATCCTGCTGCCCACCGGTCTGGAGTACAACGCACCGGTCGCCGGTGCTCGTTACCGCGCTGTCGGTAAGGCCATGGGTGTATGCGGCATCGACGCGATGAACGACGAAGAAGCTGCCGCCGCTGCCATCGCTGCCGTGAAGCAGCTCAGCGCCGATGTGGGCATTCCGGCTGACCTGAAGGGCATCCTGAAGGAAGAGGACGTACAGTTCCTTGCAGAAAGCGCCTACGCCGACGCCTGCCGTCCGGGCAACCCGCGCGAGACCTCCGTGGAAGAGATCGCTGCCATGTACAGAAGCCTCATGTAATCTGTTTTCCGCAAAACCTCCGCAAGACATAAGAAGCGCCGCTGCATTTCACCGTGCAGCGGCGCTTTCGCGTTTGTTTTATTCTTCGTCTTTCTTCTTGAGGTGAGTTTCGATCAGGTAGCGCGGGCGCTGTTTGACCTCGCTGTAGATCTTGCCGATGTAGCCGCCCACCACGCCGAGGCACAGCATCTGCAGACCACCCAAAAGCCAGATGGAGCAGACAATGGCCGTCCAGCCCGCGACCGTTACACCGCAGATGTGGGAAATCAGTGCATACAAAAGGCCGAACACGCTGAGCATCGAGATCAGGATGCCGAGGTTGGAGATCAGCTTCAGGGGCTTGACGCTGAACGAGGAGATGCCGTCCAGCGCAAAGGAGATCATCTTTTTCAGCGGATATTTCGATTCGCCCGCAAAGCGCTCCGCACGGTCGTAATAGACATAGTCACTGCGGAAGCCGATCAGCGGCACGATGCCGCGCAGGAACAGATTGACTTCCTTGTATTCGGAAAGGCCCTCCAGCGCGCGGCGGCTCATCAGGCGGTAGTCCGCGTGATTGAAAACCACGTCCACACCGAGCAGCTTCATGAACTTGTAGAACCCCTCAGCTGTTGTCCGCTTGAAGAAGGTATCGGTGTCGCGCTTGTTGCGTACGCCGTACACCACGTCGCAGCCTTCCTTGTACTTCTGCACAAAACGATCCACGGCGTCGGTGTCGTCCTGCAGGTCCGCATCCATGCTGATGGCGCAGTCGCACAGCGGCATGGCGGTCATGAGCCCCGCCAGAAGCGCATTCTGGTGCCCCCGGTTGTGCGCGAGCTTCACGCCGTCCACGTAGGGGATCGCGGCACTGTATTCTTCGATCAGCGCCCAGGTACGGTCTCGGCTGCCGTCGTCCACATAGAGGATGCGGCTGTCGCGATGCACGATCTCCGCGCGCACCATCGTGTGCATCTTTTCGGTCAGTCTTTTCGTCGTTTCCGGCAGTACCTCTGCCTCGTTGTAACAGGGGATCACCAGGTACAGCACCGGCAGACTTCTTTCTTCATTCATCTATAAATCCTTCCTTTTTCTCGATCGCCGGGTCGACCTCCGTATTCGACCGGACACGGATCGATGTGTAATTCGAGAACCCGACTTTATGCTTTCTTGCATAGTGACTGAGCGGGCGGCGCACCATATTGTGGCGGCGCAGCACCGGCTGGCGGCGATATTTCTCGAGGGTACGCATCAGGAACACGTACAGGGCCAGCAGCAGAACGCTGCCCGCCGTGATCAGTGCACCCAGCACGAGACCCGGCGTCTGATAGCGGAATACGATCTTGATGTTCTCGCCGGCATTGACGCGCACCGCCATGAAGCCGACATTCACCTGCTGGATCTCCACCGGCTGACCGTTCACATAGGCGGACCAGCCCGTCTCATAGGGGATGCTGAAGAACACCGGAACATCGCGCGGCGTGGTGATGGTCGCCGCAAAACCCGTCTGATTATACACAAAGGAGGAGCAGGTCAGCGCGGCGCGCTTCGCACAATCCGCACGGAAGGCCTCCTGATCAAACACATAGTCCTCCAGAACCAGCGGATCCAGCATATCGCCCCAAAGTTCGATCTGCTCGTTCGAAAGCAGAATGCCCTTGAGCAGCAGCAGTTCTCTCTGCTTCTCGGTGGCGTTCTGGTATTGGGTCTCCGTCATGTACTGATCATACGTAAAGCCCATGGGGATGTAGTTCAGATTCTCGTAAATATCGAAACCGTTGGCGTTGCCGTAGTAGACCCAATCCTGCATGGCGGGTTTGGAGAAATCCTCTCCGGCAAAATACTTTTCATCGTGGTCGTTATCGAACAGATACTTCACGCTGGTCAAAGCGCGCAGGGCGTAATGGTCCGTATTCGGGCGGGATGCCACATCGCGATCCACACCGATGGTCTCATAGAACTCCATCAGCGAACCCGGTACAATGCTGTGGAACGCCTGAATGGACTGCACCTGCCAGAACATCGCGGAATTATCGAGGCTCTCGTAGAAATTCACACGCACGCGGTCATCCCGCAGGTCACCCTCCGTGATCTGCACATCCTTGCCGCCGTTCAAAGCATACGGAATGATGTGCTCGTGAGGGTCCATGGACTGGGCTTTGCCGATCGCAATAAAATAAATGGAATACAGCGGGATCACAAGGCTGAGGCAGATGAGGGCCACACGGTAAAAGGCTTTGGAACCCCGCACGTAGAACGCAATGAGAAACGCCACGAGCGTGAGGCAGATGAGGGCCACCGCCACGTATGTCCAGAAGCGGGTGGGGTATTTTTCGAGGCCGAAGACCACGGAAACGATCTCGCCCTCCTCTTTGATCCATGTGGGAACAAACCCGATGACAAGCCCCATACCGACCGTGATCAGAGCCGTCCACTTGATGGCACGCTTCCAGTCCACGCGGGCGTTTTCGATGGCCATCATGGTGGCGGCCGCCATCATCAGCGTGAGCATATAGAACCATCTTGCGTAGTAGGCGGCGTTCATCAGCTGGAACATGGCGTTGAGACCCGGCACAAATGCCATCACAAGCAGGATCCACAGCATTTTCTTCAGCCAGTGCTTGCGGTGCAGCTGCATCCAGCCGATGACACCGGTCATGCTGAACATGGGCAGCCATGCGCCGAGAGAAGCCCAGTTGGACTCGCTGTCCGGCGCAAAATTGGCGCGGGCGGGCAGATCCGGCGGGAAGAACAGGCTCTGCAGGATGTGCACGTACCGCTGATTGTAATTGTACAGCAGCATACTCCAGCCGCCGACCGGCTCAGCCACCCGGTTATTCTGCAGGATGCACAGCACGCTCGGCACGAGCAGAACACAGGAGATGCCCAGACCCAGCACGGCTTCCAGCGCCAGAAGCAGGAAACCCTTCACTGAGATCTTCCAGCTGCGGGTACAAAGCCGCAGGAAGAAGTAGATCACCGTAAACGTGACCATGCCCACAAAGAAATAGTAGTTCGTAATGCAGCACACGGCGACCATCGCGGCGAACACACCGCGCCGGCGGGTGGCCATGTATTCATCGAGCGAAGCCAGCAGCAGCGGGAATACGATCAAGGCTTCGTGGAAATGATTGAAGAAGATGTTGTACACGGAATAACCGGAAAACGCGTACAGCAGCGCAGCGATCAGCGCGGCAGTCCGGTTGTGCGCGTACCGCTGCAGGTATACGTAAGCGGTCAGCGAGGCGCAGGCAAATTTCAGGATGAACAACGGCCCCATCAGATACTGCAGCCACTCGCCCGGGAAGGGAATGGTCAGCCAGAAGAACGGGCTGCCCAGGAGATAGAACGAATACGAACCGATGAAATTGACACCGAGGTCCGTCAGGTGGTTCCATCCCCAATTGCCCTGCCGTACGGCATCATGGGCAAGGCGGTAGAACGGGATCTGCTGCACGTTGAAATCGCCGTAGAACAGGAACCGGCCGCCGTCCACGATCATAAACGGCAGAAAAATCACCGTGGCCAGCGCAAGACCGTACAGAAACGCATACAGATAATAGTTGCCCTTGTTCCTCCCCTGCAGCCGGGTATCGGTATATGGTTTAGAGGTATCCAAATGTACCGCCTCCAATCGAATTTATGCATACAAAAACTCTATTATAGAGTATAGCACAATCCCCCATGGGATAAAAGGCAATTTTTGTTTTTTAAGGAATTTTTATTGAAAAGTTCATACGTGTGGGCTACAATAAGATGGGGTATTTCCCGAATACGGACAAGGGGGACAAAACCGGATGCATAGTTTTTTCGCCATGCTTTCCCGCATGAAATACATCAACCGCTGGGGTCTGATGCGCAGCACCCAGCCGGAAAATATCGCGGAGCACTCTTTGGAAGTGGCTTACATTGCACACGTGCTGGCGCTGCTGCGCGTGCGGCGTTTCGCCATCCCCTGTGACCCGGACCGCGCCGCCCTTTTGGGGTTATATCACGACGTGACGGAGATCATCACCGGTGACCTGCCCACCCCCGTAAAATACCACAGTCCGGAGATCCGCCGCGCATACGGTGAGGTGGAAGCGCTGGCGGCAGACCGGCTTCTCAACATGCTGCCGGAAGACCTGCGGGAGGACTACGCCTCCCTGCTGCAGGAAAACAGCGCGGCGGACGAAGCGCTCCTGCCCCTTGTAAAGGCTGCGGATAAGATCAGTGCAGTCATCAAATGCGTGGAAGAACGCAAAACCGGCAACCGGGAATTTATCGCTGCAGAAAAAACACTGCGGGAAGCCGTTTCTGCGATGCACCTTCCGGAAGCGGACGCCTTTATGGAAGAATTCCTGCCCGCTTACGAAAAAACGCTGGACGAGTACGAATAAGCCTCGGACAGCAAACAGATATATTGGAGAAGAACATGAAAATCGGAAATTTGGAACTGCACGGCGCTGCGGCGCTGGCCCCTATGGCGGGCGCCACGGACCGCTCGTTCCGTGAACTCTGCTGTGCCTTCGGCGCAGCCTACTGCGTGACGGAGATGGTTTCCACCCGCGCACTGCAGTACAATTACAAGAAAACACAGGATCTGATCACCCTTGGAGAAAACGAGCATCCCATCGCCATCCAGCTGTTCGGCGATGACCCGCTGTTCTTTGCCTCCGCCGCCAAGCGCGCCGCGGAAGCCGGCCCCGAGGTGATCGACATCAACATGGGCTGCCCGGTGCCGAAAATCGCCGGCAACAACTGTGGCAGTGCCCTGATGAAGAACCCGCCCCGCTGCGGCGATATCGTCCGCGCGGTCAAGACCGCGGTGGACCTGCCCGTCACGGTGAAGATCCGCAAGGGCTGGGACGAAAACAGTGTGAACGCCGTGGAAGTGGCCAAATACTGCGAAGAGGCCGGCGTGGATGCCATCTGCGTGCACGGCCGCACGAAGACCCAGATGTACGAGGGCGAAGCGGACTGGGAGATCATCCGCAAGGTGAAGGAAAGCGTTTCCGTGCCGGTCATCGGCAACGGCGACGTGAAGGATGTGCAGTCCGCCGTAAAAATGATGGACGACACCGGCTGTGATATGGTGATGATCGGCCGCGCCGCACTCGGCAACCCGTGGATCTTCCGCGAAATCAACGGCTATTTCAGCACCGGGCTGCGCATTATGCCGCCGCCCACCGTTTCGGAACGCATTCTTGTGATCAAGCGGCACATCGACGCGCTCTGCGCCGCCAAGGGCGAGGGCCGCGGTATGTGCGAAGCGAGAAAGCACGTGGCCTGGTATATGCACGGGCTGCGCGGCGCCGCGGAATTCCGCCGCATGGCCGGCGAGCTTTCCACGCTGCAGGACCTCGACCGCCTGCTCGAGAAAGTCTATCTCGAAAACCGCGATGTCACTTTTGACGCCTGAGAGGAACTACCATGAACCAGCACATTCGACCGGCCCGGGCGGAGGATGCCGCCCGCATTGCCGAAATCGAAATTTTTAACTACAGACTGAATTTTTACCCCATCTTTCAGAGCGACGAATATTATTTTGGCGAGCTGCAGGTCCCGGCACGCATGGAAGAACTGCTGGCGGACGGCCTCACAGGCTTTTACGTCTATGATGACGGCGTGGTGAAGGGATTCCTCCGCATCTGCGGCGATGAGCTGCAAAAACTTTTTGTGGAGCCCGCGCTGCAGGGGCAGCACATCGGTGCGGCACTTTTGGCGTACGCGCTTTCCGCACACGGCGTCACGTGGCTGTGGGCGCTCGAGAAAAACACCCGCGCCATCCGCTTTTACGAGCGGCACGGCTTCCGCCTGACCGACACAAAGAAACTGGAAGAAGACACCACGGAATATCTGATCCGCATGGAACACTGACCGGCGGCAGAGAGGAGAACAAACATGAAGCTTCTGGCACTGGACGGCAACAGCATCCTGAACCGCGCGTTTTACGGCATCAAGGTACTGACCACAAAGGACGGCGAGTTCACGAACGGCATCGTCGGTTTTCTGAATATTCTGGAAAAGCTGAAGGAGGAGACCCAGCCGGACGCGGTGGCCATCGCGTTCGATATGCGCGCGCCCACGTTCCGTCACAAGGCATATGCGGGCTACAAGGCACAGCGCAAGGGGATGCCTCCCGAGCTGGCGGCCCAGATGCCGCTGCTGAAAGAACTCCTCGGCTACCTCGGCTACCGCATCGTGACCTGCGAGGGCTGGGAGGCCGATGACATCCTCGGCACGTTTGCAAAGGTCTGCGAGGACACCGGCCACACCTGCATGATCGCCACCGGTGACCGCGACAGCCTGCAGCTTGTCTCCGACAAGACCACCGTGCGCCTGGCCACCACCAAATTCGGCCAGTCCACCGTGACGCTGTACGACACGGCGCAGATCATGGAGGTCTATGGCGTGCAGCCGAAGCAGCTCATCGACATCAAGGCCATTCAGGGCGACACCTCGGACAACATCCCGGG
>JAFQWC010000146.1 GCA_017407665.1 Clostridia bacterium | reverse complement strand
TTTTCCGGCGGAACCGCGCTTTCTGGGCGCAGCGAAGCAGCTGCCCGCGGGCAAAACCCTTTTTGACTGCGTCAATCAAAACGGCGTTCCTTCCTATTATGCCGTGCTCTGCGTCAGGGAAGGCGCTCCGCTGACGCCGGATGTGCTGTGCGCGCAGATGGAAAAGCTTTCGCCGGCATTGTTTGGCGACCAAAGCGCATACCGGATTCCGGAATCATGTATTCCTGCCAGGAAAGCAGTGGAAACATATTATATATAGTATTGATGCCGTCCGGTGCTGCCGCAGGCCGCTTCTTTTGCTGCCCGATGCATATGGGACAGTCTGACGCAGATTTGCAGAGAATCTGCGTTTTTTTCTTGTGAAAAATTGCATAGCTTCAAAAAACGTGATAGACTGTACTGCACAAACGACAGATGGAGTTCAATGTCCGCGCGGCCCGCTGAGGGGGAGGCAGACGTCCGGCCGGCGGATTCGGGAATGCACCGAAGGGGACAGGAGGGGCATATGAGGAAACGTGTCAAGCAGACGATCGGAAGAAAGCAGATCATCATGGCAAACTGGCGGGCACTGGCAGACTGGATAGATATTCTGATGCCCAGTATCCGTATTGTAGCAGTAGGGATTCTGATGAATGTGCTGGTTTTTCATGTGAACAGTGTTGTGATTCCCGTGTTCAGTTTCCGGATTTCGGCGATGGCCATGCGGTACATTATCCTGGGAACGCATATTGTATGGATTATATGGATGGCGAACGATGAAGACGACAGAGGATGGCTGTATGAACTGAGCCGCATGATGCTTGCATCAGAGCTGGTGCTTTTCCCGTATTTCGTGCAGCGCCGGTTTGCGGCTGCATGCATCATACTGGCTGTTTATATCTTCGGCGGGATTGCACTGTGTATCTATGGAAACCTGCGGTTCGAGCAGCTGTATGAAGCGGGCAGGCTTCCCCGTTCGCTGCTCAACGGCGTTATCGTGCCGAGAAGGCGCCGGCTGCGGGCGGGCGATATTATGCGGGCGGCGCTTCATCGTTATGTGGTCATCGGCGGCGCGCTGATCCTGGCCGTTCCAGCTGCGGCGGCTGTGTTTGCCTATGGGATGGACGGCGCTATGGAAAAGGGAAGTCTTCATGCCGTTGTTCAGGAAGGCGAAGAGAATCGGATGCTGGAGAATCTGGGTGCTATCCGGATGCTTGAGGACGGCAGATGGGATGGATTGAGCGTGCAGGAGAAGATCGATATTCTGCAGATCGTTGCAGACATTGAAACCGGGCACCTGAACATCGTGCCGGTAACCGTCGTCAATTATCATCTGGAAGGGACGGTGTTTGGCTCTTATGATCATAAGCAGAGGCAGGTACAGATCGACATGGATAAGCATGAAGGGTACATGTCCCTTGAATATGTAGAAACGATTCTGCACGAGTGCCGTCATGCGTTCCAGCATGACTGTGTTGATTCACTTGACTGGAACGACCCTGAAATCCTCAATGGCATTTATTATGCTGAGGCTCGCCAGTGGCGGTATGAAAATGAACATTATATTTTGAGCAGCCAAGACCGGGATGCCTATTATAATCAGGAGATCGAAAAAGACGCGCGCCGGTATTCGGAAGAGGGACTGCCAATCTACGATCAGTACATCCTTTTGAGCAATCTGCCGGCAAGGTGACGGCAAAGGATGGAGCAGTGAACGGAATGAACGGCAGGGCTGCAGACGTCCGGCGATTGCTTCTGCAAAAAAACATCGGAATGGATGACTGTAAAGAAACGGAGGGACGTCTGATGAAATTTGAGCAACTGTTTGGAAATAAAAAGCCTGTGATGGCGATGCTGCATCTGAAAGCAGATGAGAAGATGAGCATGCTGGAGCGCGCGCAGGCGGAGGCGCGTTGCTATCTGGAAAACGGCGTCGAGGCGCTGGTGGTAGAAAACTACTTCGGATCCGCCGACGACTGCGAAGCGGTGCTTGCCTGGCTGCAGAAGGAATATCCTCAGGCGATTTACGGCGTCAACATTCTGGACAGCTATGAAAGAGCCTTTGAGCTTGCGGACAGATACAATGCGCGCTTCATTCAGATTGACTCAGTCTGCGGTCATCTGAAGCCTGAAGCCGACATGCGATATGCGGAGAAGCTGAACGCGCTGCGCAGGCAGTCCGGCGCGGTGCTGCTGGGCGGCGTGCGGTTTAAATACCAGCCGGTTCGTTCCGGCAGAACCGATGAAGAGGATCTGCAGCTGGGCATGCAGCGCTGCGACGCCATCGTCGTCACCGGCGAAGGAACGGGCATGGTCACGCCGATGGAAAAAGTGCGGCAGTTCCGGAAGGCGATCGGGGAGTTCCCGCTGATCATGGGTGCGGGCGTGACGCCGGAGGCGATGGGGGATACGTTTGCGTATTGCGACGGCGTGATTGTAGGCAGCTACTTCAAGGAAAACCATAAGGACTTCTGCGACGTGTATCCGCCCTATGTGGAAGCGTTTATGGCGCAGAAGCGCCGCTGCGCCGACTGATGCGCTGAAAAACAGAAGAGCATACAGAAATGATGCAAAACACAGCTCTGACGCCGCCTGATACAGATCGGCGCAGGGCTGTTTTGTTATCAAAGCCGACGGCGGTACTGATGAAAACAAGCGCCGCTATCATACTTATTAATATTATTTAACAATTGAAACATATTTTTGATTTTACAACCTGTATTTAATGTGTTATGATAAATGAAAAATGTACAATATTTCCAAAATGGGAAAAAACAGTACAGGAGGAATGGATATGCAGATGAAGAAGCGGCTTATGGCAGTGCTTGCTCTGCTGATCATCGTGATGATGATCCCGGCATGTGCCGGCGCAGTGGTCGATTACACTGTCGATAAGCCCGCAGGCTACACCACCAGCATGAAGTACCCGGTCATCTATGTGATGCCGGAGGACGGCTATGCCAGGGACAACAGCGGCCTGACGACCAAGCTGCTTGCCGCCATGAACAATGGCGACGGCGCGAAGATGCTGATCGTCCGTCCGACGTTCACCGCGGGCATGGATCTCTTTGCGGAGATGGCCGCCCTTGTGCAGGACGTTGACGCGAACTACAGCACGATTCCGGATGCGGCCCACCGCGCCATCGCCGGCGTGGGCACGGGCGGCTATCTGGCCTATGCTCTGGCTGTCACCGACAGCACGGGCGCGCTGCGCAATGCGCCGGATCTGTTTGCCTACGTGGGCAGTATTGACGGCAACTTCGTCAGCAATCCGTGGCACGGCACGTACGCGGATATCTACGCGAAGGCCTCTGCCCTGACCGGCAATAGCTTTAACAATGTCTTCAACAAGTTCTACACCTACATGGATACCCCGGTGGAGAGCCAGTTTGCCGACGATGTGAACGGCACCAACGATCTGGGCGAGCTCTTCATCAACAGGGGCACCGCCAGCGACGTGCATGAGTACACCGCTCGTCTGGGTGCGCGCACCGATGCGTTCCTGGCCGAATCCGCCAGCCGCATGCTCGACCGCTTCTCCGGCAAGATGGTGAACGGTCTGGTTTCCGGCTCCGCCTCCCTGGTGAATGCGACGCTGCCCCAGAGCGCGTCCACGGCTACCGTCGAGTACGAGCTGAAGGTTGGTTCCGGTTTGTCCACGTATGCCACCGGCAGCGTTGAGATGAAGGTGATCGCCAAGGTTGTCGATCCGGCGACCGGCGACGTGCTTGCTACCGGCACGAAGACCCACACCGTCACTGCGGGCGGCACCTATACCGGCACGATTAATGTCGGCAATAAGGTCAACGATCTGGTTTCCAATGTTGTGATTGCGGCTGAGTTGCTCAACGATCAGAGCGACGTGACCACCACGTACCTCATCCGCTATAAGGCGCCGACCAGCGATCACGTTGAGCTGATGGGCGACTGGTATTTCAACTACACCGGCACCGGCACGAAGCTTGACTGCACCACGCTGACTCCTGCGGAGTTTGAGACCTGGTCCACCGCGCTTCCGGCTCTGATGAACTGGGGTGACGGCTACGGCAACATCTCCGATCCGGGCTGGTATGGCGACTGGTTCTCCTTCATGATCACCGGCAGCGGCTACTATGCCAAGAAGTTCACCGTTCCGGCCGATTTTGACGTCACCGCCCCGAAGCTCTCCATCGGCTATGTCGACGACCGCTGCGAGGTCTTCCTCAACGGCGTGTGCGTCGGCCGCACCGGTATGAACGCCTCCGGCAATCCGACCGGCGAAACGACCTGGGCTGTGTACAGCTGCTTTGACGTCGATCCGTCTCTGATCAACGTCGGCGGCGAGAACGTCGTGATCGTCCGTGCGTGGAACGATACGCCGTATGGCGCGGGCGGCTGGTATGCAGGCCCGGTCGGCCTCTACAGCGCGGATGGCTTTGCTGCTGCCGGCGGCGGCGGCGGCGACACTGCGCGCTTCTATGAGGAGACTTTCCATTCCGACGCG
>JAFQWC010000145.1 GCA_017407665.1 Clostridia bacterium | reverse complement strand
TGGAGAACAGCTGACAATGGGAAATTTCTAAAGAACTCGTTCACGAGTAGCAAGTAACAATCCCCTCGCAAATGTCAGACCGTACCAACGTGACGTGACACGTGCAGCTAGTAATATAGGGCTTTGCCCGCATATGAAATACCACCGGCTACGCCGGTGGATTTTTATTTTTGGGGGATGTTTTGGTCGCCTACGGACGGGGAACCACCGGCGAGGGTTCCCCACGGATCGACAGTCCACCGGACTGTCGATCCTCCCTTCCTGCGCTTTCGGATTCACAAATGTTTCGTCCTCTGCGGAGGACGCCAAGGGCTTTGCCCCGTGACCCCACGAACTTTTGAAAAAGTTCGATCAAAACTTTTTTGTCCGCGTGGTCGTTCGGCGAGCCTTACTCGGCGCTGAAGAAAATTCCCGCGCAGATCGCGTTTTCAAGCCGCTCCCGAAGTGTCTTCTCGGAAGCATCTTCCGTCCGCGTTGACTCGGTGTGCTCCTTACCGCGGCGAAGCGTGTGCACACACGCGATCCCGCGACTTGGCCGTACGCCTAGTACCGCGTTTGCCAAACTATTTTCCTACTGCGGCGAAGTTTGCGCAAGCAAACGATTCCGCGACGCCGAAGCGGCACGCTGCCGCTTACCAAGAGAGGCCTTCGAACTTCCTGAAGCTGTCCATGCTGATCCGCACGCTCTCCATCTGGGTGAGCTGGGTGTGGTCCTGCTCCAGCACGATGTACTCTGCGCCGAGCTCGTTTGCGGTGTTGATGATGGACTGAATGTCCATGATGCCGGTGCCGATCTCGCAGAAATCTTCCGGCTGTGCAGCGCCGCCGAAGGTCTCGCGGGAGATCAGAACATCGGGATTCTTCACAGTCCACAGATTGACCGGCGTGGTGGAATTCTTGGAGAAATCCTTCTGGTGAACGAGCTTCAGGCGGGAGCCAAGGCGCTTTATGACTTCCAGCGGATCCATGCCGCCGCGCATGACCCAGAAGGTATCCAGCTCAAAGCTGACGTATGCGGGATCGGTGTTGTCCATGATGTGGTACAGCACTTCCTTGCCGTTCAGCTTCTGGAACTCATGGTAATGGTTGTGGATGAGGAACTGCATACCGTGCTCGGCGAGCTTCTTGCCCACCCAGTTGTAGTAAGCGCAGCGCTCCATCAGGTGCTCATAGCTGTCATAGAAATCGATGGACTGGCCCAGATACTTGGTGCCCACCTTGGTGTGGTATTCGATGAGTGCGTCGATGGTGTCCTCGTTGATCGGACGAACGTGACCGCTGATCAGCTTCGCGCCGGTCTCCTCGAGCAGGGCGATCATGGTGTCTGCGTCCACGCCGAAACCAACACCGGGATCGGTGTCTGCACTGGAGCTTGCAAATTCGAGATTCTTGTAGCCGATGCCGGCGACCGTGCGGATCGCGTTGATCGGGTCCTTTGCCATTTCGTCACGTACGGAATAGAGCTGAATGCCGACTTTCATTGCCATGGAGATCATACCTTCCTTTTGAAATTAGTTTACATAAAATTCGGACGCCGCACCAAAAACACACCCGTTGCATATACTGAAAGCAGAGAAAGGGGACATGTTTTATGGGCGATAGGGAACACAGCCGGCCGCTTTCTGCCTTGCGGTGCGGGGAATGCGGCACCGTGCGGGCCGTGGAGACCCCGGGTGCCCTGCGGCGCCGCCTGCAGGACCTGGGGCTTATCTGCGGCACGCGGGTGACGTGCGTGGGGATCAGCCCGCTGGGAGACCCGATGGCGTTTCGGATCCGCGGTGCGGTGATCGCGCTGCGCCGGGCAGATGCGGAGACCGTGCGGCTGTATGGCTGAGCGTCTCAAATCCTTCTGTATCTATTGTATTACGCAACCGGTTCTCCGTCAAGCGGACAAGACTCGCAGGCAGGAAAAAATCGCCGTATACGGGCAAACGACAGGACTTATTCTCCGCAGGGACTTGCGTTTTGACGGGAAGTTCGCTACAATGCAGTTAGAGCGGTCGTTTGGATGACCGAACATGGTCTTTTGGAGAGGATGTTTTGAAAATGATGGAAAAAAATATGTATGCCGTTCCCTGGAAACTGGTTCCCAACAAAATCGTGCGCTATCCCGGCGGCCGGGAGATCGACCGGTTCCGCGGCATCTGGCCGGGTGAAGATGACGGCCGCCCGGAGGCTTGGGTGGGTTCCGATACCCGTACCCGCGGCGCGGAACTGCGTGGGGACCCGAACGATGGCTGTGCCGAGGTGATCCTGCCAGACGGCACGAAATGCTATCTGTTCGAAGCCGTGCAGAAGAATCCGGAAGAGGCACTGGGCGCGGCACATATGGCGCGCAACGGCACCGGTGTGGGCGTGCTCGTGAAGCTTCTCGATGCGGAGAAGCAGCTCGGCCTGCAGACCCATCCCACGCGCCCGTATGCGAAAAAGTGGTTTAACAGCGATTACGGCAAGGAGGAAAGCTGGTACGTCCTCAGCAAGCGGGACGACAGCCCGGAAACGCCGTACGTCTACATGGGCTTTAAGGAAGGCGTGACCCGCACAATGTTCGAGGAAGCGTATGACCGCGGGGACATCCGCGCCATGGAGGATTGCTGCCACAAGATCCCGGTGGAAGTGGGCGACGTGTTCTTCATTCAGGCGGGACTGCCCCATGCCATCGGCTGCGGCTGTTTTGTGGCGGAGGTGCAGGAGCCAAGTGACATCACCGTAGGCGCGGGCAAGCTGCGCAGCGGCACGGAAGAGGAACAGGCTTTCCATAAGGAGCGGCTGCTCGGCTGCTATATCTATAACGGTGCCGATTATGAAGAGAACCTGCGCCGGTACCGCATTGCGCCGAAGGTGCTGCGCTGTGGCGATTGGGGCGAAGAGACCGTGGTGATTGGCAAGGCGCAGACGGAATTCTTCTCGTTCACACGGCTGGAGGCGACGGGCAAAGTGGATCTGCAGCGGACCGGTACACCGCAGATCGTGCTGGTGCTGGAAGGCAAAGCGACGCTGTACTGCGGCGATACCGTGATGCCTATTCAGAAGGCGGACGAGCTGTTCATCCCGTTTGCCGCCGGGGAGATCACACTGGAGCCGACAGAAAAAACCGTGATGCTGCTCTGCAATCCGGCAGGCGCGGCGTACGGCGAATAAAAACTCGATTTGGGCGCATCATTTTCGGTGCGCCCTTAAATTATGTAAACTTGACAAGCGGGCGCAAATTGCGTATGCTTAATGTGCAGTCTTCCGGCTGCGGTCAGTCGCGAAATCCTGACCTTAAAAAATACTAGCGCGGGCAAAGTGTTTTTGCACCGCGGTCCGAAAGGAATGTTAAAATTGAAGAACCAACGCAAAGTCCGTGATCTGGCGATCAGCGCTGTGATTGCGGCCATGTACGCTGTGCTCACCTATTTGGCGGCGGCGATGAACCTCGCGTACGGCGGGGTCCAGTTCCGGTTTTCGGAGGCCCTCACGATCCTGCCGGTGTTCACGCCGGCGGCCATTCCCGGCCTGACGCTCGGGTGCCTGATCGCCAATCTCGGCAGCCCGCTGGGGATCGTGGATTGGATCTTCGGCACGCTGGCTTCGTTTCTGGCGGCATTTGGCGTGTATCTGGTGCGGAACATCCGCTGGAAGGACATCCCCATCTTCGCCCCCCTGCCGCCCGTGCTGTGCAATGCAATGCTGGTGGGGCTGGAGATCGCCTGCCTGTCCGATGCGGGTGTGTTCAGCTTCGGGAATGCCTCGTGGGGCGGATTCTTCGCCGGGGCGATTTCCGTAGGATTGGGGCAGCTGGTGGTTTGCTATGCGCTTGGCATTCCGTTGTTTTTGGCCATTCGCCGGTCCAAATTGCCGACATATCTCGGCCTCTGATCCATCCGCCCGGCGGGAAAGGAGTAGGTTATGGGTCCCCGTGAAAATAAACTGCAAAAATTTCTGCGGCAGAGTTCGCCGACGCGCATCATCGTGGTCAGCTTTGTCTGCATGATCCTGCTCGGCACCGTTCTGTTGATCCTGCCGGTCTCCTCGCGCGCGGGGCAGTTCACCGATCCCGTCAATGCGCTGTTTACGGCGACGTCTACCACCTGCGTTACCGGTCTTTCCGTGTACGATTCCTACAGCTACTGGTCCCCGTTTGGGCAGGCGGTGCTGCTGGTGCTGATCCAGTGCGGCGGCCTCGGGCTTTCTACATTTGCGACAGCGTTTACGCTGTTGTTCCGGCGCCGGCTTGGCATCCGGGAGTTGACGCTGGTGCGCGAAAGCGCCGGCGGCAGCAGTCTGGATGTGGTGGCGCTGCTGCGCATCGTGGTGCTGTTTACACTGGCCTGTGAGGCCATCGGTGCCGGCCTTCTGATGATCCGCTTCGTGCCGGAATACGGCAGCCTCGGCATCTGGGCTTCGGTGTTTGCGGCGGTCTCCGCGTTCTGCAACGCCGGGTTCGACCTGTTCAGCTTCGTGCCTGGCAATGCCAGCCTTTCGGCGTTTAACGGCGACCCGCTCGTCACGTTGACCATTTGCGGTCTGATCATTGTCGGGTCCACCGGTTTTGTGATCTTTCAGGATATTTACCGCAAGAAAATGCGTCCGGTTTTCCTGCGCAAGCCGCGGGAACGCCTCAGTTTCCACTCGCAGGTCTGCCTGTATGCCACGGGGCTTCTGCTGGCTGTGGGCACGGTACTGATCCTGATTTTTGAGTTCAACAACACAATGCGGGATCTCAACTTCTTCGAAAAACTGAATGCGGCCTTTTTCCAGTCCGTGAATACCCGCACGGCCGGGTTTTGCTCGGTTGATATCGCCGCGGAAAAGGACGTGACGAAGCTGGTTACGATCTTCCTGATGTTCATCGGCGGCTGCCCGGCGTCCACGGGCGGCGGCATCAAGGTCACAACGGCGGTGGTGCTGGTTGCGGCGGTGAAATCCACCTTGACCGGCGAGGAGGATACCGTGATCCTGAAGCACCGCTTTGACGGAACCATGGTCAGCAAGGCGCTCACAGTGGTGGCTCTTGGTCTGGCAATCGTGGCGCTGAACACGGCATTGATCACCGTGCTGCATGAAAATGTGGAAACGATCGACGCCGTAGTGGAAGCGGTTTCCGCGTTCGCGACCGTGGGTCTGACGGCCGGCACCACCGGGAAACTCGGTGTGCTCGCAAAGCTGATGCTGTCCGTCACCATGTTTATCGGCCGTGTGGGGCCGGTATCCCTCGGCCTCGCCATTTTAATGCGCGACCGGAAAAAAGGCGGCCGCATCCTGCCGGAGGGGCATATGCTCATCGGCTGAGATTTGAAACAAAATAGGGTAACTTGTCCTTCGGTTTGCAGCGAAATGCTCTGCGGACCGAAGGCTTTTGTTTTGTGCAGCCGCCGAAAGCACAGCGGATCGGGCCATGTGAAACGGGGCAGGGAAAGAGGCGTTTCGGTCGGGATTATCAAAATAAATTCTTTCATATCCATTTACATTGTTATATTTGCATGATATATTGTATATAACAGGATCGATGCGCAGCAGAGAACGGCATCCCGGCGCGGGAGTTTGTGTTCAGCCCGTCTCTCTGGGGAGGGCGCGCGGCCTGAATCCGACCAAAAAGGAGCTGTTTTTATGGCACTGATGAAGGTAAAAGACATCCTTCAGCACGCAACGGAAAACCATTACGGCGTTGCGGCAATCAACACATTCAACTATGAATCCGTTATGTGGGCTGCGGAGGCAGCCAAGCGTGAGCGCATCCCGCTGATCATCCAGCTGTATCCGGGCTATGAATCCTACATCAGCCTGCATCACGTCGCGTCCTTTGCCAAGGAATTTGCAGAAAAGGCCGATGTGCCGATCGCGGTGCATCTGGACCATTCCGCCACTTACGAGATTGCCGCCCGCGGCATCAAGGCCGGTTTCCCGTCCGTCATGGTGGACGGTTCCTCCAAGCCCTTTGAGGAGAACGTGGCGATGACCGCAGCGGTCGTCCGCACGGCTGCCGTATTCGATGTCGACGTAGAGGCTGAGCTGGGCCATGTGGGCTCCGGTGCCAAACTGGATGACATCATCAACAGCGATAACTACACCAACGTAGAGCAGGCCATCGAGTTTGTACAGAGAACCGGCTGCGGCTCTCTGGCGGTTGCAGTAGGCAATGCACACGGCGCCTATATCCAGACCCCGAACCTCGATTTTGACCGCATCAAGAAGCTGCGCGCTTCTCTGCCGGTGCCGCTGGTACTGCACGGCTGCTCCGATATTCCGCACGAGCAGCTGCAGGAGAGTGTACGCCTCGGCATGAGCAAGTTCAACATCGCCACCGAGTATTTCCGCGCCTGCTCCGCATCCATTGCGAAGGTCGCGACGGAAGGCAACTACAGAGGCGATTACTGCACGCTGCTGCAGCAGGCCAGCGAGGACGCCATCGAGTTCGTCCGCGGTAAGATGCGTCTGCTCAATCCGAACGGCTTCTCCCTGTAAACGAAAGGCAAGGGTTGTATTGTGAAAAAGAAATATCAGATCGCCGGGTACGATATGCCCTGTGTCGACCTGGCTGTGAACGTGGACGTGTTCCCGAAGCCGAACGGCGGCACGGGCGTGCGCGATCTTTCCTGGCAGGGCGGCGGCAAGGTAGCCACCGGTATGGTCGCTGCCGCGCGCCTCGGTGCCAAGTGCGCCATGCTGGGTGCTGTGGGTGACGACGACTACGGTAAGTTTGTCCTGCGCGACTTTGAGCGCCACGGCATCGATGTCAGCGGTATGCAGGTGAAAGCGGGACAGACCACCTCGCTGTCTATCGTGATCAGCGACCGCGAAACTGCCGGACGCAGCATCGTGTACCGCAGCGGCACAGCGGAAGCCCCGGCCATCGGCACACTGGACGAATCCATTATCACCGACTGCGAGTGGTTCTTCATCTCCCGCGGTTCCGAGGTTTGCCTCGATGCCGCCCGCAAGGCGAAGGCCGCCGGCGCGAAGGTCATCATCGATGCGGACAGCTATGACTCGAATGTTATGGAAAATCTGGATCTGATCGATGCCTTTGTGGCCTCCGAGTTCGTCTACGACGTGCTCTTTAAGGACAAGAACTTTGAAGAAAACTGCAAAAAGATCTACGAGATGGGCCCGCCCGTCGTCGTATTTACCCTTGGCCCGAAGGGCTGCGTGGGCTACAGCAAGGACGGTTTCTTCCAGATGGATTCCCACAAAGTGTTGGTCGCCGATACCGTCGGCGCCGGCGACGTGTTCCACGGTGCGTATGCCGTGGGCATGGTGGAGGGCATGAACGCGGAAGACGCCGCAAAGCTCGCCACCGCGGTGGCCTGCATCAAGTGCACCCGTATTGGCGGCAGAGCCGGCATTCCGGACCGTGCCACAGCAGAAAAGTTTATGGAGACCGGCGAGATCGACTACACCGAGATCGATCAGCGCACCGCCTTCTACGGCAAGGGCCTCCAGTTATAAATTGCGATCCCCCATTCAGAAAGGAGTTTGTATTCATGGCTTTTGAAAAGATTAGACTGGGCGTAGCGCCCACCAAGCGCGGCTTCCTGAGCATGGAAGAAGCAAAGTATCAGAAGGATAAGTTCATGGCGGTCATCCGTTCCATTCTGCCGGATAAGGTGGAGATCATCGACATCGATGACATCTCCGAGAACGGCATTCTGTTCCAGACCGACCTGATCCCCGCCGTTGTGGATAAGTTCCGCAAGGCCAACATCGACGCGCTGTTCACCCCGCATTGTGACTTCGGCGAAGAGCAGTGTGCTGCCGGCGTCGCTGCACAGATGAAGGTGCCCACCCTGATGTGGGGCGCCCGTGACGAGCGCCCGAACACCGAAGAGAGCCGCGGCCGCGATACCCAGTGCGGTATGTTCGCCTGCACGAAGGTCATGCGCCGTTTCGGTGTGAAGTACAGCTACATCTGGAACTGCGAGACCGAAAGCGAAGATTTCAGAAACGGTTACGATAGCTTCATCCGCGTTGTATCCGTCATTAAGGCCGTCAAGACCCTCCGCGTCGCGAAGATCGGTGCCCGTCCGGTGCCGTTCATGAGCGTTATGGCAAACGAGGGCGACCTCGCCACCAAGTTCGGCATCACCACCGTGCCGATTTCTCCCACCGCTATTGCAAAGCGTGCCGATGAGATCGAAGCTGAAAACGGCGAGGCGCTGCAGGCTTATGTGGCCGACCTCAAGGCCCGCATGGATACCTCCACCATGGAGCCGGAGAAGGTCGTCCGCTGCGCATCCGTCACCATGGCGACAAAGGATCTCCTCATCGCCAACAACTGCTCCGCAGCCGCTATGGAATGCTGGAGCGCCACCTCCATCATCGGCGTGCCGGTCTGCATGACGATGGGTGAGCTCGCCGACTGCGGCCTGCCGATTTCCTGTGAGACCGACCTCAACGGCGCCATCACACTGGCGATCCTCCGCGCCGTCAATCTCGGCGAAGAAGCCGGTTTCCTCGCGGACCTCACCATCCGTCATCCGGAGAACGACAATGCAGAGCTCCTGTGGCACTGCGGTCCGTTCCCGTATTCCCTCAAGGATCCCGCATCCAAGGCACGCCTCGTCGGCGGTCAGGAGCGTTTCGAGCTGAAGAAGGGCGAGATCACCATCTGCCGTTTCGACGACTGCGACGGCGAGTATTACCTCTTCGGCGGCGAAGGCAAGGCCGTGGACGGCCCCGAGACCACCGGTACCTATGTCTGGTTCGAGGCGGACAACTGGAAGCGCTGGGAAGAAAAGCTCATCTTCGGGCCGTACATCCACCATGTCGGCGGCGTATACGGCAACTACAAGAAGGTGCTGCGTGAGGCTGCCCGTTATCTGGGCCTCAAGTTCGACGACGCCCACGAGCAGGGCATCTACAGCCTGTAAGCGCACAGGGGAGAATCCCAATCTCATAAATACATGCAAAACGGACAGCCAAAACTGTCCGTTTTGTTTTTGCAAATTTTCGGTTTTCCCGTCTGTCCGGTTGCGTATTGTGGGAAAAGATGGTATACTAATACACTGTAAACGTATGTCGTCTTCCGGGCGTTCGCACCTGCCCGTTTTATACAGGAGGAATCCGTTTTGAGCAACCAAAAGCAGAGCTTTATGAAAGGGGCCATGACCCTCACGGCGGCCACCTTTGTGGTGAAATTCATCAATATCTTCTTCTCCGTGCCGCTGGCGAATTTCCTCGGGGACGAAGGCATGGGCCATTTTTATACGGCGTATGATATTTTTATCTTCTTTAATCTTTTAGCCACCACGGGTACACCGGTCGCGGTTTCCCGCATGGTGAGTATGGCGTACGCCAACGGCCGTAAGCGGCAGGCGGATAAGATCTTCAATGTGGCCTTGGCGCTGTTTGCCTGCATCGGTGTGGTGGGCAGTACGGTCATGATCGTGTTCGCGAAGCAGTTCTCGGTGCTCTTTACGCAGGAGGACCGCACATGGCCGGCCATTTGTGCCTTGGCACCGATGCTATTCTTCATGTGCCTCACGTCCTGCGTGCGCGGCTATTTCCAGGGCCGGTCCAACATGGTGCCCACCGCGGTCTCGCAAGTTTTGGAGTCTCTCATCAAGCTTGCCATCGGTACGGTTCTGGCGTTCTGGCTGTATGAAGTTACCAGCCTGCCGGAACTCGGCGCCACGGGCGCCATTGTGGGCGTGTCTGTGGGTTCCCTCGCGGCGATGGTCTACATCCTGCTGCGCTATGCCCGGGACAAAAAGAAAATGGACTACGACCCCGCCGAGCAGCCGGTTTCCGGTGCAAAAAGCATTCTGAAGGACATCGCCACTTTCGCGGTGCCGGTCATGCTGGGTTCCGTGTTCCTGAACGCGCTCGATCTGGTGGATGCCGCCGTCATGATGCACCGCCTGCAGAACGCCGCCGGCTTTGCCTATGAGGAAGCCATGGCGATGAAAGGCTGGCTGGGCAACGCCAGAAAGTATTTTGATCTGCCCAACGCCATCATTGTGCCGATCTCCACCACGGTGCTGCCCCTGCTTTCCGGCGCGGTAGCCAGAAAGGACGCGGAGAGCAAGCGGGAAATTTCCACGCTGACGATTCGCCTCAC
>JAFQWC010000144.1 GCA_017407665.1 Clostridia bacterium | reverse complement strand
GGCACAAACCGGGGATGGCCGGCTGCACATCAAGGGTGAGGGGTTGTACATTGAAAATCTCAATGCCGATACCGGTGAACTGCTGGTAAAGGGCCGCGTGCTGGCGCTTTCCTATGCGGACGGTGTGCACCCCACGACACTTCTGGGCAGAATCTTCAAATGAGTGCTGCCGGTTTGGAGGTTCTGCTGTACTGTGTTCTGCTGGGGATCGGTTTGGGAATCCTGTTTGCGGCATTGGAAGCGGTCCGTCTTGTGCTGGGGTTGGGGAAAATCCTGACCGGCCTGCTGGATATTCTGTTTTGCGCGGTGTCCGCGTGTGCAAGCTTTATTCTGGCGCTGGCGGTCTGTCAGGGGCGGATCCGGTTTTTTCAGTTTGGCGCAGAATTGCTGGGATTTCTCCTCATACACTGGACGCTGACCTATGCCGTAAAGCGCATACTGCCCAGGCTGCTTCAAAGGTTGTCCCGCTGCGAGGAAAAGATAGGCAGACGCATGGCCGGAATATGGGAAAAACAACGGTGCAGAAGGAAAAAGGATCGAAAAAAGCTGTTCAAAAAGCGGATTCTTTCAGATTCTATCGAAAAAACGAAAAAAAGACTTGAATAACACAGTACCGATATTATATAATGAATTGAAATGTAGCAGAGCCAACAAGCGGCATTGCGCAGAAAGGAGATTGCCCGTATGCAGGAAGTAAAAGTGAAAAAAAGAAAGGGCAGTCTGCTTTTAAAGATTGCGGTGTTCTGTTTCGCGGTGTTTCTGGTTTCCATGCTGATTGGCCAGCAGGTATCGATCGGCCAGAAACGCGAGGAGCTGAAGGAGCTGGAGCAGGCGCTTCGGGAGCAGGAGGTCATCAACGATGAGCTTCGCTATGATCTGGAGGCCGATAACCGGAACAGCAATGAGTATGCAGAAAAAGTCGCACGCCGGGAACTGGACTATGTAAAGCCGGGCGAGCGTGTATTTTACAATGTTGGCGGCAACAACTAAATTAAATTCCCGGAGGAAATGAACAGGGTATGCAGGAAACTAAGCTTGAGGTTGGAGCAATTTTTGAGGGTAAGGTAACAGGTATCACGAAGTTTGGTGCGTTTGTCGATATCGGCAACGGCAAGACCGGCATGGTACATATTTCGGAAGTGGCACCGGTTTTCGTCAAAGAGATCACCGATTTTGTTACCGTGGGTCAGACGGTGAAGGTCAAGGTCATCGGCATCAATGAGGAAGGCAAGATCAGCCTTTCCATGAAGAAGGCTGATGAAAACGCCAATGCACCGCAGCAGCAGCGCCCGCCGCGCCGCCGCGAAGAGGGCGGCAGACCCCCGCGCCAGAATAACTATACCCGCCGTGAGCCCACCCCGCCGGTGCAGAGCCCTGCCCGCCCGGGTGACTATGAGTGGCGCGCCCGTGAAAACTCCGGTTCTTTTGAAGATATGATGTCCCGCTTCAAGCAGATGAGCGACGAGAAGATTTCTGATCTGAAGAGAGCAGAAAACAAGCGCGGCGGCTATTCCCGCAAGGGCCCGCGCAACGGCTAATCCGGACTGTAAACACCTGAAGGCGATTTTGCCTTTGGGTGTTTTTGTTTATCCGGCTGCGTGAACGCACCGCGTGGAAAACGGAAATCTGTACAGCGCGGAATCCGAAACCTTGGGCGATTGTTCAAAAATCTCAGTTTTTTCTGAAAAGTATTGATTTTTTTAGGAAATATGTTATACTATAAACACAGGGACCCGATCCAAAGGGCGCCTGAATATCGAAAGCAGAGTCTTTCAGAAAGGATGTGTTTGTTCCGCAGGATCAAAAGCACATCCTTTTGTGCTTTTTGCGGAAGAAACAGGTAGTCGTATGAACCTTACGATCGTCGGAAGAAAAGTAAATCTGAGAGAGAATTTCAAAGTACTGGTGCAGCGCAAGCTCGCGAAGTTTGACCGCATCTTCGATGCCGATGCCGATGCAACGGTAACGGTGACGTTGGAAAAGAACTGCCAGACGGTGGAAATTACCATAAAGCAGCGCGGCATGATCTATCGTGCGGAAGCCAGTGCGCTGGAAATGAACGAAGCTTTGGATGATGTGGTTGCTGCTCTGGGCAGACAGATCCGCAAGAACAAGACCCGTCTGGAGCGCGCAAAGAAGGTACAGCAGATCGAATTTTCGGATGAATATTATGACGAACCGGATGAGGAGATCGAGATCGCCAAGCGCAAATCCTTCTTTGTAAAGACCATGAATGTGGAGGAAGCCATCCTGCAGATGAATATGCTTGGGCACAGCTTCTTCCTGTTCCGCGACGAAGCGAGCGGTGAGATCAATGTGGTCTACAAACGCAACGACGGCAAATATGGCGTTCTCGAGCCGGAAATTTGAATACAGACTGACTTACGGCGCGCTGTCCACAGACGGTGCGCCGTCGTTCTTTTCCTGCCCCGTGCCGCATAGAGTATACGGTATATCGTGCGCACAAAGGAGGGCTCTGTGTGAGAAATGCAGGGGCAGAACAAAATACATCCGCGTGTACCCGGGCGCATCCGTTCCGGGTGGAGCGCGTGCACCGGGAGGACCGGGTCATAGCACTGGCTGGCAATCCGAACGTTGGAAAAAGCACGGTGTTCAATGCGCTGACGGGCCTGAAACAGCATACGGGCAACTGGGCAGGCAAGACGGTATCGAACGCACAGGGGTACTGCACATTCCGCGGCAAGGGCTATGTGCTGGTGGATCTGCCCGGCTGCTACTCCATTCTGGCGCACTCGGCGGAGGAGGAGATCGCCCGGGATTTTCTTTGCTTCGGCGGTGCGGATGCCGCGGTCGTCGTCTGTGATGCGACCGCACTGGAGCGGAATCTGAATCTGGTGCTGCAAGTGCTGGAACTGCAGCCGCGCACGGTGGTTTGCGTCAATCTGATGGATGAAGCGCACAAGCGGGGTATTTATGTCGATGCCGATGTTCTGCAGGCACAGCTGGGCGTGCCGGTCGTGACCACAAGCGCGCGCAGCCGCAGAGGACTGGATCGCCTGATGGCAGCCGTGGCGCAGACGGCGGAATCGCCTACGCCCGTGCCGCCGGAGATCCCCTATCCGGAAGCGGTGGAAGCGGCCGTACAGGCGCTGCTGCCGCTTTTGGAGGATCACCCGGCAAACATTCCGACACGCTGGCTTGCGCTGCGGTGGATCGACGGGGATGCATCCATCCGTCAGTCGATCGCATCTCATTTCCTGAAGAATGAGGAAGACAGGGAACAGGCGGAAGCGGTGCTGCGCACACTGGATCAGCCGGAATTGGCGGATGCCATCGTCACGGCGATCGTTGGGCGTGCGGAGACGATCAAAGAGGCTGCGGTACGCAGCGGCGCGGAGAAGAGCGATGCCCGAGACCGGCGGCTGGACCGCCTCTTTACCGGAAAGTGGACCGGATTTCCGATCATGCTGTTTTTTCTGCTGGGGATTTTCTGGCTGACGATGGTCGGCGCGAATTACCCCTCCGCGTGGCTGTCTGCGGGGCTGTTCGCCGCGGGGGAATGGCTGCGCAGCGGCCTTGCGCTCTTCAAATTGCCGCTGTGGGCGATCCAGCTTCTGGTGGACGGCGCGTGGAAAACACTGGCGTGGGTCGTTTCCGTTATGCTGCCGCCCATGGCGATCTTCTTCCCGCTGTTTACGCTGCTGGAGGATCTGGGCTACCTGCCGCGGGTGGCGTTCAATCTGGACCGTTGTTTCAGAAAATGCGGCGCCTGCGGGAAACAGGCCCTCACCATGTGCATGGGTTTTGGGTGCAACGCCGCCGGTGTGGTCGGCGCTCGTATTATGGATTCCCCGCGGGAGCGCCTGATCGCCATTCTGACCAACAGCTGCGTGCCGTGCAACGGGCGGTTCCCGATGCTGATCGCGCTCATCACGGTGTTTTTTGCAGCGGGAGGCATGACTGGCTCGGCGGTGCAGGCTGTGTATCTGACGGGTTTTCTGCTGCTCGGTGTGGGGGTAACGCTTCTGCTGTCATTCGTGCTGTCCAAAACCGTTTTGCAGGGGATACCGTCCGCCTTTACGTTGGAGCTTCCGCCGTATCGGCGCCCGGAAATCGGGAAGGTGCTGGTGCGCTCCGTACTGGACCGCACTTTGTTTGTCTTAGGGCGCGCCGTGCTGTCTGCGCTGCCGACGGGCATTGTGATCTGGCTTTTGGCCAATATCCGTCCCGGCGGCGTTTCTGTGCTGATGCACTGCGCCGGTTTTCTGGAGCCGTTTGCAGTTCTCATGGGCCTAGACGGCGTCATCTTACTGGCGTTCCTGCTGGGGCTGCCCGCCAATGAAATTGTCATGCCCATCGCGCTGATGGCCTATCTCTCGACCGGTTCCTTAACGGAGCTGACGGATATCACCGCCCTCGGGGACGTATTGCGGGTACAGGGATGGACTTGGGTGACGGCGCTGTGCACGGTTCTGTTCTCGCTGTTCCATTGGCCGTGTGCCACAACGCTGATGACCATCCGCAAGGAGACCGGCAGCCTGAAATGGACGGTTCTCTCAGCGCTGCTGCCCACGGTCTGCGGTGTTTTGCTGTGCATGGCCGTGAACGCGGCAGTCTCTCTCTTTGGATATTGACACAGGCCGAAAAAGGTGTTCTTCACTTTTTTCGGCTTTTTGTTGCGCCTTAAAATCTGTCGTGCTATACTAAAGAACACGGGTCCTGTGCGGAACAGGAAATACTGTGTTTGAGGGTGGATATGGAGAATTGGATCTGGCTTTCGGCTGCGGCGATTCTGGCGTATTTTGTGAAGGGACTGTGCGGGTTTGCCAATACGCTGGTGTTTTCCACGCTGCTGAGCTTTTCGGTGGATAATGTGAATATTTCCCCGGTGGAATTGGTGCTGGGTTTTCCAAGCAACTGTATTCTGGCCTGGCGCGGGAGAAAAAAGATGCAGCCGCGGCTTATTTTGCCCGTGGCCGCGCTGGTTTTTGCCGGCACGCTGCCGGGTATGTTTTTGCTTAAAAATGCGGATGCCGGTGTGATCAAAATTCTGTTCGGTGTGGTGATCACCTGCCTCGGACTCGATATGCTGCTGCGCCGGAAAACGGATGCCGCAAAGCCGGCCTCCAAATGGATCCTGCCGGTTATCGGGCTGATCGCCGGTGTCATGTGCGGGCTGTTTGGCATCGGTGCGCTTCTGGCCGGCTACGTGGGACGTGCTGCCAAGGACACCCAGACGATGAAGGCCAATCTCTGTGCCGTTTTTGTGCTCGAGAATCTGTTCCGTATGGTCACCTACGGCCTGTCCGACATCCTGACGGCCGATGTTCTGCTGCAGGCGGCCGCTTTGCTGCCGGCCATGGCGGCGGGCCTGGGGCTCGGTATCCTCAGCGGGAAAAAGCTGAATGAAAAAGTTGTACGGTTTGCGGTGCACATCATGTTGGTGCTTTCCGGCATTGCGCTGATCCTGCAGAATCTGCTGTGAAGACGAAAGCGAAGAATGCAGTCGGACGGTTCCTGTCAAAAGCGTAAAATTTGAGAAGGAAAACCGGATGCCTTTTGATATTGTGACGATTTTCTTAAATTTTGTTCGTAGAAGTTGACGAATCGAACACAAAAGAGGTATTATATATATTTAGTATAAGGTGTTATTTTGTTCGTTAAAAAGATTTTGTGGAAAGGATAAAATGCAATGAGAAATTTCAAAAAACACATTCCCGGTTTGCTGATCACGCTGATCACAGCGGGGCTCTCCGTTCTGTTTATTCTCGTCCTGCTTTGGAGCAGAATGCTGCCGGCCAAATATTTCCTCCTGGGCAGCGCAGCCATCGTTCTGGTAGCGACCGCAGCCGGACTTCTGGTGCGCAGCACCGCGTATAAGGTGCAGTTTACCTTTGGTACGATCATATCCGTACTGATGACCTTTGTTATGGTGCTGGGTTCGGTTTATCTGATGAAGACCATGGTTACGCTGAACAACATTTCCAGCGTGACAACCGTGCACACCCCGGTGGGTATCTTCGTCCGTGCGGATGACCCGGCTGTTTCCGTAGACGATGCCAAGGACTATGATTTCGGTATTCTGTCCGCGCTGGATACGGATAACACCATCAAAACCGTGGAAGAACTGACTGCCAAATATGCTGCGCCGGTAAAGACAAATGCTTACGACGGCATCGCACAGATGGTGGATGGTCTTTTGAACGGCGAGACGGATGCCATGATCCTCAATCTGGCCTATCTGGATCTTTTCGAAGAGATGGACGGCTATAAGGATGTCGAATCGAAGATCCGCCAGCTGGAAGTCATTACGATCGAGAACGTTGTCGAAGTGAAGAAGCCGGGCATTTTTGGAAACAAGGACAACGATAAAAACGACCCCAAGGAAGAAAAAGAAGAGCCGCACGTGTTCACGGTCTATATCGGCGGCAGCGACAGCCGTGGTGCTCTGTCCATGCAGGCCAGAAACGACGTGAACATCATCGCAACGGTCAATACGGAAACGAAGCAGGTCCTGCTTGTGACCACCCCCAGAGACTACTTTGTGCCGCTGTCCATTTCGAACAAAGTTCCGGATAAGCTGACGCACGCCGGTATTTACGGTCCGGAAGTTCCCGTGGAGACGTTGGAAATGCTGTACGGTACGGAGATTGATTACTACTTCCGCATTAACTTTGCAGGCGTGGAAACGCTTGTAGATGCGCTGGGCGGCATTACCGTGAACAACAAGTATGAGTTCATGGCCATGAAGAAGTATTATATCCCGGCCGGAGAGGTCACTCTGAACGGCGCGGAAGCTCTCGCCTATGCCAGAGACCGTAAGAACTCCGGCGGCGACGAAGCCCGCGGCAAGCGTCAGATGGAGATCATTTCAGCGGCCATCGATAAGGCCATTTCGCCGGATATCCTGCTCCGCTACACGTCCATTCTGGACAGCGTGGAGGATTGTATCGATATGAGCATTCCGTACGACGAGATCGCCGATCTGGTTCGTATGCAGCTGAAGGATAACCAGGATTGGGATATTGTCATGTACAGTGTCTCCGGTGTGGGTGCTGTCAGACAGCCGTGGTCCATGAGCACAAACGCATACGTTATGCTCCCGGATTACGAGACGGTGGATCAGGCTGCAGAGATGATGCGCCGTGTACGCAGCGGTGAAATTGTCTCCGTGAGCGAAGAAGAATAAGCATAGGAAAGGGGATGCCGGAAAGCATCCCCTCATCTTGTCGATAAACCCTCTGAGCCAAAGATTTCGGAGGGAAAGATAGTGTGAAAGAAAACCGTCAGGGTTGTCTTTCGCGTATATTCAGGTAGGATTTCGGGTTTTCTGTAGAAAACCGAAATCCGTCGAGACTGGAGAAAAGACTTTTTCGACAGTCTCAGGGGATGCCGGAAAGCATCCCCTTTTTTGACTTTATTGATCTTTTTGCAGGTGGATCAAATGGGCGATGCCCGGTATGCTTTCTCCCTGCTGCGAGGAGGTCGTGGACATCAGAGCGCCGGTGGCTATAAACAGAATATTCTGCAGTTCGCCGCGTTCCATGGCGTTCAGAATGTGCCCGCAGAGTACACCGGCCGAGCAGCCGCATCCGGAACCGCCGGCGTGCACATCCTGGCGTTCCCGGTCGTAGATCAAAAGTCCGCAGTCGTGATGGTTCCGCATTTCCACGTGATTCTCCCGCAGAAGATCATGCAGGAGTGCCGTGCCCACCGTGCCCAGATCGCCGGTGAAAATATGGTCGTAATCGGACGGCTTTGTCGCCGTATCCGTGAAGTAGTCCAGAAGGGTCTGTGCGGCGGCAGGGGCCATGGCAGCGCCCATATTGGTGATGTCGGAAACGCCGAAATCCTTGATGCGGCCGACCGTGGCGTGCTTGATCCGAATACCTGCGCCGCGTCCCAAAACCGTACTGCCGGACGCCGTAGCGGTCCACTGCGCGGTGGGGCTGCGCTGGCTGCCGTATTCCAGCGGCGAGCGGAACTGACGCTCCGCCGTGCAGAAATGGGAGGAAGTCACGGCGCAGGCGTAATTGGCGGCCCCGCTTTCCACCATGATGGCCGCCATGGCCAGTGTCTGTGCCATCGTTGAGCAGGCGCCGTACTGCCCGAGAAAGGGGATGTCCATGTCGCGCAGACCGAATGTGCTGGAAATGCACTGATTCAAAAGGTCGCCGGCAAAAATCATGCTGATGTCTTCCCGCTGCAGACCGGCTTTGTGTATGGCGAGGGTCGCAGCTTCCGTCTGCAGCATACTTTCGGCCTTTTCCCAGCTGTCCTGCGCAAGATAGGAATCGAGAAAGGTTTGGTCAAATTCGTCCGCCAGCGGACCTTCCGCTTCTTTTTTGCCGCACACGGCAGCGTGCCCTAAAATAACGGGACCGTGCTCAAAGAGCAGCGTATATTTTCCAAGTCTTTTCATGCGAAAAACCGCCTTTGTTCCACAGATTCCTTCCTAGTTTGCGCAGATTGCCGGAAGCGATACTTGCCGGAATTTTACTTTTCGTAATACGGTATAAACTGCGGTTTTCTTGCC
>JAFQWC010000023.1 GCA_017407665.1 Clostridia bacterium | reverse complement strand
TCGAAGGGCGAATTCCTCACCGTTTCCCTGCTGGAAGAAAAGGGCTACGACCCGATGGCCTACCGCCTGTTCTGCCTGCAGTCCCATTACAGAAAGCCGCTCACTTTCTCTTTTGAGAGCCTCGATAACGCCGCCGTCGCGTACAAGAAGCTCGTGCAGCGCATCGCCGCGCTGAAGAACGAGGGCGAACACGACGAAGCCGGCTGCGAAGCCCTGCGCGCGAAGTTCAAGAAGTCCCTCGAGAACGACGTGAACACCTCCATGGCGGTCACCGCCTTGTACGATGTCTTCAAGGCAAAGGTCTCCGACGCCGACAAGCGCGCCATGATCGCCGAGTTCGACGAAGTGCTGACCCTTAACCTCATGGCAGCCGCCGAGCAGCTCAACCGCGAGCTCGAGGAGAAGCGCAACGCCATCCCCGAGGGCGTCACCGCCGAGGAAGCCGCGGAGATCAACGCGCTCATCGAAAAGCGCACCGCCGCCCGCAAGGCCAAGGATTGGGGCACCGCCGATGCCATCCGTGACGAGCTCGCCGCCCGCCATGTCGTCGTCATCGACACCCCGCAGGGCATCACCTGGCATATTGAAAAGTAAAATCGAAGTTCACGGCGCAGAAATTCCGGAGAGGGGTTTCCGCGCCGTTTGCTTATCGTTTACTTGTTCCTGCACCGGGGATGTGTTATACTGAAATGGAAGAAGGCAAAGGAGGTTGCGTGATGAATAAAAGAAGATTTCGGACTGTGTGGCTGCTTTTGATCGGGCTGCTCTGTGTGCTGACCGCCTGCACTGCGCCGGCGGACCGGTTATCGCCGGAGGAGATCGAAGCCCTGCGGGAAGACTACCCGATTTGCAGAGAGGGGCCGGATTTGGTCACGGTACGCATGGATGTGCCGATCGAGGAATATATCGAACGCGTGGATACCTTTGTTTACGGCGAAGTGACCGGTGAAGTGGAGTACTATACCAAAGATGTTGTTCTCAGAAGCGAGACATTTTACCGGTACACGCTGACCGTGCTGGATGATTCCGAGGGCGTATATGAAAAGGGAACCCGGATCACGATCTTTGCCAATGCCCGGACGGAAACCATGCATCCGAAATTTCAGAATGGGATGCGGATCATCGCCGCCGTTTCGGCGAAAGAAGAGGACGAAAATCTCGCTTCCTTCGGCTGGAATGTGTTCTATGTCACGGAGGACGGATACGTGCTCTCAGCTTTTGATGAGGTGGCGTCGGGTACGGAACTTTTCCTCAGCGGACTGCGTGCGGAAGACGCGCTGCAGGCCGTGAAAAAAGAGAACTAAACAAAAACGGCGTAGCGTATTTTTGACAAGTACACTGCACCTTTCCTGTTTGACAAATGGTTTGATATCGCGTATAGTAAAATCAGAATCAACCGGATTTCTGCCGGGAAAGAGAGGATGTATTGGAATGAACAAACGGGAAAGAGTGATCACTGCGCTGCACGGCGGAAAGCCGGACCGTGTGCCGGCGGGCTTCTGGTTCCACTTCACCGGGGATGCCGTAGCGGGACAGAACTGCATCGATGCCCATCTGGACTATTTTAAGCAGTGCGATCTGGATATCATGAAGATCATGTGCGACAGCTACTTCGATTATCCCAACCCCTGCAAGGTGGAGAAGGCATCGGATTGGTACAATCTGCAGCCCATGGGCCCGGATCATCCCTTCTTCAAAGAACAGGTGGAGCGCACCAAGGCCATTGTGGATGCCGTGGGCAAGGAAGCCCTCGTGCTCTACACCGTGTTTGCGCCGTTCTCCTCCATCCGCTTCGGATACGGCGAGGAGCTCGTCATGCGCACCATGCAGGAAGACCCCGCAGCCGTCTGCCACGCGCTGGATGTCATTGCCGAGGACAACAAAATGTTTGTGAAGGCCCTCTTTGAGGTGGCCGGTGCCGACGGCATTTATTACAGCGTGCAGGGCGGCGAGAAGAACCGCTTCACCGTGGAAGAATACCGCAAGTGGATCACCCCGTCCGACAAGGCCGTGCTGGATTACGCCAACACGCTGGGCGATCTGAACATTCTCCACTGCTGCGGCTGGGCCGGCGACCGCAACAACATCGAAGACTGGCAGGACTACACCGCCGCTGCCGTGAACTGGGCGGTTTATGTGGAGAAGATGACCATGGCCGAGGGCCGTGCCTTCTTCCCGAACGTAAAGTGTGTGCTGGGCGGCCTCGACAACACCGCGAACGGTATGCTCTATACCGGTACCGATGACGAGGTGAAGGCGGAGATCGCCCGCCTCATCGAAGAGACCGGCGACGCGGGTTACATTATCGGCGCGGATTGCTCCATTCAGTCCGATACGCCGTATGACCGCATCAAGCTGGCCGTGACCCATCGATAAAAATAACCAAACAGTAAAAAACTGCGGATGCCCCCACCGGCATTCGCAGTTTTGCTTATTTATGTTCTTCGGAAAGCTGCTGTCTGTCTTCACAAGGCGGCGCCTTCTTGTGGATCGCTTCCGTGCCGGCGGCAAGGGCGGTCTCGTAATACCAGCACTTGTGCTCGATGAGTTCCAGTGTTTTTTTCAGTGCTTCCATCTGGGCTTCCACCACGCGGCGGCGCTCGAGGAACATCTCGTAGCGCTCCTGGAGGGAAGCGTCGCCCTGCTGGGCCCACTCGGCAAATTTGCGGATGTCCTTGATGGGCATCCCGGTGTGCTTCAGGCACTCGATGACCCGCAGCATACCGATGTCGCTTTCCGCAAACAGGCGATAGCCGGATGCTTTGCGCTCGATGAACGGCAGCAGCCCTTCTTTGTCATAATAGCGCAGGGTGCTGGCCGGAATGCCGGTCATTTCCGAAACTTCCTTGATGGTGTAGGGCATAGAAAAATCTCCTTTTTAATTAAGGTTTGCGTCAACTTTCATGTTACGCCGCTTTTTACAAAAAGTCAAGAACATACAAAAAGATCCGCAGCGGTTAAGGCTGCGGATCTTTGGTTACGGTGAAGGAATAGGCAATGTCGGCCTGCGCACCTTCGGCACACCAATCACTCCTAAAGGAGATCTCAGCGCCCCCGGCCGTGAAAGTGAAGTCCCGCGGTGTACCGATTTCCAGCTCCCGCAGAACCGTTCGTCTCGTCCCGGAGAAGGTACCGCCTTCGGGCTGTGCCTGCGCAAAGGACAGCGCAGCAAGAATGAAGGT
>JAFQWC010000143.1 GCA_017407665.1 Clostridia bacterium | reverse complement strand
TGGGCATGTCCGACCGGTACCACCATATATGCATCCAGCGGCGGTACGGTAACCAGATCCGGTTGGAGCAGCAGCTACGGCTATTGTATTTATATACAGCACCCGGGCGGAGTAGAGACCAGATACGCACACAACAGTAAGCTTTTAGTTAGTCTCGGCCAGACAGTAGCACAGGGACAGGCCATTGCCTTGTCCGGTAATACCGGGGACAGCTCGGGACCGCATCTTCATTTTGAACTCCGTGTAAACGGTAAGGCGGTAAATCCGAATAATTATCTCGAGCCGTATTAATTTTCATTTACTTTTTGGCAAAACTGGTGTATGATGTAATATGTAAGATTATAAAGACATGAGTGACCAGATGGAACAATACGCAATTTGGGGCGTGAATCCATTGGTTAGTGAAGTGGAAATAGGCGGAGCCAAAAATGCCGCACTGCCTATTCTTGCTGCTGCCATCATGACGGATGAAACGGTAATTATTGACAACTTACCTGATATCAAAGACATCAACGTGTTGCTGACAGCTATGCAGAATATCGGAGTTTTTATCGAACGAATAGATAGACATAAAGTAAAAATCAACGCTTCCCGTATACATACTACGGTAGTAGAGGGGGAGAATATCCGCAAAATGCGCGCATCCTACTATTTTGTAGGCGCACTTCTCGGTAAGTACAAGGCTGCCGATGTAGCACTTCCGGGTGGATGTGCAATCGGAAATCGTGCCATAGACCAGCATGAGAAGGGTTTCAAGGCTTTGGGAGCCAAGATTCGCTATGAGCACGGAAGTATTATTGCGGAGGCAATTGATTTAACCAGCGCCAACATTTTTATGGATGTGGTTTCCGTGGGTGCTACCATCAATATTATGATGGCGGCTGTTTTGGCAGAGGGTCAGACCGTGATTGAAAATGCTGCCAAGGAGCCTCACGTAGTAGACTTAGCAAATTTTTTAAATAGTATGGGTGCCAATATTAAGGGTGCCGGTACGGATATTATCCGTGTAAAAGGTGTGACCAGCCTGCACGGAACGGAGTACACTGTGATTCCGGATCAGATCGAAGCGGGTACTTTTATGATGGCTGCGGCTATTACAAAGGGTGATGTGACGGTCAAAAATGTAATTCCAAAGCATTTGGAATGTATCAGTGCAAAGTTGGAAGAGATTGGTTGTGAGGTCATGGAATCCGATGATGCCATTCGAGTGGTGGCCAGCAAGCGTTTGTCAGGCACCCAGGTAAAAACGATGCCGTATCCGGGATATCCTACGGATATGCAGCCGCAGATTGCGGTAACGCTCGGTTTGAGCATGGGATATACCAGTATTATTAAAGAAAGTATTTTTGAAAACCGTTTTAAATATCTGGATGAACTCAGAAAAATGGGTGGTGTTGTAACCGTAGAGGGCAATATTGCTATTATCGAGGGCGTGCAGGAGTATCAGGGAGCGTCTGTGACAGCACCGGATCTTCGTGCAGGGGCGGCACTTGTTATTGCGGCATTGGCAGCGGATGGTTTTTCTACTGTGGACCAGATTCAGTATATTGAGCGAGGCTATGAGGACTTCCCTGAGAAGCTTGCATCCTTAGGAGGTCGTATCCGAAAGGTTACCAATCCGGAGGAATTAAAGAAAGCCAGATTAAGAGCGGTATAGAAACATTTGAGAGGAATTATGGAAAAATTATTATTTACTTCAGAGTCCGTTACAGAAGGGCATCCGGATAAAGTCTGTGATGCGGTTTCTGATGCGGTATTAGATGCAATTATGGCACAGGATCCGATGAGCCGTGTGGCTTGTGAGACTTGTGCGACAACAGATTTTTGTATGGTAATGGGTGAGATTACCACCACTGCTCATATTGATGCGGAGCAGATTATCCGAGATACGATTCGTGAGATCGGCTATGATAAGCCGGAAATCGGTTTTGATGCCAATACCTGTGAAGTGAAGGTTTTACTGCACAAGCAGTCTCCGGACATTGCTATGGGTGTTGACAAGGCGTTGGAAGCCAGAGAAAATCAGATGAGTGATGCGGAATTAGAAGCAATCGGTGCCGGTGACCAGGGCATGATGTTCGGATTTGCTACGGATGAGACTGCAGAGTATATGCCGTATCCGATTTCATTGGCACACAAACTGACACGTAGGCTTACAGAAGTGCGTAAGAACGGTACCTTGCCGTATCTTCGTCCGGATGGCAAGAGTCAGGTGTCTGTACAGTATGATGAGGAGGGCAGACCGGTTCGCTTAGAGGCGGTAGTATTGTCTACTCAGCATGATGAGACCGTTTCTCAGGAGCAGATTCACAAAGACGTAAAGCAGTATATTTTTGATGAGGTATTACCGGCTGAGCTGCTCGACGAGGATACCAGATTTTATATTAATCCGACCGGTCGCTTTGTAATCGGCGGACCAAACGGCGACAGTGGTCTTACCGGCCGTAAGATTATTGTAGACACCTATGGTGGTTATGCACGTCACGGCGGCGGTGCTTTTTCCGGTAAGGATTGTACCAAGGTAGACAGAAGTGCAGCTTATGCAGCACGTTATGTTGCCAAGAATATCGTAGCTGCAGGTCTGGCACGTAAGTGTGAGATACAGCTTTCTTATGCAATTGGTGTAGCACAGCCTACCTCTGTTATGGTGGATACCTTTGGTACCGGCACCGTGGAGAACGCTGTACTGGCAGAAGCGGTGAAGAAGGTCTTCGATCTCCGTCCGAATGCCATCATCCGCGATCTGGAGCTGAAAAAGCCGATCTACCGTCAGCTGGCCGCTTACGGTCACATGGGCCGCGAAGAACTCGGTGTGCGCTGGGAACAGACCGACAAGGCGGAAGCCCTCAAGGCAGCGCTTTAATTGAACAGAAAACACCTCCGGCCCATAAAATGGGTTTGGAGGTGTTTTTTATGGACTATATTCTGCTTGCCGTTTTGACCGTGCTGGGCATATGCGTACTTATTCTGATCTACAAAGCCGTTTCCCTGCATACCACAAAGACAAAACTGCTCAAGGAAGAGCTTCCGTTTACCGTGTTTGCCACAATCCATACAGCGGATGAAGCGGAATACATCGTGCGCTGCGCCATGGACCGCATACGCTGGCTGGATCTGCACGGTATGTGCCGCTTGATTTGTCTGAACCCGACCGACGATCCGGAAATCGACGAGATTCTGCGCCGTTTGGTACAAAAATATCCCTTTGCACAAATTGGGTCTTTGCAAACACGAAAGAATGTTCTATAATAAATTTATTAAGCAAAAGAGAGGATGCCCGTTTTGGCGATGGAAAAGAAAGAACTGCTGGAAATGGAAGGCAGTGTAGAGAATATCGTCTACCACAACGACAGCAATCAGTACACCGTGCTGGAGATTAGCAGCGGGGATGAGCTGGTCACGGTGGTGGGGACTTTCCCGTACATCAGTGTGGGAGAAAAACTGCATCTGTTCGGCACATGGACATCGCACGCCACGTTCGGGCAGCAGTTCAAAGCGGAAGCCTTTGAACGCGCCCGGCCGGAGGATACCTCTGCCATGCTGAAATATCTTTCGAGCGGTGCCATTAAAGGCATCGGCATGGCGACGGCGGGGAAGATCATCGCCGCGTTTGGGGACGAATCCATCGCCGTGATCGAGAATGACCCCGAGCGGCTGGCGACCATCAAAGGCATTACGCTCAAAAAAGCCAGAGAGATTTCGGAGGAGATGCAGCGCGTCAACGGCATACGCGACCTGATGGCGTTTCTGGGCAGCTTCGGCGTGCGCCCGGAGGATGCCGTGAAGGTGTGGAAAGAGTACGGTACGGACTCCGTGGCCTGCATTCAGGAAGACCCGTATCGCCTATGCAGCGATAAAATTGCCGTGGAATTTGCGGTTGCGGATAAGCTGGCGGAATCCATGGAGTACGACCGTGCCGATCAGGAGCGCGTGAAGGCCGGTATCGTTTATGTTCTGCGCCACAATCTCAACAACGGTCACACCTGTCTTCCGGCGGATAAACTGTGTCTGGCCGCGGCCAGTATGTTGGGTGTTCCGCTGGAAGATGTCCAGCTTGCACTTTTATCCCTGTGTCAGAGTTTTGATGCGGTCTGTGAGAATTTCGACGGCCGCGATTTTATCTTCCTGCCCAAGCAGCACCGCAGCGAGGTGTACAGCGCGGACCGGATCCGTATGATGCTGAAGTACCCGCCGCAGTCGATCGTCGGGATCGAGCAGGAGATCGAGGAAATCGAGCGCACGGAGGGCATCCGGTATGCCGAACGGCAGAAGGAAGCGATCCGCGCCGCGCTCGATAAAGGACTGTTGATCCTCACAGGCGGCCCGGGTACGGGCAAAACCACCACGCTGAACGCGATCATCCGCATTCTGATGCAAAAAGGCGAGGAGGTCTTTTTGGCGGCGCCCACGGGGCGTGCAGCGAAGCGTATGTCGGAGCTGACCGGTGTGGAAGCGAAGACGATCCACCGAATGCTGCAGGTGGATTGGGATGAAAACGATAATCCGGTTTTCCAGCGAAACGAAAGGAACCCGCTCGAGTGCGATGCCGTGGTCATCGATGAGCTTTCCATGGTGGATGCGTATGTATTTGAAAGCGTTCTGCGTGCACTGCCTGTCGGCTGCCGCTTGATTCTGGTGGGCGATAACGACCAGCTGCCCAGTGTGGGCGCCGGCAACGTAATCGGCGACCTGATCGCGTCCGGGGTTTTCCCCACGGTGCAGCTGAAAGAGATCTTCCGGCAATCCATGGAGAGTCTTATTGTGACGAACGCGCATCGGATCGTCAACGGCGATATGCCGGTGCTGAATGTGCGCGATAATGACTTTTTCTTTATGCCCATGGATGACCCGCGGGCGGTGTCGGATACGATTCTTTCTCTCGCGACGACACGACTGCCGAATCGCTATGGTTATTCTCCGGTGACGGACATCCAGGTGCTTTGCCCCGGCAGAAAGGGCGAGCTTGGCACCATTGAGCTGAATAAAAAGCTGCGGGAGCTCATCAACCCGCAGGCGAAAAATAAGCCGCAGATCACAGTGGGCGGCACCACGTTCCGTGTGGGCGATAAGGTAATGCAGATCAAGAACGATTATGATCTGCCCTGGAGCCGCCCGGATGGTTCCGTGGGCGAGGGTGTGTATAACGGCGATATGGGCATCGTTACCGATGTGGATAAAGCCGCGGGCTGTATGCGCGTGCAGGTGGATGACCGGGAGGTCCTGTACGATTTTGAACACGCCGCAGCTGAGCTGGAGCTGGCCTACGCCGTGACCGTGCATAAAAGCCAGGGCAATGAGTTCACCGCGGTCATCATCCCGGTGTTCCCTGGCATTCCGCAGCTCAGTTACCGAAATCTTCTGTACACGGGCATCACCCGTGCCAAGAAGTTGCTGATTCTCGTAGGACGCAGCAGTGCCGTGGCCGATATGGTCGCCAATGATCGAAAGACGCGGCGGTTTTCCGGTTTGGCCCGCTTTTTGACCGAGGAAACCGACGAATAAAGCGAAGGGGTTGTATGATGAAGTTGTGGAACCGGATTCTGGCGTTCTTCTTTCCGCCGCGCTGCCTGCTGTGCGGTGCACCGGGCTATGTGGATGAAGACCATCTCTGCGCGGATTGCGCAAAAAAGCGACCGGAAAAACTCTACCGTTTCTTTGCATTGAAGGTCCGCCGCAGCGCGTATACTCTGGAATGCCGCGCGCCCATGCGGTATCGCGACCCGTTCCGCAGAACGCTGCAGCGGTTCAAGTTCCGGGACGAAACCGGTATGGCCGCACCGCTGGCCATACAAATGAAACGGATTCTCGATGCGGATGCCAAGTTTGACTGCATTGTGCCCGTGCCCATCAGCCGCGAGCGGATGCGGGAAAGGGGCTATAATCAGTCCGCACTTTTGGCAGAGGCGCTGTCTAAGGAGACCGGCATTCCGTGTCGGTTGCTGCTCGAGAAAACCGTGCATAATCAGACACAGCACCGCTTATCCGCAAAGGAACGCGAAAAGAACGTGCGCGGTGTCTATCGCGCGGAGGATTGCACGGGGCTCCGAATCCTCCTTGTGGATGATATCGTGACCACGGGTGCTACGGTGCGGGAATGCAGCCGTACGCTGTATGCTGCCGGTGCCGCGCATATCGACGTCGTATGCTGCGCCCTTGTTCTGTGACCCCTTGCCAAAACCGCAGAATTCGGGTAAAATAGACGCATAGGACAACAGAAAGGAAATATCCATGATTGGTACCGATATTGCCATTGATTTGGGAACTGCAAATATAAAGCTCTATATGGACGGCACGGGGGTTGTGGTCAACGAGCCCAACGTCATTGCCGTGGATGCCTATTCCGACCGGATCGTCGCCGTAGGGCGGGAGGCCTATGACCTCATTGGCCGCACCAGCGACCGTATTCGTGTTGTAAAGCCGATGTCCGGCGGTGTGATCTCCGACTTCTCCCTGACCGATGCCGTGATCCGGCATTACCTCAAACAAGTCAGCACAAGCCGTGTGTTTATGCCCCGCGTGGTCGTGACGATCCCCGGCGGCTCCACCGAAGTGCAAAAGCGCGCGGTGGTGGATGCCATTGCGGCAAACGGCATTCGGAAGATCTGCCTGCTGGAAGCACCCGTGGCTGCAGCCATCGGTGCGGGCATGGACATCACCCGTCCGCGCGGTACTTTGGTCGCGGTGGTCGGTGAGGGTGTCAGCGATGCCGGCGTGATCTCGCTCAACGGCCTGTCCGCATCCCGCTCTATTCCGGTGGCGGGCGCCGCGTTCAACGAGGCCATCATCGAGTATGCCCGCAAGAAGTTTGATTTGCTCATCGGGGAGCATACGGCGGAGGCGGCAAAGCGTGCCATCGGCTGCGCTTATCCGATGAAGCAGCTGAAAACGTACATGCTCAAAGGTCGTGACCAGACAAACGGCCTGCCCACCTGTGTGGAAATGAATTCCGATCAGATGCTGGAAGCTATTCTGGAGCCCGCGATCAAAATCATCCGTATGATCCAGACCACATTGGAGGAAACACCCCCGGAGCTGATGACCGACGTGGCACACGAAGGCATTCTTTTGGCCGGCGGCAGCGCCTTACTGAGCGGCTTTGATCAGCTGCTTTCGAAGAAAACAAAGATGCGTGTGCGCGTGCTGGATGACCCGCAGAATTGCGTGATCTATGGCGCCGGTTTGTCGCTGCGATCCATAGACAAAGCCAAATTCGATCCGAAAAACGGCAACCGTACCACGCCGCTGATCGCCTATTATTGATACATACAGAAACCGTCTGCCGATGAGCAGGCGGTTTTTTGCGTCCATATCTTGACAGAGGCGAGGTTTGAAAGTATAATAAGTATGAAAAGTATAACTTTTCATACTTGAAAGGAGAGAAGAAAGATGAAACCCAAGGGAAAATACGCGTGGACCGTACGTGTGGGGGAGAAGGGGCAGATCGTCATTCCCAAAGAAGCCCGCGATTTGTTCGATATCCATCCGGGCGATACGATCGTGATATTGGGCGATAAAAGGCGCGG
This sequence comes from Clostridia bacterium, assembly GCA_017407665.1. GTDB lineage: Bacteria > Bacillota > Clostridia > Oscillospirales > Acutalibacteraceae > Hominenteromicrobium. The sequence goes on along the minus strand of JAFQWC010000143.1, from coordinate 2,254 downwards.
CCTGGCTATCCCGCCGCAGGAGCTGTTCAAGCACTTGGCCAACTCTGTGTTTGACGAGGAAGATGAGGAGGGAGAGGAATGACACCGCTTAAGGTTTCCAATCTGACCAAAACCTATCCCGGGTTTTTTCTGGATCATATTTCGTTTTCCCTTGCGCCCGGAAAAATCACAGGCTTTATCGGCAGAAACGGCGCGGGAAAATCTACCACGCTGAAAAGCCTGCTGAATTTCGTGCACCCCGACAGCGGCGAGATCACCTTTTTCGGTCTCGATTTTGCAGAGCAGGAACAGACCATCAAAAGCAGGATCGGCTATGTTGCCGGCGCATTTGACCAGTATGGCAAGAAAAAGTTGAAGACAATCTCCGCTGTGACGGCACCCTTTTATCCCGGTTGGGATGAAGCGGTGTATCGTGCCTGTATGCAGAGATTTCATCTCGATGAAAATAAAACACCGGAAGCGCTTTCTGCCGGCATGAAGGTAAAATACGCGCTGACTTTGGCGCTCTCCCATGGCGCGGAGCTGTTAATTTTGGATGAACCGACGAGCGGTCTCGATCCGGTCTCGAGAGAAGATTTGCTGGAGGTCTTTCTGGATCTTTGTGAGGAGGGCAAAACGATCCTGTTTTCCACGCACATTACTTCGGATCTGGAAAAATGTGCGGACCATATCCTGTACATTCAAAACGGAAAGTTGATCGCGGACGCAAAGATCGGTGATTTTGTCAACAGCTACCGTCTTGTGCAGTTCGAAACCGATCTGCCGGATGCAAAATACGCAGAGAAACTGTGCGGCGTGCGCCGCGCCAAAACCGGCGCTACGGGGCTGATCCATACGGAAGACGCAGGGATGATCGATCTGCCCGCACAGCCTGCGGATCTGGAAACGATTATGGTGCATCTGGAGAAGGAGGGAACGGTATGAAGAATCTGCTGAAAAAGGAGCTGCGGCTGGCAATGCATCCCACGGCACCGCTGTTCCTCGGTTTGTCCGCCATGCTGCTCATTCCGAACTATCCGTATCTCGTCGCGTTCTTCTATACCGGTCTGGCCATTTTCTTCATGTGCCTCAACGGCAGAGAGAACCGGGATATTCCATTCACGATGCTGCTGCCCGTCGCAAAACGGGACATCGTTCATGCGCGAATCTGGTTTGCTGTGATACAGCAGCTGCTGCAGATGCTCTTGGCGATTCCGTTTGCCGTGCTGAATATCCGGCTGTATCCCGAGGGCAACGCCGCCGGTCTCGATGCCGGCATGGCACTGTTCGGCTGTGCGTTCATCTTGTACGGTGGCTTCAATTTCATTTTCTTTACAGGATACTATAAGGATGTCAGCAAAGTGGGCGCACCGTTTCTGCTGGCCAGCACATGGGTCTTCGTGTGGATCGGCTGCGTGGAAGCGAGTTCGTTCCTGCTGCCGTTCTCCCGGGATTTTCTCGATACCCCGGACCCGCAGTATCTCCCGCAGAAGCTTGTGGTGCTTCTGATCGGTGCAGTGGTCTATGCGGTGCTGACCGCTCTGGCCTGCCGCAAATCGATTATCCTGTTTGAAAAGCAGGACCTGTAAATCTGAATCCACATAAAAGAACCCGATGCAAACAGCAAGCTTGCATCGGGTTTTCTTGTGTGAAAACGGATTTACATGGAAGTCGGAACGGTGATGTTGAACATCGTCAGGACATTGCGGATCACCGTTGCGGATGCGCGGCACAGGGTCAGACGTGCCTGCATCAGGCTTTCGTTCTCGCCCTTCACGCGGCAGGCGTTGTAGAACTTGTGGAACTTTGTAGCCAGCTCGATGACATAACGGGTGATGCGCACCGGGTCGTAATCCTTTGCGGAAGCAATGATCTCGTCGGTGTACTCGGAGATGTGACGGATGAGGTCGATCTCTTCGTCGGCAGTCAGCAGGGCCAGCTCCTCGGCGGTGCAGTCACGCGGGGTGATGCCGTCGGCTTCCAGCGTGCGGAGGATGCTGCAGATACGGGCGTGTGCGTACTGCACGTAGTAAACCGGGTTCTGAGAATCCTGTTGTACAGCGAGACCGAGATCAAAGTCGAGCAGGGAATTGGCCTCGCGCATATTGAACAGGAAACGGGCGGAGTCTACGGGCACCTCATCCAGCAGGTTGGACCTGTTCAAAGAGTAAAGAGCAAAGAGGAAAGAGGAGAGAGCGAAGAGGAAAGATTATAAAGAGATTAAAGATTTTAAGGAGATTAACGATATTAACGAAGAGAGTCATGCAGAGAAGTA
>JAFQWC010000142.1 GCA_017407665.1 Clostridia bacterium | reverse complement strand
TTTGTCCGCGAAAAGCAGGTGCACAAAACTGTGGCGGACAAGTGCGTCTACTACGCGAATGTCAACATCAAAGCCAATTACGCCAACGGCCTCTACCACCCCGGCATCGAACTGCTCACCTCCCTCGGCACGCTCATCGTGGTGGGTGTGGGCGGCCGGATGTCCATGCAGGGCACGATGTCGATCGCGGATATCGTTGCGTTCATGATGTACCTTTCCCTGTTCTATACGCCGCTTGCGACGCTGGCCCGCCTTGTGGAAGACATTCTGAATACGCTGGCCGGTGCACAGCGTGTTTTCGAGATCCTCGACGCCGAAGAAGACGTGGCCGACGCATCGGACGCCAAGACGCTCGGGCGCGTGCACGGCGGGATCGAATTCCAAAACGTCACGTTCGCGTACGATGAGGATGCCGTCCTGCGCGATCTGGACTTTACGGTGCAGCCCGGCGAGATGCTCGCCATCGTCGGCCCGACCGGCGTGGGCAAGACTACCATCGTCTCCCTGCTGGAGCGTTTCTACGACCCCACCACCGGTGCCGTCTGCGTGGACGGGCAGGACCTGCGCACCGTGACACAGAAGAGCCTGAGGGAAAACATCTCCCTCGTGTCGCAGGAGGTGTTCCTCTTCAACGGCTCCGTGCGCGACAATCTGCTGTTCTCCAAGCCGGATGCCACGGAAGACGAGCTGCGGCAGGCCATCCGCGCAGCGAACGCGGAAAGCTTCATCGCCGAACTGCCGGACGGCCTCGATACGGTCATCGGCGAGCGCGGCGCCCGGCTTTCCGGCGGCGAACGCCAGCGCCTAAGCATCGCGCGTGCCATCCTGCGCGACACGCCCATCATCATTTTTGACGAAGCCACCAGCGCCGTGGACAACCGCACCGAAAGCGAGATCCAATCCGCCATTGACCGCATGATCGGCGAAAAGACGCTCATCGTCATCGCGCATCGCCTGTCCACCGTGCGCAAAGCCGACCGTATCCTCGTTCTGGAAGACGGCCGCATCGCGGAATCCGGCACACACGAGGAACTTCTCGCGCAGAATGGCCTCTACGCGCAGTCCTGGCGATAAAAGAGCCGCACAGATCCAGAATTTCCCCTTGACAATCACGAATCACCCGGCTATAATGTGCTCAAACCGAATACAACAAAAGCATTGACGAGGAAGAGTACGTATGTCTGAATGCGCAGAGAGGGAACGGTTGGTGTAAGTTCCCGTGAAAGCATGCGGAAAGTGACCTCTAAGCTGTGAACCGAACAGCGCACCTGCGCTCAGTAGACTTCATCGGAATTTCCGCCGTCATCGGAAAACGGTATCGGATGATTTTCATCATCCCGCACCGGCAAAGTGCAGAGGGCTCGCTCTCTGAAATTGGGTGGTACCACGGACAATGTTCGTCCCAAGCAGTATTTTTGTATGCTGCTTGGGACTTTTTTATTGTATCCGGTAACAATTCCATTTCAGAAAGGAAGCATCAACATGGAGAAGTATTACAACTTCAAACAAAACGAAAAAGCCATGCAGGATTTCTGGCGGGAGGCAAAGATTTATCAATTTGACCCAAACGCGGAGGGCCCTGTCTATTCCATCGACACCCCGCCGCCCACCGTCAGCGGCAGCCTGCACATCGGGCATCTGTTCTCCTTCACACAGGCGGAGATCATCGCCCGATTCCACCGGATGCAGGGAGAAAATGTCTTCTATCCCTTCGGCTTTGACGACAATGGCCTGCCCACGGAGAGACTGGTCGAGCGGGAAAAGGGCATCCGTGCCGCCGACCTGCCCCGCAGCCACTTTATTGAGATCTGCGGTGAGACGACCGCCGACTATGAGGCCCGTTTTCGGGCATTCTGGGATTCTCTGGGCTTTTCTGCGGATTGGAATCTGCAGTACCGCACCATCGACCCGGATATTCAGCGCATTTCACAGGCACTGTTTCTGGAACTGGTTCAAAAAGGTAAAGCATATATGAAAGAATCCCCCGTCCTTTGGTGCACGGAATGCCGCACCTCCATTGCACAAGCCGAGCTGGAGACCAGGGAACGGGAAACCTTTTTTCATTACCTGCCCTTCACGTGCGGGGAGGAGATTCTGGAAATCGCTACCACCCGCCCGGAACTGCTCTTCGGCTGTGTCTGTGTTTTTGTTCACCCGGATGACCCGCGATACACCCATTTCATTGGCCGCACCGTTCGTGTTCCGCTGTATAACTACGAGATTCCCGTTCTTACCGATGACAAGGTTGCCATGGATAAGGGTACCGGCGCCGTAATGTGTGCCACCTTCGGCGACAGTACCGATGCCGCCTGGTTCGCAGAACACGATCTCCCCTATCGCCGGGTTCTGCTGCCGGACGGAAAAATCGCCCCGGAGGTTCCGTTTATTGCCGGCCTGCGTGTTCCGGCCGCACGAAAAGAAATCCTTCGCCGGCTCGGGGAAAACGGGCTCCTGCTGCGCAGCGAATCGCTTTCCCACACGATTGCTACGCATGAACGCTGCGGCAAACCGGTCGAGATCCTGCCCTCCCGGCAATGGTATATTGATATTCTCAGTGAAAAAGAACGTTTCCTTCAGGCCGCAGACGAAATCCACTGGTATCCGCCCCAGATGAAAACCCGATACACGGCGTGGGTCGAGAATCTCAAGTGGGACTGGTGCATATCCCGTCAGCGTTATTTCGGTGTTCCCTTCCCGGTCTGGTACTGTAAAGCCTGCGGCAAACCGCATTTTGCCGCACCGGATCAATTGCCGGTTAACCCCATGGAAACCCCCTGCACAGATACCTGCACCTGCGGATGCACAGAATTCCTGCCCGAAACCGCGGTCTTTGATACCTGGGCCACCTCCAGCATCACGCCGCAGATCAATGAACGGCTGGGGCTGGAGCTCACGCCCATGTCCATGCGTACACACGCCCATGAGATCATCCGCACCTGGACGTTTTACACCATCGTCCGCAGCCTGTACCATACCGGAAAGCTGCCGTGGAAAGATCTCATGATCTGCGGATTCGTTCTGGCCAAACCGGGTGAAAAAATCAGCAAATCCAAGCAGAATGATGCGTTGGATCCCGTAAAGCTGATCGAGCATCACTCCGCGGATGCCCTGCGGTACTGGACGGCCGGCGCAAAGCTTGGCACGGACACTTTTTTTACCGAGAAAGAACTGGACATTCCCAAGCGGTTCCTCACAAAGCTCTGGAACGCTGCGAAGTTAATCTTCTCTCATTTGGAAGATTATGATCCCACACATCCTGTTGAGCTGCTGCCTGTGGATAGATGGATTCTTACCCGCTGCGCAGAGACCACACAGAAAGCCGCAGAGCTTCTCCGAGCATATGAGATTGGTGCTGCGCGCCGGGAGATCGATGATCTGTTCTGGAAGGATCTCTGCGATAACTATCTGGAGCTCGTGAAGGATCGTCTCTATAATCCCGATATTCGTGGTGCTGCAGCCCGCCGCAGCACCCAGGCCGCCCTGTATCGTGCTTTTCTGTGCATCCTGCAGCTCTATGCAATTTATGTCCCCCACATCACCGAATATCTCTATCAGCATTTCTACCGCGCATTTGAGGAGACCGACTCTCTGCATCTCACACGCTGGAATATGGAGACAACGGCGGATCCGTCTCTTCTGGCTTTCGGTACACATATTAAAGAACTTCTTTCCGATGCGCGCCGCTGGAAGACGGAGAACGGCCTTTCCATGAAAGCTGCACTGCCGAGAATCACTCTGCCTCAGCCGGATGCCCTGTGGACACCCGAAACGCAGGCCGATCTTCTGGCCTGTACACACGCAGAACAGATTGAGTACCGCTGAACAGGCCTGATACCGATCCATGTACACCCATTCGTTCTCTGTCTTAAACCGCATAAGAACCGAAAGAGGGCAAAGCGCCGAAACGCCTTGCCCTCCTCTTTTATTCTGCGCAGAGCAGATGTGTCATGCCGAGGATCAGATCCAGCACCGTGGCATCCTCCGGCATCATCTGCCAGAACACGCCGGAATCGGCATCCTCCGTGCGGCGCGCCGCTTCCATCGCCTCCTGAATGCCTGCGGACACCGTATTTTGATCCACACCGTGCAGATCTGCCACCTGCTGCAGTACATGCTCCATAACCTGATTTTTCATAATCTCATCCTTTCTTCCGGTCAACCGTCCGGATTTGTCGTACGCTGTCTTTTCCGACAGCTCTTTGTCGGATCTTCTGTGCTCATTATAGCAAGGCTTCCCCCGCGGTTCAAACAGATTCGTTCGCGGTATTTCGACACCCTTCGACGCCTTCTCCGAAACTGCGGCAAAACTCGAATAAAATCCGCACAAAACGCCACATATAGTTACAATATTGTATTCTTTTACCATTTGTAGTATCCATCGCCGTCGAAGTCTGTCTGATTTTCTGCGCCGCTGAACGGCCTTTCGGGCATACATCCAGTGTTTCCGGAAAG
>JAFQWC010000141.1 GCA_017407665.1 Clostridia bacterium | reverse complement strand
TCCGTCTGAACCTCGTGAAGGGGCTCGGTCCGGTTCTGCAGATCGCAGAAGGCTGGACCGTGGAGCTGCCGGATGAGGTGACCGATACCCTGTGGGCCCGCACCGACTACACCTGGCCCTGCACCTGGTTTGCACCGCGCTGCGACGGCAAGGCTGGCAGCCCGTTCAACACCGCATATGACGTTATGAACAACTGGGGCGCCAACCACGGCGCGATCAGCTACGGCCACATCGGTGCCGATCTGATCACCATGTGCTCCATGCTCCGTATCCCGGTCTGCATGCACAACGTGCCGGAAGAGAAAATCTTCCGCCCGGCCACATGGAATGCATTCGGCATGGATAAGGAAGGTCAGGACTACCGCGCCTGCGCCGCCTACGGCCCGCTCTACAAGTAACAAAGGAGTTTTTCCATGGATATCAATCTGATCAAAGAACAGGTCTGCGATATCTGCCATAAGATGTGGCAGCTGGGCTGGGTTGCCGCGAACGACGGCAACGTCAGTGTTCGTCTGGAGGATGGCACATTTCTCGCTACGCCCACGGGCATCAGCAAGAGCTTCATCACGCCGGATAAGCTGGTGATCATCGATGGCGAGGGCAAGGTGCTGGAAGGTGCGCCGGGCTATAAGCCGTCCTCCGAGATCAAAATGCATCTGCGCTGCTATCAGGAGCGTCCCGATGTGGGCGCCGTCGTGCACGCACATCCGCCGACTGCAACCGGCTATGCTGTGGCCAATAAGCCGCTCGATGAGTATTCCATGATCGAGACCGTGCTGACGCTCGGTTCCGTACCGGTCACGCCGTATGGTACACCGTCCACCTATGAGGTGCCGGAAGCCATCGCGCCGTATCTCGGCAAGCACGATGTGGTCCTGCTGCAGAACCACGGTGCACTGGCTGTGGGTGCGGACGCTGTGACCGCGTATTACAGAATGGAAACCTTGGAGCTGTTTGCAAAGATCAGCCTGACCGCACATCTGCTCGGCGGTGCGAAGGAGATTCCGATGCCGCAGATCGATAAACTCATGGATCTGCGCGACAACTACTATCACATCTCCGGCAAGCATCCGGGCTATAAAAAGTACAGCGAAGAATCATCGAACACATAAAACAAACAAGCGCACTGCTCATACCGGGCAGTGCGCTTTTTGTATGCGGCTTTATTCAAGGTCTCTTCTGTGGGGAAGTGCCTGAGGAAGAATATAATGCTGAGGCAAACCGTTCTTAAAGCGGAAGTTCTGCTCGCCCTGAATCAGAGGCAGGGTGTACTCTGTCGCCTCTTTGGTCACGTCATTGCCGCTTTCGGAGATCCATTCCGGCGGGAAATACTTGACACGGTTGGCGACTTTGGTGACATCCACGTGGTCGATACGGACATTGTACGGATGATTGGATACACGGCGGAACACCATCATTTCGCCGGAAAGACCGTCCATAGCGGCTTTGACGGCTGCGCCGCCGATGCGTTCTGCCTCGGCAATATCACGCTTGGAGCTCAGATGAGAAGAGCAGCGCTGCATAACATTCAGTTCGATGGAACGAACTTTGCAGCGCATTTCGCGGGAAACCAGTTTTTCCAGTGCTTTGCCAACGCCTGCCAGATACTTGTGGCCAAAGGTATCGGTTTTTCCGGACTGGAAGTCTTCACCGATCTCGCTCCAATCCAGTTCAATGCCTTCGGACACCGCTACAATAACCGCGTGGTAGGTTTTCTGCGCTTCGCGTACATCGTGCAGGAATTGTTCGATGGAGAAGGTTCTTTCGGGCAGATAGATCAGATGCGGGGCCGGCTCGCCGTTCACACGCAGAACGGCGGAAGACGCGGTCAGCCAGCCGGTATCCCTGCCCATGATCTCTACGATCGTCACAGAGGGAACAGCGTACACGTTGCTGTCGCGGATGATCTCCTGCATGGTCGTGGCTACGTATTTTGCCGCAGAGCCGAAACCGGGGGTGTGGTCGGTCTCGGGCAGGTCATTATCGATGGTTTTGGGGATACCCACAGCGGCGATCGTAAGACCGTTTGCCTTGAAATAACGATCCAGCTTCATAACGGTATCCATGGAATCATTGCCGCCGATATAGAAAAAAGCGGAAATGTCATATTTCTTAAAGGTGCTGACGATCTTCTCGTATGCAGAGATGTCTGCAGAAGGATCGGGCAGCTTGTAACGGCAGGAACCAAGCACGGTGGAAGGCGTCTGACGAATCAGCTCCACGTCGTCATCATCACGGATGATCTCACGCAGGTCTACCAGATTATCCAGAATCAGACCTTCGATCCCGTTGACAGAACCGTAGACCTTTTCAATCTCTTCATATTTTGTAGCATGACGGAACACACCGAGCAAAGATGCATTGATCGCGCAGGTGGGACCGCCCGACTGAGCAACAACAATATTCACGTTTTATCCTCTTCTTTACAGTTTCATATTTGCATTATTATTCTATCAAATCACCGGAAAAACCGCAAGACAGCACGCCGGTGAATACTCAACGATATGTGACCGGGTGAAGGCATTCATTTTGGTCGACTTCACAAAAAACCGGATTTTTCAGCAAATTTTGCGCTCTGCCGTTCCGTTTCCGGGCAAAACAAAAAATCGAAGATCGGAAAAGTATCATCCGTGCACAGTGCATTATTTATGAAGCATCGGCTGCAGATGTACAGTTCAGCGGCAGCCGTTGCCGCCGGGATGAGAGTGGATACAGAGGCAATTTATACAAGTCAACCATAATATTTTGGGCATTTTTGCATTGTTTGTGGTTTTGGGCATTGTTTTTGATGGAAAAATATGATAAGCTTAATACAATAGGATGGGATCGGTGAAGGGATCGATCCGGATTCCGTAATTTTTGCAAAGGAGAGATGACGAATGGCCAAAATGGTTGAACTCCACGATATCGATGTACCTTCTTTTCTGGCGGTGCTGGATCAGTGCAAAGGCGACGTTTTTTTGATGACGCGCGATGGCGACAAGCTGAATCTGAAGAGTAAGCTTTGCCAGCTGATCGGCCTGATGACCTTGATCGAGGGCGGTAAGATCGCCGAGGCGTTTGTCATGTGCGAGCTGGAAGAGGATGAATCGAAGCTCTTCCGTTTTAATTTGTACAAGGACGATACGAATAAGAAAAAATAAGGGACGGAAAAGCTGCAGCATTTCGCCGCAGCTTTTTTTGAACCAGCAGGGAGGATGTTTGTATGAGCAAAAAAGGCAGCCGCAATTACGCACAGTACCAAAAACAGGCGGAACAGGCACAGCGCCTTCTCAGTAAGCTGCCGCCGAAAATGCGGATAGTGGTCACGATTCTCGGCGTGATCGTGCTAATCGCCGCGGCGATCTGGTACTATCTGCCGGAGATCGAGTATCTGCTGACGCCGGATGTTCCGCCGATCGCGGATCCAGTTCAGACACCGGACGGGGAAGAAGCAGAAGTCTATTTCTTTGATGTCGGGCAGGGCGACAGCATTCTGATCCGTGTCGGGGAGTACACCATGCTGATCGATGCCAGCATCAGCAGCGCGGGAGACGCCATCCTGCAGAATCTGGATGCGCTGGGCGTAGACGATCTGGATGCCGTGGTCGCGACCCATCCGCACGCGGATCACATCGGCGCGATGGAGAAGGTCATCGAAAATGTGCCGATTGAAACGTTCTATATGCCCGTTCTGCCGGCATCCGATACGCCCACGACCAGAACGTATGAAAATATGCTGGACGCGCTGGATGCGCAGAATGTGGCCGTGAAGCAGATCACGGATGAGACGCAGATCCCCGCCCCGGAGGGTGCGGTGTTCGAGGTGCTTTCTCCGTATGACGGGGACAACTGGGAGGAAACCAACGATTACTCCGCAGTCATCCGCTTTACATACGGGAATGTTTCCTTCATGCTGACCGGCGACGCGGAAGCCCCCGTGGAGGAGCGCATTCTGGAAACGGGCGCAGATATTTCCTGCACGGTGCTCAAGTGCGGACACCACGGCTCTTCCTCCTCCACAACGCCGGAATTCCTCCGTGCGGTGGATCCGAAGGTGGCGATCATCTCCTGCGCGGAAGTCAATGACTACGGCCATCCGCACCGCGAGACCATGCAGAGCCTCAATGATCTGGGCTGCCAAATTATGCAGACCTGGCGGGACGGCACGATCCTTGTTCTGACGAACGGAACGGGTTATTCCGTGAACACATGGAGTGTGGGCGCGGGTGCGATACCGGCTGCGTAATTTGTTTTGACGTTTGGAAAAATCTGTGCTATAATTTGCTGCAGAAAATTAAAATTTTAACATAAAGGATGGATCAACATGCTGACAGAAAGCAAAAGGCGTTTATCGAGTTCATGATGTCCGCAGACGTGCTGCGCTTTGGTTCTTTCGTAACCAAGAGCGGCCGCAACACCCCGTATTTTGTCAACACCGGCAACTATAAGACCGGCGAGCAGATCGCAAAGCTGGGCAAGTTCTATGCCGAGCTGGTGAAGGAGACCGTCGGTGAGGATTTCACCGCCATGTTCGGTCCGGCTTACAAGGGCATTCCGCTGGCTACCACCACAGCAGCAGCCCTCTACAACGAGTATGGCATCTCCAAGCCCTACTTCTTCAACCGCAAGGAGGAGAAGGACCACGGCGAAGGCGGCAGCCTCGTCGGCTACAAGCCGCAGAGCGGCGATAAGCTGATCATCATCGAGGACGTCATCACCGCTGGTATCGCTGTGCGTGAGACCATGCCGATTCTCTACGGCTGCGGCGACGTGACCGTCAACGATATGTTCATCTCCGTCAACCGTTGCGAAGTGGGCAAGATCCCGGGCAAGACCGCGATCATGGAAGTGAAGGAAGAGTTCGGTATCAACGTACATGCCATCGTCACCGTTGAGGATATCCATGAGTATCTGAAGCAGAGCGGCGAGTATGCAGACATTCTCCCGGCAATGGAGAAGTACATGGCCGACTACTGCGTGCTGTAAAATATGCGTATGAGCCCCGGTGCAAATGCCGGGGCTTTTCTGTTGTGTATTCGCTGAAACTATGGTATGGTTTGAGTACAGCTGATTTTTTGGAGATGGCAATATGTTTTGTATAAAGCAAACGGAGATTGAAAGGATTCTGGAAGATTACGGACTGACCTCGCCTGTTGTACAGGTCACGGAGCTGCAGCGGTATGATTTTGAATGGAAAGGGACACAGGCGAAAGAAGTCCGGCTGATCGTGAAAATCGATCTGGAAGATGGCGCCTCGCTCGTCATGCGGTTAAAAAAAGAGTCCGATGTTACGCTGGAGCTCATGGAGGAGCAGAGTGCATTCGCAGATGCCCTGCGGAAAAACGGCATCGAAACGCCGAGACAGTATACATCCAAGGGGCGGTTTACCAATTTGTACGATATAGACGGCTATACCGTGATCGTCGCAGTGGAGCAATTCGTTGACAATGAGGTCAAAGAGGTGACGGTGGACACCGCCGAAAAGATGGGCAGCTTGCTTGCGCGGATGCATCAGATCGCAGAGCGCGAAGACCTGCACGTCCATGGATCCGTTCTGTTTGATCCGTTCACAAGAAACGACTTATTCGATTTTGATTCGGTGAAAGCATTGGAAAACGAGCTTCACGGTGAAGAAAAAATCCTCCTCGACCGGATTTTGGAGACGTATACAAACTATATGGAGAAACTAAAGCCGGTGAAACTGGCACCGAGATATGCCGTGCAGGGTGATATCAGCGAATGTAATCTGTATCACGCGGATTCCGGAGCGCTTGGCGTATTTGACTATAACCGATGTGGGGATAATAACCTATTTTGCGATACGGTCATGCAGGCGCTCTTTGTGTCCAGACTTATGGTATATCCGGAAAACAGAGAAGACGACTTCGAGCAGCAAATCCTGACATCGTTTTTGGTCGGGTATCAGTCCGTGCGTGCATTTTCGGAAGAAGAACGTGCCTTATACCCGTATCTGTATGCCGTGATCGATGCGTTCTGGAGTTCCCATATCCGGTGGGATGAAGACTGTCTCCTGAAAGCACATGAAAAGAATGACCGGGACGGCGTGAAAAAATGGCTTGCGGAGATTCTGCGGCGGCTCAGCGCGCCCGTGAACTGAAATCGCCGTGTGGAGCCAGCGTTGACTTTCCACAGGCAGGGTGCTATACTGTGAAAAAACTCGGATAGGGAGTGGAGCTGTATGAAATACATTCATGGCGTGACGTTTGCGCCGTTTACCCGTCGGGGACTGCTGTCCTCCGAAGCGGCAAAGCAGAGCCTCGATAACCTCATCACCCGCACACACGCGGATTTCATCATTCTGGTGCCGCCGGCACTGCAGGAGAATGCACAGTCCGAGGAAATGGACTACGCCGCAGAGTGGTCCGTCGGCGATGATGAGCTGATCGGATTTATCGGCTACGCACACAGCCGCGGTCTGCGTGTGGCGCTGAAGCCGACGGTCAACTGCAAGGACGGCACATGGCGCGCGCATATCAACTTCTTTGATATCGACGTGCCCTGTGAGCCGAAGTGGAGCAATTGGTTCCGCTCTTATACCGCATTCCAGCTGCATTATGCGGCCATTGCCGAAAAAACCGGCTGCGAAATGTTCATTGCCGGCTGCGAGATGGTGCAGACCGAGCGCCGCGAGGCCGAGTGGCGTAAGCTGATCGCGGATATCCGCACGGTGTATTCCGGCCCCGTTTCTTACAACACGGATAAGTATCAGGAAGGCCATGTCGAGTGGTGGGATGCCGTGGACGTGATCTCCTCGAGCGGCTATTATCCGCTGGGCGACTGGGAAAACCAGCTGGACCGCATCGAAAAGGTTGTGAAGAAGTTTAATAAGCCGTTCTTCTTTGCGGAATGCGGCTGTATGTCCACGGCAGGTTCCAATGCTGTGCCGAACGACTGGAAGGTGCGCGGCGGTGTGGACCTGCAGGGACAGGCCGATTGGTACAGGGAAATGTTTGAGACCTGTGCAAAGCGCGATTGGGTCGGCGGTTTTGCGCTGTGGGACTGGAAAGGCAATCAGTACACCGCAGAACAGGCCGTGAACGACACCGGCTACGATGTGTATC
>JAFQWC010000140.1 GCA_017407665.1 Clostridia bacterium | reverse complement strand
CCTGCATCTTGCGCAGCTGAGCCAGTCTCTGGATTCTTCTGCGGATGGTGGTGAAGTTGGTGAGCATGCCGCCCAGCCAACGAGCGTTTACATAGTAAGCGCCAGCGCGGAGAGCTTCTTCCTTAACGGACTCCTGAGCCTGCTTCTTTGTGCCGACGAACAGAACGTTCTTGCCTTCCATGGAGATCTCACGAACGAAGTTGTAAGCCTCCTCCAGCTTCTTAACGGTCTTCTGCAGGTCGATGATGTAGATGCCGTTTCTCTCAGTGAAGATGTACTGAGCCATCTTCGGGTTCCATCTTCTTGTCTGGTGACCGAAATGTACGCCAGCTTCAAGAAGCTGCTTCATAGATACTACTGCCATTTTGAAAATACCTCCTTGGTTTTTCCTCCGCCGGGCCTTGAATTTTTTCACAGATTACCGCTTTTGCGGCACCATGGAGAAGCCTCGGCGTGCGTACTTGCTTGCAGAGTCTGCAAATCGCTGAAATATTATAGCACAGTGCATCCCGTAAATCAAGCATTTTTTCACGTCTTTTCCCAGAAATTTGCAAGAATTCCGCGCTTTGCAGGCCGCCTTTGTATGGTGAAATCCACGAGTACGGTGTCCTCCCCCACGGTTGTTACGGCGGACCACGGGATCACGCTGTCCTCCTCATGGCCGAGAAGCCCGAACAGCCGCGGACGCCCGTACACCACAATAGCCGAAAGTGCCGCCGTAACAGTATCGATTTCCAGATCCCCGAGCACACCGATGCGGCTGCCGTCCCGAATGCTGATGACATCCCGATTGCGCAGGTCCCCGATTCTGCAAAGCATACAGATGCCCCCTTTAATGAAAGCTGCTGCCATTTTATGCGCGGGAACGGGAAATATGCATGACGGGGCATTTTTCAGGATTGAAATGTGTTTTTAGAACGTTTTATCCAACGGCAGGATCAAACGGGAGGGATAGTCTTCGCCCATCAGGATTGTCTGATTTGCTTTCTGTGTTTCCGTCGCTTCGGACCACAGGACCGTTGTGTTCGGATGCACGGAAAATTCCGGGAAATTGGAAGAAGAAATATCCACGCGCAGGCGGGAACCCGGCTGCAGCTGCCATGCGATATCCCAGCAGGCTATCGTGATTTCTATCGGTCCGCCCTCATATTCCTGATACACTTCGGCACCGTTGCGCCAGCCGAGTGTCGTGATGCCGTTTCGGATATGCCACGCGCGGCCGTCCGGAAAAACTTCCATGACCTTTACGGTAAAGCAGGTGTCCGGCGCATCCGATTCGACCCAAAGCTTTGCCTGCATAGAGCCGACTACATCGAGCGGTTGTTCGAGCGGCCCAGACACAAAGCTGAGTACATCCTCGCGCCAATCCGGCTGCGGCTGCTCAAGAGAACCGGTGTTCTTCCAGCTTGCGAACAGCGATTCGGCGCCGTAGGTCTGCACGGGATTTTCCGGGTCGTACACATAGCTGCGGCGCACAGCCTCGCCCGGTTGTGCCGCAAGGGTTTTGTCGTTCAGGTAGAACACGGCTTCGTGTGCGGTCTTCGGCGGATATTCGCTGTAATTGCGCCATTCGTCCGCGCCGATCACGTAATACTGAATGGCACGCTCCGGTGTTTTGCCTTCCATGAGAATATCGCGGAACCAGCGGATCTGCTGCGTCGCTTCATCGATGGCGGCGTTTTCCTGTTTGGGCTGACCGGGGATGACCGGACGCAGCCCGTGATTGCCGGGATTGATTTGGAACACACTGTGTGCCATGGCTTCTTTTGAGAGATTGTTATACCCCTCAAGCATACTGCCGAGGTGATGGTCGTACCAGCCTTCGCCGACGAAGACAGGGATCTTCAGTTTGGACGGGACGTTACGCAGGGTTTCCCAATGCCCTTCTGCCCAATAGGGGTCCCGGCTGCCCGGATGCGTGATCCAATCCCGGTACCAGCTGAGTTTTCCGCCCCAGAGTTTCTCGTCCACCTCCACCTGCGGACGATAGGCCGCGGATTCCATATAATCCGCCTTTACCGGGAAGCCAGCATTGCCCATGGCCCACGCCGTGAGAATATCCTGCCGGAACAAACCCTCGCGCCAGGCGGAGGTATGGCGCTCCGTGCCGTAAACCGTAAGGTACATCGTCTTCATTTTATCCGGTACAATATCCGCCATGATCCAGCCGGTCATCGCGAGATAACTTGCACCTACATAGCCCATGTTGAGAACCCAATCCTGCGCCTGCAGCCAGTTCACAAGGCTGATGCCGTCCGCGCGGTCATGGATATTCGGCTCCCACTGCCCTTCGGAACCGCCGATGCCGCGGCACCACTGGTACACAAGCGCGAAACCGTGTCTGGCAAGTGCCTCGCTCTGAATCTGCAGATTACAGGGATCCGGCTCAAAATAGCAGCTTCTCTGCACGATCGTCGGGTAGGGGCCTGTCACACCCTTTGGCGTTATGATAATCGTACGCAGACGGACACCGTCCGCCGAAGGAATCATTTCCTCGCGAACAACGGTTTCGTCCGCGACTTTGGGACATACCTTGCTGTATTTTTCCATCAATGTTTCAAAAAGATTCTGTTTTTCTCCAAACATTACGCTGCGTCCTTTCTTCTTTTGGCTGTATTTTTATTATATCATGAATCAGGCTCAATGCAAGAGAAGCTTCGTTTTTCACTATGTATAAAAAAAGTGTGGAAAATGCTTTTTCCGGGACGCGTCCCGTAGTATAATGAAGATAGTGAAAGCAGAGGAGGTTGTTGATTTTGCTTGCAATACTTGGATTTTTGACAGTGGCTTTACTGCTTACGGCCGTCATGACAAAAAAGATGTCCCCGACCGGTGCGCTGATCCTGATTCCCACCGTGACCGGTATCCTTGCATCTTTCTTTATTCGTGGGGAAGACGGCGCGGTACATATATGGGAGAATATCAAAGCGCTCGGCGGCTATATCACCGGCAGCGGCGGTATCGGGTCCGTTGCCGCTACGGGCGTCATGTTCGTCTTTTCGATCCTTTTCTTCGGTATTTTAACCGATGCCGGAACCTTCCGCCCCATCATCCGCGGCGTATTGAAGCTGATCGGGAACGACCCTGTAAAAATCGCGATCGGTACGGCGGTTTTGGCTGCCGTAGTGCATCTGGACGGCTCCGGCGCAGTCACATTTCTGGTCTGTGTTCCCGCCCTGCTGCCGATTTATGAGGCCGTCGGGATGCGAAAAACAACCTTAGCCACGATCGTTGCGTTATCCGCCGGCACCATGAACATCATGCCTTGGGGCGGCCCGACGATCCGTGCAGCTTCGGCAATGGGCGTGGATGTCATGGTTCTGTTTAAGCCGCTGATCCTGCCGGTCACGCTCGGCATGCTTTCCGTTTTCGCGATTGCCGTGCTGCTCGGACTGAAAGAGAAAAAGCGGATCGGAAATGCGGCTTTAATTATCGGCTATATGGAGCAGCCGCTTTCCGAAGAGGCAGCGGCGCTGCTGCGTCCAAAGCTCTTTCCCGTAAACATCGCACTCATTCTCTGTGCCGTGCTGGCGCTCCTCTTCTCCGGATTTGCTCCCGCCGTAATTTTCATGCTCTTCTTCGTTATCGCGATCATGATCAATTACCCCGCGCCGAAAGAGCAGGCAAAACGTGTGGACACCCACGCGAAGGAGGCACTGATGATGGCGTCCGTCCTTTTTGCGGCAGGCGCTTTCACCGGTATTATGAAGGGCACCGGTATGATCACCGAAATGGCGGAAACACTGGTTGCCGTTATGCCGGAAAGCCTCGGGCGCGCCTTCCCGCTGATCACGGGTGTGTTGAGTATGCCCGCATCGCTTCTGTTTGATCCGGATTCGTTCTATTACGGTGTACTGCCGGTTCTGAGCAATACGGCGGCGGCTTTCGGTGCGGAAGGGTTGTCGGTCGCACGAGCTGCGGTACTCGGACAGATGACCACCGGCTTCCCGGTCTCCCCGCTGACCGCATCCACCTTCCTTTTGATCGGCTTGTCCGGCGTGGACCTCGGTGAACATCAGAAAAAGACGATTCCCTGGGCTTTTCTCGTAACACTCATCATGCTGCTGTTTGCGGTGCTCTTCGGCGCCATTGCGCTGTAATCCCCATAAAATCCAAACTGCCCTGTATCGGAAGGCAATGTCCGGTACAGGGCAGTTTTATGATTCCACTCAATCGCGAAGCTCAAACATAGCTTCGATCTCCACCGGCAGGTTGCCCGGCAGGACGTTCACGCCAATGGCGGAACGGGACGGGATACCGATCTCCTCGCCGAAGAGGTCGCCAAGCAGCTTTGTCGCACCGTTGGCCACAGCCGGCTGGCTGTAGAAATCGTTGGCGCTGGCCACGAAAACGAGGATCTTCACGCAGCTCTTTACGCGATCCAGATCGCCGATTTCGGCCTTCAGCACGGAGAGTACATTCAGCATACAGTTTTTGGCGTGTTCCTGTCCTTCTTCCAGCGTGAAGTCGACGCCCAGCTTGCCGGCCACCGGTGCTTCGATGCTGCAGCCACAGCCGGAAACATACGCGAGGTTTGCACCGAACTGCTTACAGGATTTGTACAGACCACCGCGGGGCGGCGGGGGCGGCAGGGTCAGGCCCAGTTCTTCGAGTCTCTTTTCGATCATCATATCGTTCATCCTTTCAAAAGTTGATCCGTTTTATTTTTGCAGCCAGCGGCCGGGTTTTGCACCGGTCAGCCGGTCATTTTCGATCACAAGTTCTCCGCCGATCCAGCTTCGGTACAGGCCTGAGGCCGGATCGCTCCGCCCGCTGAAGTCGGCGTTGTCCGTAAAGCGCGCCGGGTCAAACAGCAGGAGATCCGCCCGATATCCGGG
>JAFQWC010000139.1 GCA_017407665.1 Clostridia bacterium | reverse complement strand
GATCGACGAACCGACCGTTTCCATGCTGTTTATGGTAAACAATTCTCCGTTTGCCGGTAAGGAGGGCAAGTATGTCACCTCCCGCAATATCCGCGACCGCCTCTTCAAGGAAGTTGAAACAAATGTTGCTATGCGTGTTGAAGAGACCGACTCTGCCGATACATTCAAGGTTTCGGGTCGCGGTGAGCTGCATCTGTCCGTTCTCATTGAGCAGATGCGCCGCCAGAACTACGAGTTCCAGGTCTCGAGACCGAATGTAATTTATAAAGAGATCAACGGCGTGCGCTGCGAGCCGATGGAGCTTCTGATGATCGAAGTGCCGGAGAACTACGTCGGCGCCGTCATGGAGAAGCTGGGCACCAGAAAGGCCGAGCTCATCAACATGGGCACCCGCGAGAGCGGCACCGCCCATCTGGAGTTTAAGATCCCCGCCCGCGGCATCATGGGCTACCGTTCCGAGTTCCTCACCGATACGAACGGCAACGGCATCATGAACCACATTTTCGACGGCTATGAGCCGTACAAGGGCGATATTCAGCAGAGAAATTCCGGTTCTCTCGTCGTGCACGAGGCCGGCGATTCCACGGCTTACGGCCTGTTCTATGCGCAGGACCGCGGCCGCCTGTTCATCGGGCCCGGCGTGCCGGTTTATGAGGGGATGGTCGTCGGCAGCAACCCGAAGGGCGACGATATCGTCATCAACGTCTGCAAGAAGAAGCACGCGACGAACACCCGCGCCTCCGGTTCCGACGAAGCTTTGAAGCTGACCCCGCACACCGTGCTCAGCCTTGAGCAGTCCCTCGAATTCATCGCGGACGATGAGCTCGTGGAGATCACCCCGAAGAGCATCCGTATGCGCAAGATGGTGCTCTCTAAGGAACTGCGCATGAAGCAGGCATCCAAGAACAAGAAATGATCTATTTCTTGTTCAGTGGACAATGAATAATGGATAATTGACAATTATGGCGGCGCTTCGTGCAATCTATCATACCCCTCCGGTTTCGCTGCGCTCAACCGCCGCCCCTGCTTAGGGGAGGCAAGAGGAAGCGTGCAGTATTCACAGTTTGAGGGTGCATCGCAAGCGGGAGCACCCCAAAGAACGCGAAAACAAAACCAATTTCTTTTGGCGGCGAAGTTTGCACGGCAAACGATTCCGCGGACGATGAAAATATGAGTATTGTGATTCTGGATCTGGAGTGGAACGGCGCGTATTCCAAGCGCCTCCACGGCTACATCAACGAGATCATCGAGTTTGGTGCGGTGAAGCTCGACCAAAAACTGAATATGACGGATCGGTTTTCGTGCTTCGTAAAGCCGCAGGTCGGCAAGAAGATCAGCTCGATCATCTCGGACCTGACCAGCATCACCGATGCGCACCTCTCCGACGCCATGCCCTTCCTGCAGGTGATGAGCCGCTTCCGCAAGTGGGCGGGAAACTGCGTGATCGCCACGTGGGGCACGTCGGATATTCTGGCGCTGATCGAAAACTGCCGGTACTTCGGCGGGCTGGATACCGTGCCCTTCCTGCAGAAGTATGTGGATCTGCAGGTCTATGCCGAGCAGAAGCTCGAGGCCGACGGCAAGGAACAGATGGGCCTTTCCAAGGCGGCGGAGCTCTGCGGCGTGGACGAAAGCCAGCTCGATCATCACCGCGCGCTCGACGACAGCGTTCTGACTGCAATGGTGCTCGAAAAGCTGTACGACCGCGAGGCGTTTCTGCCCCATGTGCAGGACTGCACGAACCCGGAGTTTTACCGCCGGATCACGTTTAAGACGAATTACATCTGTGATGCGGAGGACCCGCTCGTCCCGCGGGAAAGCCTGATTTTTACCTGCGAGAAATGCGGCGGCGCCGTGAAAGCGACGGGCCGCTGGTACGCGAAGAACAAGAGTCTGCGCTGCAATTTCCAGTGCACGGCCTGCGGGTATCTCTTCTGCGGGCAGGTGCGCGTGAAGCAAAAATACGAGGGCATCACCGTCACCCGCAAAACGATGCCCCTGCCGAAGATCGAAAAACCGAGAAAGGCGGCGCCTATGAATATCGGACAGATGCACCTCGATATCGCCGAAAACGGCGTGGGGCTCCTGCGCTTTACCGCGTGGGATGCCCTGCCCGTAGCCCATGCTTTCTCCACCCGCATCGGCGGCGTGAGCCGCAGAGAGTTCGCCGCCATGAACCTCGGCTTCAGCCGGGGCGACGATGAGGCGAATGTGGTGGAGAATTACCGCCGGTTTGCAGAGGCGGCCGGTGTGCCGATGATGCAGATCACGGCCGGCAATCAGGATCACCACACGAACGTGCGGCGCGTCACGATGGAGAACGCCGGCGTGGGCGTGTGGAAGCCGAAGGATATGGAAAGCGTGGATGGTCTCGTTACGAACGAGCCGGGCCTCCCGCTGATGATCTACTGCTCGGACTGCGTTCCGCTGTATTTTTACGACCCCGAACACCACGCCATCGGCCTCAGCCATGCGGGCTGGCGCGGCACCGTGAACGGCATGGCGAAAGCCACGATCGAGAAGATGCAGGCGGAGTTCGGCACCGACCCCGAAAAGCTGCTGGCGGCCATCGGGCCGTCCATCGGGCCGGACTGCTTTGAAGTGGATCCGCCCTGCGCGGAGGAATTTCTGGCGCTGCCGGAGCACGATTTCGTCACCGACGACGGCAACGGCAAATTCCATGTCGACCTGTGGGCATGCAACCGTTGGTTCATGCTGCAGTGCGGGATGCGCCCGGAGAACATCACCGTGGGCGGGGTATGCTCCATGTGCGAGAGCGACCTCATTTTCTCGCACCGGGTCACCCGCGGCAAGCGCGGTTCAAACGCCGGTGTGCTGATGCTGCACGAATAAAATCGTAAGGAGAGAAACGCCATGGGCTGCACGCTCTGTCCCAGACAATGCAATACGGACCGCGCCGTGCATCCCGGTTACTGCGGCAGCGGCGACAAGCTGCACATTGCCCGGGCACGCCTCCATTTTTGGGAGGAGCCGCCCATCAGCGGCACACGCGGCAGCGGCACCATCTTCTTTACCGGCTGCTCGCTGCGCTGTGCGTTCTGCCAGAACAGCGTGATCTCCCAGTCGCAGGAGCACGGTAAGGACTTTACCATAGACGAATTCATCGCCCTGATGCAGGACTTAGAGGCGCAGGGCGCGCACAACATCAACCTCGTTACGCCCACGCATTTTGCGGGGCAGATCGCCGCGGCGCTTCGCAAATATAAGCCGAAGGTCCCCGTGGTGTGGAACTGCGGCGGGTACGAATCCGTGGAGACGCTCCGGATGCTCGAGGGCCTTGTCGACATCTACCTGCCCGATTTCAAATATGCGGACGACGCGCTCGCCGAGCGGGTCTCGAACGCACCGAATTATAAAGAAACCGCCCTCCGTGCCATTTCCGAAATGGTACGGCAGACGGGCGAAAATACCTATACGCCGGAGGGGCTGCTGACAAAGGGCGTCATCATCCGCCACCTCATCCTCCCGGCACATACGCGAAACTCCATGGCTGTACTCGATGCCGTCCGCGCCGCCTTTCCCGGCGTGCCGGTGAGCCTGATGAGCCAGTACACCCCCATGGGGCGCGTGTTAATGGACGAGCGGTTTCACGACCTGAACCGCCGCATCACCGCGCGTGAGCACCGCAAGGTGCAGGATTATATGCTGGAACTCGACCTGCCCGGCTTCTGCCAAAAGCGCAGCGCCGCCGGGGAGCGCTACGTTCCGGACTTCACGCAATTTGATTCTTTTCCCGCAGAAAGGGGGACCCAGACCGTGACAAACCAACTGTACAAAGAACTCACGCTCTATTCGCCGATGGAGAAGCTCTTCCCGGATGGGGAAGGCATTCTGGCACCCCCGGCCTACACAGGGGCCAGTGCGCTGCGGGGCGAGGAGACCGCGTTCCAGACCGTGGTGTACGGCCTTGGCCCGGTACATATCGAGCTGCGCACCGATGCACCCGTTGAGGCGAAGATCTACCGTGTGGGCGCCGTGCCCTGCGTGCTGACCGCCTACCCTGATCGCCACGATGACGACTACATCACCACAGAGCCGAAGGCCATCCCGGACGTGCTCTACCCTGTGAACGGCGACCTGACCGTGCTGGGACAGGAGACGCTGTGGGTGAGCCTCAAGGTGAACGATGATGCCGCCGGCGGTACGTACCCGGTGGAGATCAGCGCGGACGGCAAGAGCGCCGTGTTCATGCTGACCGTGATCCCCGCTGCCCTGCCGGAGCAGACGCTCAAGTTTACGCAGTGGTTCCATGTGGACAGCATCGCCGCACTCCATAAAGTGGACATCTATTCCGAGGCCCACTGGGCTTTGATCGAAAAGTATATGCAAAACTGCGCCGCACACGGGCAGACCATGATCCTGACCCCCGTGTTCACCCCGGCGCTCGACACCGCCATCGGCACGGAGCGTCCCTGCGTGCAGCTGGTGGATATTGAAAAGACCGATGCCGGCTACACCTTCGGCTTTGACCGCCTGCGCCGGTGGATCCGCACCGCACTTGCGGCGGGCCTCAAGCAATTTGAGGTTTCGCACTTCTTCTCCCAGTGGGGCGCGAAGTGCACGCCGAACATCTACGTCACTGAAAACGGCGTGAAGCACCTCAAGTTCGGCTGGCACGTTTCCGCGCTGGACCCGGCCTATGCCGAGCTGCTCCGCGCGCTGGTGCCGCAGGTCATCACCGTATTTGCTCAGGAGGGTGTGGAGCAGGCACAGCTCATGTTCCACGTCTCCGACGAACCGCACGGCGGGGAGCATCTCAAAAACTACCGCGCCGCGAAGGCGATCCTCGAGCCGCTGGTGCAGGGCTGCATCCTGCGCGATGCGCTTTCGGAGTTCGCGTTCTACAAGGAGGGCGTGGTGGAGCACCCGGTGCCGTCCTCCAACAGCATCGAGCCGTTCATCGACGCCGCTGTGCCGGACCTCTGGACATACACCTGCTGCGGTCAGGCCGTGGACGTGGGCAACCGCTTCCTCGCGATGCCTTCGAACCGCAACCGCATCCTCGGTGTGCAGATGTGGAAGCACGGCATCACGGGCTTCCTGCACTGGGGCTATAATTTCTGGTTCACGCAGCTCTCCAAGGCGGTCATCGACCCGTTCCGCGTGACGGACGCGGGCGGCGCGTTCCCGGGCGGCGATGCCTTCACGGTCTATCCCGGTCCGGAGGGTCCGCTCAGCTCCATCCGCCAGAAGGTGTTTGCGATGGGTCTGTACGACTACCGTGCGCTGCAGCTTCTGGAGCAGCACATCGGCCATGAAGAGACCCTGAAGCTCCTCGGCGAGGGCGAGGACATGACCTTCTCCCGCTACCCGCGTGCAGCCGGCTACCTCCCGGCCCTGCGCGAGCGCGTGAACAAAAAGCTGGCAGAATGCTGCTGAGCCTGACAAACTGTAAAACATAAAATAACCGCGGAGTGCACTTGTCCGCGAGAAAATTCCCGGCGGGCAAAGGCGCTTTGCTTTTGTGAAAGGGAATGAAAGACTATGTGGTTTATTTTTGCTTTATTTACAATTTTCTGCTGGGGCGGTTCGGACTTCTTCTCCAAGCTGGGTACCGACCCGCGCGATAAGTACAGCCATCTGCGCATGGTCGTGATGGTCGGCGCCGTGATGGGCCTGCACGCCATCGGCACGATGATCTACGAATACGCCGTGAACGGCAACGTGTACGCCATCGAGAGCTTTGTCACCTACCTGCCCGTGGCGGCACTGTACATCCTGGCCATGGTGCTGGGTTATGCCGGTCTGCGTTACATTGAGCTGTCCGTCTCCTCTCCGATCTGCAACTCCTCCGGCGCGGTTTCCGCGCTTCTGTGCTTCCTCGTCCTCAAGCAGGAGATGGCGCCGGTGCAGCTGGTGGCCGTCGGCCTCATCATCCTCGGCATCGTGATGCTCTCCGTGGCGGAGAAGAAGAACGAGGACCGCGAGCGCCTGTACCGCGGCGAGGTGGTGGAGAAGAAGTATCAGATCGGCTTTATCGCGATCCTGCTGCCGATCCTCTACTGCATCATCGACGGTCTGGGCACCTTTGCCGATATCTTCGTGCTGGAGAAGATGGAGGGCGTGTACGGCGAGGCCGCCGAGTTCCA
This sequence comes from Clostridia bacterium, assembly GCA_017407665.1. GTDB lineage: Bacteria > Bacillota > Clostridia > Oscillospirales > Acutalibacteraceae > Hominenteromicrobium. Next base: position 68,479 of record JAFQWC010000139.1, on the reverse strand, counting down.
GGCCAACACCTCCTATGAGCTGATGTTCCTGCTGTGCGCCATCGTTTCCTTGATCTTCCTCGTGTTCGTGAAGAAGGAGAAGTTCAGCCTCCTCAAGGAGAAGGAGAAGGGCTTCGGTGCGCTGTGCGAGACCGCCGGCCAGTTCTTCTACATCTATGCGCTGGCTTCCGAGGACAACGCCATTGTCGCCGCACCGATGATCTCCTCCTACTGTGTGTTCTCCGTGCTGCTCTCCCGCGTGTTCCTGAAGGAAAAGCTCAGCTGGAAGCAGTACCTGTGCATCCTCAGCGTCGTCATTGGTATCATCATTCTGGGCGTGTTTGACATCTGAGTCCGTGCGGGAACGTCCCGCTTCGGCGTCGCGGAGTCTAATGCGTAAGCATTTGATAGCTGTGCGCAGCACAGGTTTCGCGTGTTTCGACACACTTCGCCGCAGTAGGAAATACACCGAGCCAACGCGGACGGAAGACACTCCCGGTCCGTACGACGGACAGCGAACGCTGCCGGGATACTCCCAGTGAAAACAGAATAGAAAAAAACAAGGGCAACGGAGTGATCCGCTGCCCTTGTTTTTTTTGAAGTAATAAGTAATAGTGAAAAGGGAATAGGTTCGGACGCGCACTGCGTGCGCAATTATATTCGCGTTCGGAGAACACCGCTGCACCTCTTCACTATTCACTCTTACCTATTCCTTTAGAATGTATACGCTCCGTCCTCGGTCATCTGCAGGTTGGTGTTGAAGAAGGCGGTCATGGCGTTCACCATGTGGGCGGTGTCCTGTGCACCGGCGGTCTCCACGGCGGAGTGCATGGCGAGCTGCGGGATGCCGATATCCACCGTGTTGAGGGAGAGGTGGGCGTTCGCGATGTTGCCCAGGGTGGAGCCGCCCGGCATATCGGAGCGGTTGTGGAAGTACATCACCGGCACATCGGCGCGGCGGCAGATCTCCGCAAAGACGGAGGCGGAGACGGCGTCGGTGGTGTAGCGCTGGTTGGCGCTGAACTTAATGACGATGCCGCCGTTGAGGTAGCAGCGGTTGGTTTCATCGCACTTGCCGGCGTAGTTCGGGTGCACGGCGTGGGCGTTGTCGGCAGAGAGCATGAAGCTGTCCGCCATGTGCTGCAGCCATGTGGTTTCCGGAATAGAGAGGGCATCCATGATGCGGTGCACGGTATCGGTGAGGAACGTGGAATCCGCGCCCTGCTTGGTGCGGGAGCCGACCTCCTCGTTGTCGAACACGGCGCAGAGGGTGAGCTTCTTCGGGTTCTCGGCCCGGAGGAACGCCTCCATGCCGGCAAAGGCACACTGCAGGTCATCGAGACGCGGGGCGAGAATGAACTCCTCCGCCGCACCGGTCACGGTGCACTGCTGGCGGGGATAGAGGAACACGTCGCTCTGCAGCAGGTCTTCTTTTTCGGCGCCGGCGGCCTCGGCGATGAGGGCCTTGTAATCGGTGTCCGCACTGCCGAAGAGCGGCAGCAGGTCCACCTGCGGGTTCAGCTTCTGGTCCATCCCGCGGGACATATGGATCGCGAGGCTCGGGATGACGAGCAGGTCGCGGTCGATGTGTACGAGCCTTGTCTCCACGCCGTTTTCGGTGCGCACCACGGCGCGGCCGGCGAGGGACAGCGGGCGGTCGAACCACGTGGAGAGGATCATGCCGCCGTAGCCCTCGGTGTTGAGCTTCTTGTAGCGCTTCTCCACGGTGATCTCCCCGCCGGTTTTGACGCGGAAGGTGGGGGAATCGCTGTGGGCGGAGACGAGGAGCATACCGGTGTAGTCCTGCGGCACCATGAACGCCAGCACGGAGGAGCCGTTGCGCGTGACGAAATACCGCTTGCCGGGGGTGAGGTTCCACGGGCGGTTTTCACTGAGGCGCTCTGCGCCGGCGTCTTCCAGCATGGCGCAGAGGTTTTCTACGGCGTGGAAGCCGCTGGGGCTGTGATCGATGAAATTGAAAAGCTTTTTGTTGATTTCCTGAACCATAATGTACATCCCTTTTCCCAAAAGTATTCTGGGAATATCATAGCACAAAGCCCTCGCCTGCGCAATGACTTTGTGCAGGAATAAGGAATCGTGAAGAGTGAAGAGATGCAGGGACGCCGCTGTCCGTCGCACGGACCGGGAGTATCTTTAAGAACGCGACCTGTGCGTGTGTTTCCTTCGCTGTCGAGCACGTCCAAACGTGCGACCCCGCGGACGCACGCTGTCCGTCGTACGGACCGGCAGTGTCTTCCGTCCGCGCCCTGCGGGTGTATTTTTTACTGCGGCGAAGTTGGCTGGGGCCAACGATTCCGCGACGTGGCCGTACGCCGAGTACCGCTAGGCCGTCTTTTCCAGCTCGGTGCGCAGGCGCTTGAGGATCCGTTTTTCGAGCCGCGAGATGTACGACTGCGAGATGCCCAGCCGGTCGGCGGCTTCCTTCTGCGTGTGTTCCTTCTGGCCGCGCAGCCCGAAGCGCAGCTCCATGATCTGCTTTTCGCGCGGCTGCAGGCGGTCCACAGCCTGAAGGAGCATCTGCTTTTCGGCCTCCTGCTCCAGATCACGGTGAATGAGGTCCGGGTCGCTGCCGAGGAGATCGGAGAGCGAGAGCTCGTTGCCGTCCGGGTCGGCGTGGAGCGGGTCATCGAGCGAGATCTCGTTCTTGAGCTGGGCGCTCTTTCTCAGGAACATGAGGATCTCGTTTTCGATGCAGCGCGAGGCGTACGTCGCGAGCTTGATGTTCTTCTCCACCCGGAAGGTATTCACGGCCTTGATGAGCCCGATCGTGCCGATGGAGATGAGGTCCTCCTGCCCGGCCCCGGGCGATTCAAATTTCTTCGCGATGTACACCACAAGCCGCAGATTGTGCGTGATGAGCGGGTCCCGCGCGCCGGGCTCCCCGGCTTCTATGGCGCGGAATACACGCTGTTCCTCCTCCCGCGTGAGCGGCGGGGGCAGGGTATCCGGGCCGTTTATGTAGTGGCAGACGTCGTCATTGAGAAAAAGCAGCAGCCGCGCGAACCACAGCTTGGTCTGCTGCAAAGCAGAAGTACGGAAAGTCATGGGCAGTTCACTCCGTTCTGATTTTGTTGCAGCGCATCCGCGCCGATGAGCATCTGGAATCCCCCGGCAGAAAGCGGCCGATCCAGAACGGCCACCCATGCGGAGACCGGTGCGCCGTCCAGCGTGAGGGCCTCGGGCCGAAACGCGGGCAGGATCCCCGTGCCGCCGATGGAAGAATACGGCACCGGGCGAAACGGGATGGGGCTCTCCGCCGTGCCGAAGCCCGCAGGCAAAAGGGCAGAAAGCGCCCGCTTTTCCACGATCCACACCGCCTCCCCGGAGAACGGCTCCGTCAGCGAGAGGCCGGTGTCCACCTTCGCCGTGAGGGAGACGGTCTTGCCGCCGTGCACCAGCGTGACGGTGCGGCAGAATACAGGGTTCCCCCGCTGGCGGAACAGGCGATGAAACGCCCACAGCACGCCGTAGGAGAGGCACGTGCAAAGGACCAGCCACAGCGGGGAGAGGTCAAAATACACCGTGCCGTTTAAAAGCAGCATCCCGCGCATCGGTACAAAGCGCGAGAAGAGGGTCAACAGCCCGGAAAGCGCCGCGCCGAAGAGAAAGAGGAGGACTGTCCCCCGAAGCAGCACGCCCGGGCGCTGCGGGTAAAACGCCGCCGTGACGAGCGCCGCCGCCTGCCCCACACACAGCAGCAGGAGCGCAAGGCCGCGAAGCCGCGGCAAAAGCGCGAAAAGCCCGAATGCCCCGCCCAGGGCAGAAGCCAGCAGCCAGCGCCACCGGGAAAGCGGCAGGCGCAGAAAGCGCCGCACCGCGCTTAAAAGCAGGGCATCGATGTAGAGGTTCACAAGGAACAGGATATCCGCGTAGACGGTCAATGGGAAGCCTCCTTTCTCTCCCAGTATACCCGTGGGACAAATCTGTATTTTGTCACTTCCTGCGGCGCACAGAATTTTTTCTGCTCTTTACTTTGCGCCGCGCGGTTGGTATACTGAAAGGGAGAAAACCCGGGGCAAGCCCGGAGAAGGAGTTTTGTATGAATCGTATTTCCATTTTCTACGAACATATCGCCGAGGCAGCCGTGCAGAGCGGCCTCACGCTGGAGGAAGTCTGCGAAAAGGTGAAGGGCTTCGGCTATGACGCCGTGGAGATCGACGCCAAGCGCCTCTGGGACGAGGGCGACACGATCCTGCCGCTCTTAAAAAAGACCGGCCTCGCCGTGAACACCATCTATTATTTCTACAGCTTCGGCCGCACCGAAGACCACATGATCGCCGACGAGGCAGAGATCCGGCGCGTGCTTTCCCTGTGCGCCCCCGCCGAATGCAAGACGCTGCTCGTCGTCTGCGGGTTCCTCACCGAGGACGAGCTCGACCGCGAAAGCGCCGCCTACCGCACCCGCCGCGCCCGCATGGCAAAAGCCACCGCCCGCATGGTGGAGCTTGCCGCCGAGCAGGGCGTCGGTGTTGTGATGGAGGACTTTGACGGCGTCACTGCCCCGTTCTCCACCGCAGACGAGCTTCTGTGGTTCCTCGAAAACGTGCCCGGCCTGCGCTGCGGCTTTGATACCGGCAATTTCCAGTACAGCGAGGAAGACGCCGCAGCCGTGCTGCCCCAGTTCCTTCCGTACATTTCCGGCATCCACTGCAAGGACCGCGGCTGGACGAAGAACGACGGCGAGCCGAAGATCACGATCCACGACCGCCCCATGTACCCCGTGGCCGTCGGTGACGGTGACCTCGACATCAAGGGGATGCTGACGACGATCCTCCAAACCGGCTACACCGGCGTCGTCGCCGCCGAGCATTTCGGTTCCGCCCATCAGCTGCGCGATATGGAGCGCTCCGCCCTGTACCTCAAAAAGATTCTGAAGGACTATTATGAAAACCTTGCGTAACATTTTCCTGTGCACACTCGTGCTGTGCCTCGTCCTGTGCGGCTGCAAAACGGCGGAGGATCCGCCCGTCCCGCAGACGGACCCGCAGGGCCGCCCGGCCGCTGTGGCCCGGCCTGATTCTACCCCGCAGCCCACAAAACCGCCGCGCGAAACCCCGGTACCCACCGAGACCCCCGCGCCCACCCCGGCGCCGGAGGACGTGCTGCTGTCCCAGATGACGCTCGAAGAAAAGGTGGCGCAGATGTTCTTTGTGCGCTGCCCGGAGACCGGTACCGCCGAATACGTCGGGACCCGCCAGCCCGGCGGTATCCTGCTCTTTGGGCGCGATCTCTCCGGCCTTTCCGAAACCGAGGTGCAGGAGAAGACCGCCGCCATGCAGGCCGCGGCCAAATACGGCCTCCTCATCGGCGCGGATGAAGAAGGCGGCACGGTTGTGCGCGTCAGCTCGAACCCGCAGCTCACGGACGAGCCGTACTGGTCCCCGAGAAAGCTCCACGCCTCGGGCGGCACGGAACTCGTCTGCAGCGTGGAGGCCGATAAATGCGACCGCCTGAAAAGCCTCGGCATCAACGTCAATTTCGCTCCCGTGTGCGACATCACCACGGACGGCTTTATGTATGCCCGCTCGCTGGGTCTCTCCCCGGAGGACACCGCCGACGTGATCGGCGAGATGGTGCTCGTGTACCGCAGCCGCCGCGTGGGCTGCGTGCTCAAGCACTTCCCCGGCTACGGCAACGCCGCGGATACCCACCACGGCATCGCGTATGACGAACGCCCGATCGAAACCTTCCGCACGGCCGATTTCCTGCCGTTTTCTACGGGCATCGAGGCCGGTGCGGGCTGTGTTTTGGTGGCGCACAACATCGTCACCTGCGTGGATGCTCAAGTGCCCGCGTCGCTTTCCCCCGCGTGGCACGATCTCCTTCGGGACGAGCTCGGCTTCGACGGCGTCATCATCACGGATGACCTCGCCATGGGCGCCATTCAGGACTATACCGACGGCGCCTCCGCCGCCGTCACGGCGGTCCTTGCCGGCAACGATATGCTCTGCTGCAGCGCGTTCCAAAGCCAGTACGACGCAGTGCTCGCTGCCGTGCAGGACGGCACCATCGCCGAAAGCCGCATCGACGAAAGCGTGCGGCGCATCCTCCGCTGGAAGCTCGACCTCGGCCTGATCGAATAAACCAAGTTCTGGGAGATATTTTCGTGAACGTATTAAGGATATTCAACGCGAGCGGCTTTGTTCATCCGAAGTCCTCCTTCGGTTCATACCATGCAGTGCTGCAGTCGTTTTCGGGAACATTCCGGACCGGCGTTTCCGTGCTGCGCGGCGACCCGGACGCAGGCGGTTGGGCGCTCTGCTATGCGCTGGCCATGAGCGGCACGGATAAAGAAATTTTGCTGGATGAAGAAGCGGAAATTGAATATAACGGCCATATGTTTTCTTTTGCCCAATTTTCTCCGAAGGTTGGCTATTTGGATAGAGAAATTGGCCTGTCTCTGTGGGATAGAAGAAAAACTGTGGCGCAACTGATTCAAAGCCGCTTGCGAAAGGCCGGCTCTCCGTGGACTGCGGAGGACGTGATCCGTTTGTTTGAATTGGACGAACAGCGCCGGCACCGGCCCCTCGCTCAGACAGGCAACGAGTTCTTTCGTGCTCGTGCAGCCATCGAATTTGCTGCCGGAAAGGAAGTTTTCTGCTTCCCGTGGCTGAGTGCGCGGCAGATGCAATATTATTCCGTACATCTGCAGTTTATATGTTCTTTATTGGAGAAGCAGAAGAAAATCGTGCTTTTGCCCATCTCTGTTTCGGACAGATTGGATGGGTGGACTCATTTGGACGTGAACGGATAAGTTTGTCGGCGTGAATCCACAACCCCGGAAAGAAATTCAGGAAAACGCTTGAATTTCTCCGGGGTTTCTGTATAATGTAAACTGAAAGGCTATGACCCGCCCGGTTTGGGGTGCAGGTGCGCGATTTGTGTTTGTCGCGGTGAACGGCCTGCATCAGAACCGATCGTGCGGTTCGGCCGCCCTTTTGGGGTATGTGTTTTATTTCAGATCGAATTGAAAGGAAGAAGAAAATGAGCAAGAAAATTCGCATCGGCATCATCGGTGTCGGCGGTATGGGCAGCGGCCATGCCATGGGCATCCACAGCGGCACCGGCAACACCATCTGGAGCACCCAGATCGACTACGTCCCGCCGTTCCCGGGTGAGATGACCTCCAACCTGCCGGATTTCCTCGAGCTGGCCGGCGTGTATGACATCAACCCGGCCCGCAACGAGTGGGCTGTAAACCACGGCATCTCCGTGTTTGAAAACTACGACGCCATGCTGACTGACCCCACCGTGGACGCCATCCTCATCGCTACACCGAACCACCTGCACAAGGATATGGCCATTTCCGCCATGCGTGCCGGCAAGCACGTGCTGTGCGAGAAGCCGGTCATGATGTCCAGTGCCGAACTGCTGGAGGTCATGGCAGTCTCCAAGGAGACCGGCAAGGTCTTCTATCCCCGCCAGAACCGTGAGTGGGACGAGGACTTCCTCATGGTCAAGAAGATCTATGACGAAAAGCTCCTCGGCAACCTCTTCAACATCAAGTGCCGCATCATGGGCAGCCGCGGTATCCCGGGCGACTGGCGCGGCGTGAAGGAGTTTGGCGGCGGCATGATGCTCGACTGGGGCGTGCACATCATCGACCGCATCGTGAAGATGGTGCCGGAGAAGATCACCAACCTGTTCTGCCACTTCACCTACATCACCAATCCCGAGTGTGACGACGGCTTCCAGCTGCACCTCACCTTCGAGAGCGGTCTCACCGTGAACCTCGAAGTCGGCACCTGCCACTTCGTCAATGAGCCGCTGTGGTGCGTCTACGGCGATCAGGGCTCCGCAATGATCGAAGGCTGGGGTAAGGACTGCAAGATGGCCCGCCTCGTCTCCTGGGACGACAAGGACGCCACCCCGATCATGGCCGGCGCCGGTCTCACCAAGACCATGGCTCCGCGTTCCGGCGGCAAGTCCGTGGAAGAGTTCACCCTGCCCAGATTCGACTTTGACCGCAACACCCTCTACCGCAACTTCGTGGAGACCATCAACGGCGAAGCCGAGCAGATCGTCACCCAGGAGCACGCCCTGCGCGTCCTGCGCATCATGGAGGCCTGCTTCGAGAGCAGCGAGAGCGGCAAGGCCATCGCGTTCGAGGCTTAATTTCCGTAGCTGGTTTTACCCCGGTGCACCCGCTGCGCCGGGGTTCTTTTTTGTAAAAAGCCGCATAAAACAAGCACCCCGGAGGGCCGAAAATGCTTCCCTCCGGGGTTTCTCTGTATGGATTATTTCTTTTTCTTAATCTTGAAAAGCGGCTTTTTTTCGCCCTTATCCTTGCTCTTGCTGCGGGCGGTGCGCTCCAGCACGTGTGCGCTCAGGGGGCGTCCGCTCGTGCGGCTGGCGTAGCGGGAATCCTCCAGATACGGGTACTTGCCGGGGGCAAGGTCCTCGTTCGAGAGCCCCTTCTCCAGAAGGCGGTTGGAGGTGACACGGCGCAGGATCGTATACAGCAGCGCCGCCAGCGGGGTGCCCAGCAGTACGCCCATAATGCCGAACAGGTTGCTGCACACCGTAACGGCGGCCAGCACCCACACGCCCGGCAGGCCGATGGTGGAACCCACCACCTTGGGGTAGATCACGTTGCCCTCAAACTGCTGCAGGATGATGAGGAAGATGATGAAGATCAGCGCATCCATGGGATTCACGAGCAGCAGGAGGAATGCGCCGATGGCAATGCCGATGTACGCGCCGAGGATCGGCACCAGCGCGGTCAGCGCGATGATGCAGGAGATGAGCAGCGCGTAATCGAAGCCGATGATGGACATCCCGATGAAGCACAGGCAGCCGAGGATCAGTGCCTCGGTCAGCTGTCCGCGTACAAAGGAGGAGAAGATGTTGTTCGCGGTCACGGTGAGGTCCGCCACGGTGGCCACGGTCTTCTTCGGCAGGAAGGAGTACGCAAGGCGCTTCATGGAAAGCAGCAGGCTCTCCTTGCCGAGCAGGAAATACACGGCGAAGATGATCGCCAGCAGCGTGGAAATGATGCCGCTCGCCAGATTGACGGTGGCGCTGAGCAGGGAATTGATGAAATTGGTGGTCACTTCCGTGGCGCCGGTGAGCATACCGGTCCAGTCGAAGTTCTTGAGGAGCGTGGAGACCTCGCTCATCAGGTCGAGATTCAGCATCTCGGAAAGCTCCGTCACCCACACGGTCAGCGTCTGGGCGTAGATCGGGATGTTGACCTTCGCGGCCTGCACGATGAGGTCGAGCGACTGAATGATCTCCGGAATGATGTACAGAACGATGGCCAGAATGATCAGAATGACCACGGCAAAGGCCAGAACCACGCACAGCGGGCGCCGCACGGCATTCCAGATCTTGTTTTGGCTGTTCGACCACCGGCCGAAGACCACGTGCTCGAACAGATTCATGAATACGTTGAGGATGTACGCGATGAACAGGCCGGTGATGAACGGGTTCACGGCATCCAGCAGGGTTGCGCCGACCTTGCGCAGCTCCCCGAAATGGAAGAACGCATAGGCCATGATGATGGTGAAGGCCGCCACTAAAATGGCGGGCTTTACAAAGGAGCGCAGATTCCGCTTCGGCGGCTGCGGTGTTATGTTTTCCTTATCCAAAGTTATCCCTCCGGGTGCGGATCAGAATACGAACTTCACGCCGCTTTCGGCTGCCTTGTAGGCGCCGTCCATCAGGCGGGTGAGCATCACGGCTTCTTCGATGGTGGAGGGGGCCGGTGTGCCTTCCACAACGGCGTCGATCCACTGGTGGATGGGCAGCGCGATGGCTTCCGGCAGCGGGAGGTCTTCCCACTTGCCGCCGGTGGCTTTGCCGCCCCACTGTGCGGAGTCGCCGTGGATCATCACAGCACCGTCCGTACCGCTGATCTCCAGCGTGTAGGGGTTGGCTTCGGAAACAAAGCCGGTCTCGGAAACGCCGATGGCGCCGTTTTCAAACTCAATGAGGGACACGGCGTTGTCTTCCACGCCGCGGTCGGTCACGCTGGTAAAGGTGGAGGTGATGGTCTTCGGTGCGCCGAGCAGCCAGTTGAGGGTGTACATCGGGTGCGCGCCAAGGTCCATCATCGCGCCGCCGCCGCACTGTGCCTTGTCATAAAAATGCGGGGGGAGCCAGTTTGCGGAGCTGCCGTTGTGCACGTTGCGCACGCGGGCGTAGGTGACGCGGCCCAGCTTGCCGCTGTCCAGGAGTGCCTTTGCCGCACGCAGGGTGGGGAAGGTGCGGTGCGGGAAGGAGATGGTGAACACCTTGCCGGAAGCCTTCACGGCCGCAGCCACGGCCTCGGCGTCTTCCACACCGATGGTGAGCACCTTCTCGGTGAAGATGTGCTTGCCGGCGTTTGCTGCCTTGAGGAGCAGCTCCGGATGATCGCAAGTAGCGGAGCAGACCATGACGCTGTCGATGGTTTCATCCGCGAGAACCGCATCGAGATCGCTTGTGAAGGGCAGGCCCATTTTATCCGCAAAGGCCTTGCCGCGGGCGCAGTCGCTGTCCCATACGATGACGGGCTCCGCCTTCGGATTCTCCTGCAGGGCGCGGGTGTATTCTTCGGTGTGTACGTGCCATGTGCCGATGATTGCGGTTTTCATGTTGTTCCAACTCCTCTTTTATTTTTGAATCAGGTTTTTTGATTGAATTCCTTCCGGCAGCGCTGGCAGGTGACCCGGATTTTCCCGCGCCCGCGCGGTGCACGCAGGTTCTGGTGACAGTTGGGGCAGCGGAAATATTTGTACTGCTTTCTCTGCTGAAAGGCTGTTTTCTTTATTCTAAACCATTTTTGGATCGGTGTCCATACCTTAAGAAAACTGTAATATTCTTTTTGCCGGGCCGGAATGTTCTTGGACAGCATCCGGAAAATGGCGTAGCCGTACAGCGCGTAGGAAAGGAGGTTGATCGGCCAGAACCCGGCGATCGACGCGATGAGGGCGACGATCAGACCCAGGATCATCAGCGCGAAATTCAGCGTATCCGAACCGTAGCGGCCGTACATAAATCTTCTCAGTTTCTCCAGAAACAAAATGAAGCACATCCTTATTTCAAAATCAAACCCCGGTTGGGTTTTCCGTTGGTTTCAGTATAACGCCCGCGGCTGTTTTTTTCAAGAAAGCGGCACATTCTTTCACAGTAAGTTTACACTTTGTGCACAGAAATGCCGGCGGGAGAATTTCCCTCTTGACAGAACAGAACGGATGTTCTATAATAAACTCAAACAATCGAACAAAAATTCGATATTGAAACAGGTGCGGTCAGCATCCGAAAAGCTTGAAAAAGGAAATTCAAAGGGACGGAAAACCGTATGGACACGATGGAAAAACTGCGCATCCTCACCGATGCTGCCAAATACGATGTCGCCTGCACCTCCAGCGGGGTGGATCGCGGCGGTGTGCGGGGACAGCTGGGCAGTGCCGTGGCGGCGGGCATCTGCCACAGTTTTGCGAGCGACGGCCGGTGTATCTCGCTGCTCAAAGTGCTGATGAGCAACGCCTGCGCCTATGACTGCACCTACTGCCTCAACCGCTGCACGAATGAAACGGAGCGGGCGACGTTTCTGCCGCGGGAGCTCGCCGACCTCACGATCCAGTTTTACCGCCGCAACTACATCGAGGGTCTGTTCCTCAGCAGCGCCGTCGTGGGCAATCCCGATTACACCTGCGAGCTGATGCTTTCCGTGCTGCGCATCCTCCGGGAGGAGTACCGCTTTGGTGGGTACATCCACGTGAAGGGGATCCCCGGCGCGGACGAACGGCTGATCCAAAGGCTCGGCTTTTACGCCGACCGCATGAGCGTGAACATCGAGCTGCCGTCGAATGTCAGCCTGCAGCGTCTGGCCCCGCAGAAAACGAAGGAGAGCATTCTCACGCCGATGACGCAGATCCGCGACGGCATCCGCGAAAACAGCACCGACCTCGTGAAGTACCGCAGCGCGCCCCGGTTTGTGCCGGGCGGGCAGTCCACGCAGATGATCATCGGGGCCACGCCGGAAAGCGACCGCCGTATCCTGCAGCTGACGGAGGGGCTCTACAAAAAATATGCCTTGAAGCGCGTGTTCTATTCCGCATACATCCCGCTCGTGCAGGACCGAAACCTGCCCGCACTCGATACCGCGCCGCCGCTCCTTCGCGAACACCGGCTGTATCAGGCGGATTGGCTTCTGCGGTTCTACGGATTTACGGCATCGGAGATCCTCGACGACGACCACCCGGACTTTAACCCGCTGCTCGACCCGAAGTGCAACTGGGCCGTGAACCACCCGGAGGAGTTCCCGGTGGAAGTCAACCGCGCGCCGTACGAAAAGCTGCTGCGCGTGCCGGGCATCGGCGTCACGAGCGCAAGGCGCATCCTGCGTGCCCGCCGCGAAACGAAGCTGGATTTCGACGGGCTCAAAAAGCTGGGCGTCGTTCTGAAGCGCGCCGGCTATTTCATCACGTGTCAGGGAAAGATGCAGTGCCGCATCCAAACCGACGACCCGCTCGTGCTGATGGGTATCCTGCGGGACCGCGGGCTGCCGCAGGGCGGATTTCAGCCGGAAATGCCGGAGCAGCTCTCCCTGTTCGCCCCCACAAGAGAGGATGGTGTCAAATGTCTGACCGGTCAGCTGTGATCTATTATTATGACGGTTCCTACGCCGGCTTTCTGAGCTGCGTGTTCGAAAGCTACGCCGAAAAGGAAATGCCCGCGGCGATCCTCGACGCCCACGCCGTGGATCAGATCTCCATGTTCAGCGCGAAATACATCAACACCGATGATACCCGTGCGGAGCGGGTAAAAAACTCAATCCCGCTCAAACTGGGGCCGGAGGCACAGGAGCTGCTGGAAAAAGCCTTTCACACCTGCCTGCCGAACCGCGAGATGCATATGCTGCGGTTCATGCGGCTGGGGTATCAGGTGGGGCACAGCGTCTGCCGGCGGATGACCGATCCGCGGGTGGATATCCTCCTCAAGGCCGTGAAGCATCTGGAGCGGGAAAGCCACCTGTATCTCGGACTGGTGCGGTTTTCGGAGTGCGGGAAGGTGCTCATCGCGGAGATCGAGCCGAAAAACAGCGTGCTGCCGATGATCGCCCCGCATTTTCTGAACCGCTACTCCGGGGAGGATTTCATGATCTTCGACCGCACCCACAAGGCGGCGCTCGTGTACCGGGACGGCCGCCCCGAGGCGCTGTATGCGGACCGCATCCGGTTTCCGCCGGCGTCACCGGAGGAATACCGCTACCGCGCCATGTGGCGCACGTTCTACGATACCATCGGCATCGAGAGCCGCCGCAACGAGGCCTGCCGCCGCAATCATATGCCCAAGCGCTACTGGCGCACGATGACCGAGGTGCAGCATCTGGTTTGAGCTTGTACCGCACGGAAACCTATGGTATACTGTAGGCGGACAAATCTGCGCAGAAAAAGACGGGAAAAGATGCGGAAAACGCGGTATACTGTTGAATGCAGGGCGGAAAGGGGCAAAGGAAATGGAATGGACGCGGGCGATCCGGGAGGCTGTGCGCTATATGGAGGCGCATCTTTTGGAGAATATCTCTGCCGAGGATGTCGCCGCGGCTGTGCATATCTCCGGGTTTTATTTCCAGAAGGGCTTTCACCTGATGAGCGGGTATACCATCGGAGAATATATCCGCAATCGCCGTCTGTATCTGGCTGCGCTTGATCTGCTCAGCGGCGAAAAAGTGATCGAAACGGCTTTGCGGTACGGGTACGATACACCGGAGAGCTTTTCGAAGGCCTTCCGGCGGTTTCATGGCATTTCTCCCGCGCAGGTCAAACAGCGACGCGGGGATATCCGGCCGTTTCTGCCCCTGAAACTCGAGATTCTTGTGAAAGGCGGCAGTGAAATGGACTACACGATAGAAAAGATGGAGGCGTTTCGGGTGATCGGCGTGCATCACCGGTTCTCTTTCGAAAACGCCTATGAGGCCATCCCGAAGTATTGGGATGCTGTGATCGAAAACGATAAGGACAGAATTTACGCGCAGCTGCAGGGCCGGTGCAATGTGGGGCGCTACGGTGTCTGCGTCGATGATGTGGACAGCGGTGCCTTTGAGTACTGGATCGCCGGGGATTACGACGGCGGCGAGGTGCCCGACGGGCTGGATGTCTGGGATGTACCGGCCAACACATGGGCGAAATTCAACAGCAGCGGTGCATTGCAGCGCGTGAATACGCAGATCTTCCGCGAATGGCTGCCGAACAACCCGGAGTGGGCGTTTGCAGCAAATTACAATCTGGAGATCTACCACGGGGACGATATCCACACCGAGATCTGGATCCCGGTGAAAAAGCGGGGTGCGTAAGATGATCCTGCAGGGGATACAGATCCGTTTTACCTGCGCGAACGGGGAACAGTTCGAGGCCATCGGCGCGTTCTGGGATGCGATGCGGGCGCTGTTTCCGGATTGCACGCTCAGCGGTGTCGGCTATGGCTGGGAGAACGATACGCTCTGCTACCTGATCGGTACGGAGGACGGCTTGCCGGCCGGCACGGAGACCATCAAGCAGCGGTTCCCGGATGCGGAATACACGGTACTTCATTTGCCAGACGACGGATGGAAACGGTATACGGCCACAGCGGATACGCTGGATGTGCTGTACGAGGAAATTTACAAAGACGGACCGCTGACCTACGAGATCGAGCGGTTCGATGCGGACGGCCGGGCGGAGATCCGGATCCTAAGATAGAAAGGATGAACATGATGCGGATCGAAAAAATCACAAAGCCCGCTTTTGCGGTGATCGGCAGACTGGGAACAACAGAGGACGGCGAGGGCTTCATCGCCCGGCTGTGGCAGGCGGCGAACGAGCATTTTCCGGAGATCGAGCCGCTCGTGAAGCGGAGCGAAAACGGGATGCCGGTGGGCTTTTGGGGTGCGATGTCGGATCTCTCCCTGTCCTTTCAGCCGTGGGAAGACGGCTTCTCGAAGGGGCTGTATCTGGCCGGCGCGGAGGTGCTCGACGACGCACAGGCCCCCGCAGGCTGGACGAAATGGACCGTGCCGGGGTTTGTGTACCTGCGCGTGCAGGTGGATGCGCCGGATATTTTCCCGAAAATGCTCGGGTATCTCGAAGAAAACGGATGGACGCTGGCGGGCGCGGTGCACGATTTCACCGACCCCGCAGACGGGCAGGGCTATATGTTCTTCCCAATCGAAAAGCTGTAATACAATAAAAAAGAACGGATGCTCTCGTCAGCATCCGTTTTTTTGCGTCGTATATTATTTTGTAAGGGTGAGGAATTGTACCGTGTCCGGCAGGTCCTGCAGACCGGTCTTCAAAAAGGCAGGGACAATGTTCTGCTCGCCGAGGGTTTCCAGCGGTACCCACTCGAAGCTTTCCTCCGCGTCGCGGCCGGCAAAACGATCGCCGCGGGAGAGCAGATCCGTGCCGGAAATGTCCACGGAAAAGTAGGTGCACAGCTCATGGGTGCGCCGTCCGCTTGTCGGGTTCCGGAAGAAGCGCTCGGTGATCCACAGCGGGCGCTGAATCACAGCCTCGATCCCGAGTTCCTCGGAAAGCTCGCGCTGCAGTGCGCCTTCTGCGGTCTCGTGCATGGTCACGCCGCCGCCGGGCAGATAGTAGGCCGGCAGGGCATCTTTCGCCAGAAGCACGCGGCCTTCATGCTGTATGACCGCCGCCGCGCGCAGGCAGAAATCGCCCTTGTGCGTCTCGAAGCGAACGTCGGGGTTGCAGCCGACATAGCTCTTGGCCAGCTTTTCGGCCAGAGCGACAATATTTTCGTTTGCACGGGATTTATCAAAGGAACGGCAGTTTTCGCGCATCCGGCGCAGGCGCTCCTTGTGCTCGATGAGGGAGGAGATTACGGCGGAGAAATTGTCGTTCGAGATGCGCACGCCCATATCGTGGATCTGCAGGAAGTTCGCGTTGTCCTCCTCCTGTCCGGGGATGGCATCGAACACCGCAAGCGGCAGATTGCACGCGAGCGCCTCGGAAACGGTGAGGCCGCCGGGCTTTGTGACGATCAGGTCGGACGCGTGCATATAGCGCTCCACTTCTTTTGTGAAGCCCAGAAGAACGGTCTTTTTCGGGGAGGTCTTGACCTGCTCGCTGAACAGATCGTACAGCTTTTTGTTGTTGCCGGTGATGAGGATCATCTGCAGCTCGAGCGGGGAGGCGCAGAGGGAGTTGTACAGCTCCAGAATGTTGGACACGCCCATGCTGCCGGCCATGAACAGAATGGTCGGCACGTGCGGCTCGAGGCCCATTTCCTGCAGCAGCGTGGCCTGATCCTGCTTATCGAAGAAGACATCGTGCACCGGGATACCGTAAGGGTTGATCTTCTCGGCCTCCACACCGCAGCGGCGCAGCTCATCCACCATGTGGTCACTTGCGACCACGTAAGCATCGACGTTCGGCGCGAGCCATGCCTTGTGCACGCCATAGTCGGTCATGATGCAGATGAGGGGGCAGGTCACTTTTTTCTCGCCCTTGAGGCCGGAGATCATCTCCGTGGCAAACGGATGGACACTGATGATGACATCGGGGTCGGCTTCCTGAATGTGGGGCAGAAGCTGCCAGGAGATCAGCTCGGAGGAGCGGGGCAGCAGATCGGCCAGGGCGGAATCCTCGTTCGTTTTCCGGTAAAAGTGGCCGAATACGTTCGGGATCTTCTTGGCCATGAACAGGTAGCTGTCGCAGACGGTTTTGTCCAGCAGCTTACCGATGCTCTTGAGGAAATCCATCTGAATGACTTCATGATCCGTGGTATCGCGGATGTATTTTTCCAGAGCGGCCGCTGCACGCAGATGTCCGCCGCCGGTGGCGCAGGTCAGGATCAGAATACGCATACCAATAACGCTCCTTTTTGTTTTCTACTGTATGTATGTGTATGAGTATCATGGATATTTATGTTCATGGATAGTCTAACATAATCTGTTTCAAATTTCCAGCGGTTCAAAGCCAAATCCGCAATTTTTAAGGCACTTTTAAGAAGTTGTTCTTTACAACCCGCCGACATGCGGGTATAATGAATTTGTGTCTGAAATACATATGTCGTTTTTTGTAAAAAGGCAGAGAATTTTCGCTGTTTGGCGTAGAAATACACAAATTTCGGAACTTGAGAAAGGAATGGGTACATGATGAAAAAGGTAAGAAACATTCTGTCGGCGGCGGCTCTTTTGCTGCTGATTTTGGCGCTTGCGGTCGGTGCATCCGGCTGCGGACTGCTGAAAGCGGAGGAAGAAGCACCGGAACAGGAGATCGTGGAGGAGGAGACCGATCCTTCCCGCTTTGTGAGCGGTACGATGATGGACAGCGTGGACATTTCCGGTATGAATCTGGAAGAGGCGCTGGAAGCCTGCCGCGCAGCCGTTGCGCAGAAATTTGAACACGTACAGGTCACGCTGCAGATCACAGAGGAGATCAGCATGGATCTGACCGCCGAGGATATCGTGATCGCCGATACACTGGATTATGCGCTCAGCAATCTGCTCAAGAGCCGTGAGCCGGGACAGAACGAGATCAATTATCATCTGCGCGCACCGGAGCTGGAAAGCGAGCTCAACACCCGCAGTGCGGAATTCAACGTGGAAGGTCAGGATGCCAGCATCGACCACTACGATTACGAAAAGAAAGAGTTCGTCTTCACGGAAAGCGTGGACGGCCTCGTGCTGGATACCAAAGAGACCGTGCAGGCGGTACTCGATCAGTTCAAGAGCCGCAACAGCGGTACCGTGCAGGCCGTCATGGTGGAAGCTCCCGCAGCCGTGACCACCGAGGCGCTGAAAGAAAGCATGGCGCTCATTTCCGAATACACCACGAAGTCCACCAACTCCTCGAACGGCGACCACAACATGGGTCTTGCCCTGTCCCGCGTGGACGGCACCGTGCTCAATCCGGGCGAGCTGTTCTCCTTTGAAGCCAAGGTGGGAGATTCCACCAACGCAGCCAGCGGCTTTAAGCCGGCGAACGGCCTGATGAACGGCATCCTCGTGCCCATGTACGGCGGCGGCATCTGCCAGGCGTCCACCACGATTTACGGCGCGGCGCTGCGTGCCGGCATGACCATCGTGGACCGCGGCAGCCATTCCGTACCGTCTACTTACGTGCCGATCGGTCAGGATGCGGCGGTCAGTTACCGTTCTCTGGACTTTAAGTTCAAAAACGATCTGGATACGCCCGTGTACATCATGGCCTGGATGGAAGGCAAGGACCTGTTCGTTCGTTTCTACGGCAAGAAGCCGACAGAATGGGACAGCATTGAGGTCTATTCCAAGCAGACCGGCACACTGGCACGTCTGGAGAAGGTCACCTACGAGGTGGACGATAAACTCCAGAAGGATGAAATCGTGGAAGTCAGCAAGGGCAATTACGGTTATACCGCAGAAGCCTGGAGAGACTATATCAAGGACGGCGAAGTCATCAAGACGGAAGCGCTGCCCTCCTCCTACTACCGTCCCACCGGTCCCACCTACAAGGTAGGCCCGGGTACGGATACCAGCACGAACCCCGTGCCGGGTGCATCTCCGTCTCCGGAAGCCTCTCCGTCTCCGGATACATCCGCAACACCGGATCCCACCGAACCGCCGGTAACACAGGAGCCCACGGTGACACCGGAGCCGACGCCGGAAGTAACCGTGACACCGGCGCCCACACCGATTCCGGAACCCACACCGGAGCCCGCACCTGCGCCGGAACTGCCGGAGCCGGGTATGGACATCACACCGGACGAATAAATACCGGAACCCAGTGCCGGGGATTATATTGGATAAAACTTTCCCCCTGCTCTGTTTGGGCAGGGGGAATTTGTGCAGAAAGGATCAGTGATTTTTATGAGCAAGCAGATCGAAGGGTACATTCGCATTGCCGCCGCCGCGCCGCGCGTGAAGGTTGCGGACTGCCCGCACAACACAGCGGAAATGGAAAAGATGATCCGGGAGGCGTCGGAAAACGGCGCGGCTGTGATCGTGTTCCCGGAGCTTTCCGTCACAGGCTACACCTGCGGCGACCTGTTCCGCGAAAGAAAGCTGATCCAAAGCGCGCAGGATTGCCTCCTTGCGCTGATCGAAAATACGAAGGATCTCGATATCCTCTGCGCGGTGGGTCTGCCCGTAGCGGCGGGCGGCGCGCTGTACAACTGCGCGGCCGTGTTCTGCCGCGGTGAGCTGCTGGCCCTGCCCGCCAAACAGCACATTCCGAATTACAACGAGACCGATGAAGCCCGCTGGTTCACACCGGCACCGGAAAACGGTATGATCCGTTTTGACGGCGACTGGTACGACTGCCGCAATGTCCTGTTCGACCTCGGCCACGATGCCGTGGTGGGCGTGGAGATCGCAGACGATCTGTTCGCAGCCGAGCCCGTCAGCACCCGTCTGGCGCTGGGCGGCGCAACCATTCTTTTGAATCTGGCCTGCAGCAATGAAATGGTCGGCAGAGCCGATTACCGCCGCGATCTGGTGCGGATGCACTCCGGCCGTCTGGCGGCAGCCTACGCCTACGCGGATGCCGGATTCGGCGAAAGCACCACGGATATGGTGTTCGCCGGCCACCGCATGATCTGTGAGAACGCGGAAATGATCCGCGAAAGCAAGTTGTTTGAAACCGGAATCCTGTACGGCGACGTGGACGTCGAGCGCCTCATTCAGGATCGCCGCCGTATGAGCACATGGAAGGAGCATGGCGAGTGCGTGGTTCTCGAGATCGGCATGAAGCTGCCCGCGTTTGATACCGACCGCGTGATGTATCCGTTCCCGTTCATCCCGAAGGACAGCGCGGAACTTGCCGCGCGCTGCGAGTCCATCCTGCAGATGCAGGCCGCGGGTCTCGCCGGCCGCCTCGGCCACATTGGCTGCAAGACCGCGGTGATCGGTCTGTCCGGCGGTCTGGATTCCACCCTCGCGCTGCTCGTCACCGCCCGTGCGTTTGACCTCCTCGGCTACCCGAGGGACGGCATCCGCACCGTGTCCATGCCGTGCTTCGGCACCACAAAGCGCACAAAGAGCAACGCGCAGTATCTCGCCGAGGAGCTGCAGGTGGATTTCCGCGAGATCCCGATCACAGCCGCCGTGGAGCAGCACTTCAAGGATATCGGCCATGACCCGTCCGTGCTGGACGTCACCTTTGAGAACGCGCAGGCCCGCGAGCGCACACAGGTGCTCATGGACTTTGCGAACCGCTTCAACGGCATCGTCATCGGCACCGGCGACCTGTCCGAGCTGGCGCTCGGCTGGGCCACCTACAACGGCGACCATATGTCTATGTACGGCGTGAACGGTTCCATTCCGAAGACGCTCGTGCGCCACTTGGTGCGCCACATCGCCATGACGGGCAGCGATGCCCTGCGCCGCGTGCTGCTGGATATTCTCGATACCCCGGTCAGCCCGGAGCTTCTGCCGCCGAAGGACGGTGAGATCGCGCAGAAGACCGAGGACCTCGTCGGACCCTACGAGCTGCACGACTACTTCTTGTATTATATGATGCGTTTCGGATTTACACCGGGTAAAATTTACGCGATGGCCGAGCGCTCCTTTGCCGGTGTCTACGATGCGGACACTATCAAAAAGTGGCTCAGAACCTTCTACCGCCGTTTCTTCACGCAGCAGTTCAAGCGTTCCTGCCTGCCGGACGGCCCGAAGGTGGGTTCCGTCACGCTGTCGCCCCGCGGTGATTTCCATATGCCGAGTGACGCATCGTTCCGAATCTGGATGGAGGAAATTGAAAAGCTGTGATGAAAGTTCTGGTTGTTGTTCCGACAAACGAAAAGCACCGCGCGTGGCTGGAAGCGGCCGCGCCCGATGCGGAGTTTATCTATAAAGAAAACCCGACGCGGGAAGATGTGGCGCAGGCCGAGGTCATCCTCGGCAACGCTGCGCCGTCGATGATCTCTCCCGAGGACAAACTGCAGTGGCTGCAGACAAACAGTGCCGGCGTAGACGGCTACCTCGACGGCTGTCTGCCGGAAAACGCCGTGCTGACCAACGCCACCGGCGCATACGGCCTTGCCATTTCCGAGTATATGCTTGCCGTGTGGCTGGAGCTGATGAAGAAGCTGCACACCTACCGCGACGTGCAGCACACCGGCGAATGGAAGGATCTCGGCCCGGTTACATCCGCATGGGAATCCACCGTGCTCGTGCTGGGTCTCGGTGATATCGGCGGCGAATTTGCAAAGCGCGCCAAAGCGCTGGGCGCGTATGTCATCGGCGTGCGCCGCAAGGGCACCGATAAGCCCGATTACGTGGACGAGTTGATCCTCACCGAAAAGCTGGACGAGTACCTGCCCAAAGCCGACTGCGTGGCCATCACGCTCCCGGGCACGAAGGAAACGAAGGGTATGTTCGGCGCCGAACGCCTCGCGAAGATGAAGGACGGCGCCATTTTGCTCAACGTGGGCCGCGGCATGATCGTGGACAGCGACGCACTGGTGGATGCCCTCGAAAGCGGCAAGCTCTCCGGTGCCGGCCTCGATGTCACGGATCCCGAGCCCCTGCCGGCGGACCATCTGCTTTGGAAGCAGGAAAACGCGGTCATCACGCCGCACGTTTCCGGCGGATTCCACTTAGAGGAGACCCACAACCGCATTATCCGCATTATGGCGGAGAATCTGCGGGCATTCTGTGCCGGAAAACCGCTCAAAAATGTGGTGGATTTTGAAACCGGCTACCGCAAACTGTAAACGAAAAGGAAAACCATGACACAGGAAATATATCTCGATAACAGCGCAACGACCCGCGTGTGCAAAGCCGCCGCGGAGAAGGCGCTCTATATGATGACCGCGTGCTACGGCAATCCGTCCTCCCTGCACAGCAAGGGATTTGCGGCGGAGAAGGAAATGACCGCTGCCCGCGCCATCCTTGCGGAAAAGCTTTCCGCGCAGCCGGGGGAGATCTTCTTCACCTCGGGCGGCACGGAGAGCGACAACATCGCGATCCTCGGTGCGGCCCGCGCCAAAAAGCGCGCCGGAAACCGCATCGTGACCACGGCCATCGAGCATCCCGCGGTGCTCAACACCATGGCACAGCTCGAAAAAGAGGGTTTTGAGGTCATTTACGTGCAGCCGGAATCGGATGGCAATATCCCCGCGGCGAAATTCGCCGAAGTGATCGACAGCAAAACCATCCTCGTCAGCGTGATGATGGTGAACAACGAGACCGGCGCAATCCTGCCCTTAAAGGAGATCGCCGGGATCATCAAGCGCAAAAAGGCACCGGCGCTGTTTCATACGGATGCCGTGCAGGCGTTCTGCAAGCTGCCGATCTCCCCGAAGCGCCTCGGGCTCGATCTCGTCAGTGTGTCCGGCCATAAGGTGCACGCGCCGAAGGGCGTGGGTGCGCTGTATGTAAAAAGCGGCGTGCGCTTGCTGCCGAACAGCTTTGGCGGCGGGCAGGAGAAGAATCTGCGCCCCGGTACGGAGGGTGTGCCGCAGGTTTGCGCGTTCGGCGCGGCCGTGCAGGCCATGCGCCCTGAGCGCGAAGCGGAAAAAACGGTGCGCGACGTGCGGGATCACCTGCTGCAGCGTCTGGCGGAGATCCCGGAGGTCACGCTGAATTCTCCGGAAGACGCGTTGCCGTACATCGTGAATCTCTCGGCTGGCCGTGTCCGCGCGGAGACGATGCTGCATTTTCTGGCGGAGCGCGGGATCTTTGTTTCCAGCGGTTCGGCTTGCGGCAAGGCAAAGCCCAGCCATGTGCTGGAAGCCATGGGGCTTTCGGGTCTGCGGATTGACACCTCGCTGCGCGTGAGTCTCTCGGCAGAAAATACCAAGGAAGAAATGGACGCGTTTGCGGATGCACTTTCGGAGGGCCTCGGCACGCTGTCCCACACATAAATCACAGAAAAGGAAGAAAATCATGCAGGAAGTTATTCTGGTCAAACTGGGCGAGATCGTCCTCAAGGGCCTGAACCGCCGCGTTTTTGAAGACCGGCTTTTGAAAAATATCCGCCGCCGCATTGCGCGTGCCGGCAATTTTGAGGTGACCTCCAGCCAGTCCACCGTGTATATCGTGCCGAAGGACGAGGACGCCGATATCGATGAGGCCGAGGAGCGCGTATCCAAGGTGTTCGGCATCATCGGCTACACCCGTGCCTGTGTCTGTGAAAAGGACATGGACACCATTTTGAAGACCGCCCCGGAGTACCTCGGCGATATTCTGGCGGACGTCTCTACATTTAAGGTGGAAAGCAAGCGTGCGGATAAGAAATTCCCGCTCGATTCCATGCAGATCTCCCGCGAGGTCGGCGGTGCGCTGCTGCGCGCCAACAAGCACCTCTCCGTGGACGTGCACAACCCGCAGATGGTGGTGCGTGTGGAGATCCGCGAAAAGGCCGCGTACATTCACGGCGAAACGAAGCCCGGCGCCGGCGGCATTCCGGTGGGTACCGGCGGCAAGGCGGCCATTCTCATCAGCGGCGGTCTGGACAGCCCGGTCGCGGCGTGGATGATGGCCAAGCGCGGCGTGGAGCTGACCGCGATCCATTTCGCCAGCCCGCCGTATACCAGCGAGCGCGCACACGAGAAGGTCGTTTCCCTGCTCAAAAAGGTGGGCGAATACGCCGGCCGCATGGAGATGATCACCGTGCCGTTCACGAAGATCCAGGAAGAGATTCGTGATCATTGCCCCGAAGAGCTGGCAACGGTCATCATGCGCCGATTCATGATGCGTGCCGCGGAGCGCATTGCCCGCGAGAAGGAGTGCAGCGCGCTCATCACCGGAGAAAGCCTCGGACAGGTGGCAAGCCAGACGATCCAGGCCATTGCCTGCACCGATGCCGCCGCCAATATGCCGATTTTCCGTCCGCTCATCGGCAGCGACAAATCGGAGATCGTGGCCATCGCGCACCGCATCGATACGTATGATATTTCGATCGAACCGTACGAGGATTGCTGCACGGTCTTTACGCCGCGCCATCCGCGCACCCGCCCCACGCTGAACATCGTGGAAGCGGCAGAAAAAAACCTCGACGTCGAGGCACTCGTGGAAGACTGCCTTAAAAACGTCGAGGTACGTTACCTGTAATTTTGTTTGAACCGGCCTGCGGATCTTCCGCAGGTCAGGTGTTTTCTGCGGCTTTTCGATCGGATTTATCTAGGGAACGCCGCAGGAAGAACATCACGACGGCGCCGAGTACCATCAGACCGAACACGGTGTACATCAGAAGCTGCTTGTTGGAGAAATCCGGCGTGGACAGCCCCTCCGTAAGGGCGATGAACTCGCGGCCGAAGGTGACGCCCAAAAGTGCACCGAGGTTGTTCATCGTGGTGTAGAAGCTGATGAAAATGGTCTGGTTCTTCTCCGGAATGTTGATGTACGGCACATTCGTGAAGGACAGGTTGATGCCCACGGCCAGAACGTACGCGTAGATCAGCGTGGCGGGGTAGAGCCACATGACGTTGCCCTTGTTGATGCAGCCGAGCAGCAAATAGTGGAATGCATACAGCAGGATCGCGATGTTGCAGGTCTTCAGCCAGGAGAATCGGCGCAGAATGCGGGACCAGAGCGGCGTCAGCAGAACGAGGATCGGCACGTTCAGCATGCTGATCAGCGTGATGAACGAATAGCTGACCTCCAGATTGCGCAGCAGATACACGGAATAGTAGGAGCCGGGGATGTTCGCGATCATGCACCACGTGAAGGCAAACGCCACAACACGCAGGTACCGCGTCTCCTTGAACGGCTTGATCAGCAGATCTGCGAGAGATGTCTTTTTCTCGCTCAGCGGATACGGTTCTTCTTTCATGCGGGAGAGCAGGAACAGATCGTAGATCAGCACGCCGAACGCGATGATGCGCATCACGGCGAATCCCCACACCTCCAGCCCGAGGCTGCCGAAGTGGTCGACGATGGCGCTGCCGATCAGATTGAAGACCGCGACGATGATGCCGTTCGTCATGGAGAGGAACGAGAAATATTTGACGCGCACGTGCTGCGGGATGAGCTGGATGTGCCACACGGAAAAGCCCGGGGCGATCAGGGCGCTCAGGACGTTGAGGATCAGCACCGAAGCACCGAGAATGACCAGCTTTGCCTGATTCTCCAGCGGGAACAGCGGAATGGCGCCGATGAAGAGAATGTTGATGAACTGCACGATGAGCCGCACGGTGATGATCAGGCGCTTGCGGGTCTTGAAGCGCTCCAGCAGCATGGAGGACAGAATCTGCAGACAGTTTGCGGAAAATACGAAAATGGACATCAGGCCGATGAATCCGTCATCGGCGTTCAAAAGCAGCATAATGCCGGTGAAGAAATTGCCGCCCACCCAGTTTGCAATGATGTTGTTCGTGTAGTTGAACTGCAGGTGCCGGGCGCGGTGCTTACTTTCTTCGTCCCCGAAGTACCAGCCGTCTGATACGGCTTCGGCGGTACGTCTGAGGGCGCGTTTTGTGATTTCCTGGATGGCTGCCATAACAATCACCGTTTCCTTTTCTCGAATACTATATGTAGCAAAATCAAAAGTCGGATGGAACCCTTTCCGGATGCAATCCTGTGCGGAAAATCCGGATTGGAGACCATATTAGCACGGAAACGAAAAAAGTCAAGGGCTTTTTGTCAAATACTTTTATAGAAAAACAAAGTTTGGATCATACGCAAAAATCTATATTTTTCGTGGAAAATACACTGGACAAAACCAACAAGAAAGGACGGTTTTTATGCACGCAGAGGTTTTATCGGTTGGAACGGAGCTTTTGCTCGGACAGACCGTGAACACGGATACCACCATCGTGGCGAAGGCACTTTCCATGCTGGGTATCGATCTTTTATACGCAGCGGTCGTGGGGGATAATCCCGCCCGCATGGAGGACGCGGTGCGGCAGGCGCTGTCCCGCAGCGATATTCTGATCACCACCGGCGGCCTCGGGCCCACCGGCGACGACCTGACCAAGGAAACGGTGGCCGCAGCGGCGGGCAGAAAGCTGGTGCTCGAATCCTCCAGCTATGAACGCCTCAAAGAATATTTCGGGGAGAACATGGCGGACAACCAGAAAAAGCAGGCCATGCTGCCGGAGGGCTGCACCGTGCTGCCCAACGACCACGGCACCGCGCCGGGCTGCGCCTTTGAAACGGAGAACGGCAAGATCGTCATCATGCTGCCGGGCCCGCCCTCGGAACTCACCCCCATGCTGCACGAGTACGTCGTGCCGTATTTGGCGCGCTTTCAGGATGCGGTCATCTCCTCGCACAGCGTGCACGTATTCGGCCGCGGCGAAGGTGCCGTGGCGCAGATGCTCGATGACCTGATGCAGAACAGCAATCCCACAGCAGCGCCCTACGCCAAGGAGGGAGAGATGTTCGTGCGCGTCACGGCCAAGGCCGCTACCAAGGAAGAAGCGGATGAGATGTGCCGCCCGGTCGTGGAGGAGATCCGCCGCCGCATCGGCAATTTTGTATACAGCGTGGACGTGGAGACCTTAGAGGAACTCGTCGTGCAGGAGCTGCGCCGCACCGGCAAGAAGCTCGCTACAGCGGAATCCTGTACCGGCGGCCTATTGGGTAAGCGCATCACGGATGTGTCCGGGTCTTCCGAGGTTTTCGAGATGGGCTGCATCACATATGCGAATGCCGTGAAGGAACAGCTTCTCGGCGTGCCGCATGAAACGCTTGCCGCCCACGGTGCTGTCAGTGAAGAGACCGCCCGCGCCATGGCAGAGGGCATCGTGCGCGTGAGCGGTGCGGATATCGGCATCGGCATCACGGGCATTGCCGGCCCCGGCGGCGGAACAGAGGAAAAGCCGGTGGGTCTTGTGTATATCGCGCTCAGTGACGGCGAAAACACGTGGGTCGCAAAGCGTATGCCGTTTGGCAGACGAAGAGACCGTGAGTGGCACCGCCATTGCTCGGCTTCCAAGGCACTCGACATGGTGCGCCGGTACCTTGCCGGGCTGCCCGTGGACGAGAAATAAATTATGTAAACCATATTCTGCGAAAAGAGGGACGCACTATGGAGTTTTACGCCAATCTGCATAACCATTCCACCCATTCGGACGGCAAATTCACGCCGGCCGAACTGGCACGGCAGGCTGCCGCGGAAGGATACGGTGCCGCCGCACTGACCGACCACGACACCGCGACGGGCTACACGGAATTCAAAGCGGAATGTGACCGTCTGGGGCTGGAATGCATTTTCGGCGTGGAGTTCACCGCACCGTGCCCGGCGTTGAAGCGTGCGGATGGTACGGACGAGAACTTCCACCTCACAGCCTATCATTTTGACCCCGCCTACCCGCCGATGGCAGACTACCTGCGGCAGATGGCAGCCCGCGAGACGGACCAGACCCGCATCCTCTTTGAGCGCGGTCTGCGGGAAGGGCTGCTCAAAGACATCACGTGGGACGAGGTGCTCGAGTACAATAAGGGCATCGCGTGGCTGTGCAACGAGCACGTTTTCCGTGCGATGAAGCACAAGGGGCAGGTGACGGACCTCGACTATTATGACTTTTTCCTCACCGTGTATGGGGATCGCCGGCATGAGGTGCCGCCGAGTCACCCGTTCAAAAATGCGGAGGAGATCATCCGCCTCGTGCACGACGCGGGCGGCATCATTCTGGTGGCGCATCCGCACGAACAGCTGCAGCACATCGATGCGCTGGTCGAAATGGGCATCGACGGTCTCGAGGCGTGGCACCCGGATTTGACCGAAGAAGAAAAGGCGGAGGCGGAGCGCATCGGCCTGGAGAAGGGTCTGTACATTTCCGGCGGGTCGGATCATTCCGGTCTGTGCGGCGGGATGTACAGCGGGTTCGCGGATCCGAAGTCCTGTCCATTCTGGCTGGAGTCGCGCTCCGTGGGCACAACGAGAGCCCATTTTGAAGAAATCCGGACAAGAAAACAGAACCGATAACAAAAAACGCCTTGAACCGTGGGTTCAGGGCGTTTGCTGTTATCGGAGAGAAGTCATCCGTGCGAGAGCCTCTTCTGTGGAAGACACACTTTTAGTTTACATAATTATGGAAATCAGCTCTTCTGCGGTGTGTGCGAGGGAATCTGCGCCGTTTGCCTGCAGTTCTTCCGCGCCGCGGAAGCCCCACGTCACACCGGCGGAGACGATGCCGGCGTTTTTGCCGGTCTGCATATCCACGCCGCTGTCGCCCACATAGAGGCATTCGGCGGGGGTGACGCCGAGCTCTTCGCAGAGGAGGAGCACGGCGGTGGGATCGGGCTTTTTGGGGAAATCCGCGCGCTGCCCGTGGACGATGTCGAACAGGCCGGGGAAGAGCGCTGCGGCGATGAAGCAGGTCATGTTGTCCGGCTTATTCGAGAGGATCGCGGTCTTCACGCCGTCCGCCCGGATGGTGCGGAGCAGTTCGGGGATGCCTGGGTACGGTACCACCAGCTTGGTGGGGTCGGCCTCGTAGAGCGCATCGTATGTTTTGCGCAGGGCTTTCACGGTGTCTTCGGTGTAGTCTGCACCGGCGGCCGTCAGCATACGGCGCATCAGGACATCGGCGCCGTTGCCGACGAGCTGCCGGTAGAGCTCTACGTCCAGTGCGGGGTAGCCGTGCGCCGTGAGCGCCGCGTTGCCAAAGCCGGCGATGGATGCCAGTGTGTCGGCGACGGTGCCGTCCATATCAAAAATAACTGCTTTTACCTTTGCCATATTATCCCATCCTTATCTCAGAGACGGCCGGCGTGCGCGTGCGCACCTGACCGGTGAATACATCATATTCCGTAACGGACGTGCATCGGGTACCGTCGAAGGTGAACCGCACGATCCACGGCATCAGCTTCTGGATCGACACAAAATCCGCATGGCCGAACGTGGGGTCAAAGTACCGGATCAGGGTGCTCAGCGCCGTGCCGTGGCTGCCGACGGCCACCGCCTGCTCCGGGCATTGCGCCAGAATGCGGCGGAGTGCCGCGAGGTTCCGGGTCTGCACCATGCGCAGCGTCTCGCCGTCCGTGAGGCGGTAATCAAAATCCGCCCACTGTTGTTTGCAGAATGCGTCAAAATCCTCGATCCACACGCTGTCCACGCGGCGTTCCCGCAGGTCGGGATCGGTCTGAACCGTCAGGCCGGCGCGGTCCGCAAAATCCTGCACGGTGTCCACTGCCCGCTTGTAGGGGCTGGAAAACACGGCGGCGATCTGCTTGTCCCAGAGAAACTTCGTGACGAGCAGCCGGTCCCGCATTCCCTTTTCGGTCAGCTCGCGGGTGAGATCGTCATGATTTTTGAAATTCGGTTCGGCATGGCGGACAAAATACACCTCGGTCAAAGAACCTGCACCTCCTTTTTCGGATGCTTTCAGTATACCGTGTTTGCCGCCCGATTGCAAGTGGGCGGTCTGACCATACGGCTCAACTTATCTGACCTTATAACTTTGTTCAAAACTGGGTATTGAGATAAGGCCAGATTGGAGATATACTTGACTACATCGAAATATACGATATAATAAGGGAGTAGTGATTTTATGAAAAGCAAAAGTTCCATTTACAGAATCGTTACGATCGGTCTTTTGGGTGCGCTGGTTTTCGTTTCCAACTATCTGAGTTTTCCCGTTCCGGTTCCGGTGGGCGACATTTCCCGCATTCATCTGGGCAATGTGTTCTGCCTGCTGGCCGGTTTTGTGATGGGCCCGGTGGGCGGCGGTTTGGCCTCCGGTATCGGTGCCGCGCTGTATGACCTGCTGAATCCGGCGTATGTCACGTCCGCGCCGTTTACGTTTCTGTTTAAGTTCCTGCTGGCGTTTGTCTGCGGCATCATTGCACACCGCGGCAATCGTCACGGCAGTATGCTGGGCGAGTGCAAGATCTCTATCCCGCGGTATTTCATTGCGGGCGTGGCCGGCAGTATAACGTACATCGTGCTGTATCTCGCAAAATCCTATATCACGGCGGTGCTGGTCGGCAGTGCGCATGAGGCGGCGCTGATCTCCCTCGTCACCAAGCTGACCGCCAGCTCTGTGAACGCCGTTCTGGCGGTGCTCATCTCCGTGCCGCTCGCAGTCGTGATCCAAAAAGCCCTGAAGAGCATGAAGCTCTCGGAATAAATTTCGTTTGAGGAGTTGTTCTTATGATCCTGATTCAAAACGGTACCATTTTTGACGCCATCCATCGTGACCCCATCCGCGCAGACATTCTGGTGGAGAACGGTAAGATCGCGGCCATCGGCGAAAACCTTGCGGCGGACTGCGAAGTCATCGACGCTTCCGGCCTGCATATCTATCCCGGCTTTGTGGAAGCCCACTGCCACATCGGTCTGGACGGCAGCGGCATCGGCTTTGAAGGCCAGGATTACAATGAAATGAACGATATTCTCACCCCGCACCTGCGTGCCATCGACGGCATCTACCCGCAGGATCCCACCTTCCGCGAGGCGCTGGAAGCCGGTGTCACCACCGTCTGCACCGGCCCGGGCTCTGCCAACGTGCTGGGCGGCCAGTTTGCGGTCATCAAGACCGTCGGCAACCGCGTGGAGAAGATGATCGTGGATCCGTACGCTGCTATGAAGTGTGCGTTCGGCGAGAATCCGAAGCGCTGCTATAAGGATAAAAACAACTACGCCCGTATGTCCACAGCCGCCAAGCTGCGCGAAATGCTGCTGAAGGCTAAGGAGTATGACGCGAAGAAGCAGGCCGCCGACGGAGACGTGACCAAGATGCCCGCGCTCGATTTCAAGCTTGAGGCCCTGCTGCCGGTCATCCACGGCGAAAAGCCGCTCAAGGCACACGCACACCGCGCGGACGACATCTTTACTGCGATTCGCATTGCGAAGGAATTCGGCGTGAAGCTGACCCTCGAACACGTGACGGAAGGCCACCTCATCGTGGAGGACCTCGTGGAGGAAGACCTGCCGCTTGCTGTAGGCCCGTCTCTGACCCATGCAACGAAGTTTGAGCTGCGCAACAAGACCTTCACCACACCGGGCATTCTCGCCAAGGCCGGCTGCCGCGTGGCCATCATCACCGACTCCCCGGTCATTCCGGAAAGCTATCTGCCGCTGTGCGCCGCACTGGCGGTGAAGTCCGGCATGGACGAATTCGATGCTCTGCGTGCCATCACGATCAACGCTGCCGAGCACATCGGTGCCGCGGACCGCGTCGGTTCCATCGAAGTGGGCAAGGATGCCGACCTCGTGCTGATGGACGGCACATGGGATGCCGTGGCTTCCACGGTGAAGACCGTTCTGGTGGACGGCAAGGTCGTTGTCGGCTGATCTGTATATTGAGATTTTTCGGCGGACTGCTTTTGGGCGGTCCGCCGTTTTTATGCCGTAAAAGGACGGTCAAAAAGTGTTAATACTCTGTTCTTGCTTTTTTCATCTGCAAATCAGAATATTTCACATGAAATTCACAATAGAAAAGGATAATAGAAATCGGAAAAGAGGGAGAAAATAAAGGTTGAAAAACCGATAAAAATATGCTATTATGTGAAAGGAGCAGACGATCATGCGTGATCATCACGAGAATTTCGATCGGGAAAGCGGCTCTGTTCCGCAGAGTACACCGCGTACCGATTCACCATCGTACCCTTACGGCGGCGCATACAGCCCGCCGCAGAACACCTCGTCTCCGAACCCGCAGTCCTATACATGGAATGCGCAGACCGGAGAATACCATTCCGGACCGCACACACCGCAGGCGTATCGCCCGGTGTATACGCCGCAGCCGACACCGCCCCGCAAAACACGCAGCACGCCGTTCGGTGTGAAGCTTTTGGCTGTGTTTCTGTGCTGTGCGGTGACTTCCGTCGCAACTCTCGGCGCCTTTGTTTGGATGATCCAATCCGGCCGGGTGCGGATTCAGGCGGCAGAACAGGACGGCGGTGCAGCATTCACCATCAATCGGGTGGTGGAAGCGGAACCGGAAGCGGAAATGGGTGCCGTCTCCGTGATGACGGATCAGGACATCGCCGAGCAGGTGGTCCCCTCCGTGGTGTGCATCCAGAATTATCAGATCAACGACTATTACGGGTTCATGCAGACCTCCAGCCGCGTAGCACCGGCGGGTGAGGGCTCCGGCATTGTAATGGATGCGGAAGGCTATATCCTGACGAACGCCCATGTGGTGGACGGCGCAACGTCCCTCAAGGTGGTTCTGTACGACGGTTCCTCGCACGAGGCCGAGCTGATCGGCAGCGATTCGCTGACGGACCTTGCCGTGATCCGGATCCATACAGACAGCCTGCAGGGCACGGAACTTACACCGGCGTCGTTTGGTTCTTCGGCAGATCTTCGTGTCGCCGACAAAGTGATCGCCATCGGCAACCCCGGCGGTTCCGCATTCAGCTCCAGCGTAACGATCGGTTACGTTTCGGCACTCAACCGTGCCATTCCCAATCAGACCACGGGATATACCATGGAATATATCCAGACCGATGCGGCCATCAACCCCGGCAATTCCGGCGGTGCGCTCGTCAATCAGTACGGTCAGGTGATCGGCATCAATTCCGCCAAGATCGCCGCAACCGGCTATGAGGGTCTCGGATTTGCCATTCCCAGCGATTTCGCGCAGACGATTGTTTCGGATCTCATCCGGTACGGCTACGTGAAGGACAGAGCGATGCTGGGTATTTCCGGTCAGTTTATCGACAGCCTGACCGGCCGCTTCTACGGCCTGCCGCAGGGCGAATATGTGGCGACGCTGAATACGGCGCACGCGGTGGCTTCCGGTCTCCGGGAGGGCGATGTGATCCTCTCGATGAACGGCACGGAGCTGACAAGCGAAGCGGTCATGCGCCGGATGATCCACGCCGGCAAGCCCGGAGACATCATGCAGCTTGAGGTGTACAGACCCTCCACGCGGGAAACGCTGGAGATCGCCTTAACGCTCTCCGAATATACGGGCGGCTGATTTCCTTTTGAGTACGAGTCTTTTTCATAAATCTCCTTTTTCAAGCAACGAAACCCGGGGTAAAACCTGGGTTTCGTTGCGTTTTGGGCACAAAAAGTCCGCCGGGTCCCACAGGGCATCCGGCGGATAGTTTGATTTGTGGTTCAGTACAGCGCGTTCAAAGCGGCGGAAACGACGCGGCCGGCCGTGTACATACCGGAGCTGCCGTCTTCCACGCAGACCGCAAAGGCGTAGGGGGCGTCGGTGTCTTCGCAGAAACCGACCATCCAGCAGTTGGGGTTCCGTCCGCCGACCTCGGCGGTGCCGGTCTTCGCGCAGACGGTGTAGCCGCCGAAGAGGCTGTAGTCGTAATAGTAGTCCACGTTGTTGCGCATCAGCTTGTGTAAGGCCTCGGCGGTACTGCGGTCCAGAAGATCATACCGTGTGCCGTTGCTGCGGCCGATGAGATACGGTTCCGTGACCGTGCCGCCGTTTGCGACGGCACCCATCAGAAGCGCCATGTGGTACGGGTTCGTCATCACGTCGGCCTGTCCCACGCCGGACCAGGCGAGCTCCAGGTCGGAAGCTGTCGAAAGATCGAGGCTGCTGGCGGCGGTGGTGATGGAATCAAAATGGAACTGATCTCCAAAACCCATGCGTTCGGCCGTTTCCTGCAGCTGCTCGGCACCAATATCCAGCGCAAGCTTAGCAAAATAGATGTTGCAGGAATGGCCCATGGCCTGTTTCATGTTGAGGTCGCCGTGCCAGTCGAGACAGGTAACGGCACTGTCGTTGACCGTCCAGGACTGGGAGCAGTTGTATGTGCGGGTCTCCCAATCGGGGAAAACTTCCATCGCGGCGGCAGCTGTAACAAGCTTAAAGATGGAACCGGGAGTGTAGGTGGAGGAGAGCGTGTGATCGAGGAACACACCGCTGTACGCCGTGTTGTCCAGCAGATCCCCAGGGACGTGCATGGGGTCGTACGAGGGCGCACTGACTTTCACCAGCGTTTCGCCGGTTTTGTAGTTGAACAGGAACACCGCGCCGCGGCGGCCTTCCAGCGCGCGGTAGGCGGCGGCGTTGGCGTTGGCATCGATGGAAAGCTGCAGGTTGCTGCCGAACCCGGAGAAGATCGTACGGTTGAGGCCGGTGAACAAATTGTAGCCCATGAGGTCAGAACGGTGTACGGCCTGCACAGAGGTGCTGATGTAGCCGCTGGAATCGCCCACTGTGTGCAGCAGGGAGCGGCGCACGCTCTCGTTTTCGGCGTAAACGCGGGCGCTGTCCGTGCTTTCCGCGAGGATCATCCCGGTGCGGTCGGTGATGGTGCCGGCGGGCAGGGCAGTGCCGCTGGCGTAAATATGCCCGTTATAGGGCTGCGCGACCCAGCGGTCGCCGTTCATGACGAGATTAAAGAGGAAATATCCGATGCCGCCGAGAAAGGCGAACAGCAGAATGTAGAGGACAAAGGAGCGAAAGCCGGTCGTTTTCATCTGCGCGGGTCACCTTCCTTTCTGCGGGTGGGCCGGGCCCTGTCCGGCGCCAGTTCCTCCTCCGGGATGCGTACCTGCATCCGGCGCGTCTGCGGGGATGCGGTCGTGCCCGTGGTGCGTGCGGTGCGCGGCGCGGGAGAAGCCGTGCCCGAGGTTTTCGGCTTGACTGGGCTTACCGGCGTGGGCTGAATGAGGGGCATCGGCTGGTTGGGGTCATCGGGATAACGGCCGGTGTAAATATCATCTGCAGCGGCAGCGGCACTGCGCCGTCCGCCGCGTTTTGCGGCATAGGTGCGCTCGTCCGAGGCTTTGATGAAGGCCATCAGCCCCCAGACCGAGATGATGCTGGAGCCGCCGGAGCTGATGAACGGCAGGGTCACGCCGGTCAGCGGCAGGATATCCAGCGGGCCGAAAATATTCAGGCAGGTCTGGAACAAAAGCAGGCCGGCAGACGCACACGCGGCGATGGCATAGAACGTGGAGCGGCTGCGGGTGACATCGCTGCGGGCGTAAAGCACAAAAAGCGCGAGGCCGAACAGTACCACCAGGCCCATCAGAAGGCCCTGTTCTTCACTGAGCATACCAAAGACGAGGTCGCTGTCCGAAGCGGCCACGTATTTGAGGCAGCCGTTGCCAAGCCCCATGCCGCCGAGACCGCCGCTGGCGATGTACGTCATCGTGCGCACCTGCTGGTAGCCGAGGCTGTCCTGCGGGTGCTCCCAAACGTGCATCCAGCCGGCAAAGCGCTGCGCCACGTAGGGCAGAAACTGCAGAATGAGGAAGACGCCGAAAGCTGCTGCGGCGAGGATCAGGAAAATCGTTCGGAAGCTGCCGGAGCGCATGAACGCGATGATGAGGAACGTCGCGAAGAAGATGAG
The DNA here is from genome assembly GCA_017407665.1 of Clostridia bacterium. Taxonomy (GTDB): domain Bacteria; phylum Bacillota; class Clostridia; order Oscillospirales; family Acutalibacteraceae; genus Hominenteromicrobium. The sequence continues at coordinate 33,399 of JAFQWC010000139.1, read as the reverse complement.
CGCTGTGCCGAAGTCGCGCATCAAAAACAGGCAGGCAAGGCACGCGCCGGCAAAGAGAATGAAGACCGTCAGGTTCTTCTTGGTCTGCAGGCGGTCGAGTGTGGAGGCGCCCACAAAGATGAACGCGATCTTGATTAGCTCGGAGGGCTGAAAACTCACCGGGCCGATGATGATCCAGTTTTTGGAGCCGTACACCGTGGTGCCCAGCACGAGATTCACGGCAAACAGCAGCAGCGCGGCAATGGCAATGAACATGCGGGCTTTCATCACACGGTCCAGATCGCTGACGAACCACACGAGAATGCAGAACAGCACGATGCCGAGGAGAAAACCGATCAGCTGCATTTTTACGGCAGCGAGACCTTGTCCGCTCAGAAGCAGAATGCCGATGCTGCTCAGAAGCAGCGCGGCGGTTTCCACTTCAAAGCTGACACGTTTCAAAATGCGGCGGGAGAAGAAATAGAGGATCCATCCCGCGCAGAACAGCACCAGAAAGGGCCAAACAGCATCTTTCCGGAAACTGCCGGTGCCGAGGAGCAGCTGCAGCGTCATGGAGATCTGCACCAACGTGACGAGCAGCATCAGGCGGAAGGGGGAGGCGGCATTTTGGGTGAAGCCGGTGAAGATCCGGCGTTTTTTGACGACGGCATCCGCTGTGTTTTTCAGGATGAGCGTCATGGGGCCGATTTTGATCTTATCCCCGATCTGCACCAAGGTGGGCTCGGTGATCGTTTTGCCCCGCACCTTTGTGCCGAGGTGGGAATCGGTGTCGCAGATAAACCAGCCCTCCTCGCGGCGCATCAGCACGGCGTGATCGCGCGAGACGGAGTCATCCGGGATCTGGATATCACAGCTTCGGCTGCGGCCGATGGAGTTTTCCCAGTACAAAACCGGGAACGCTGTGCCGGTGGAAGCATCCTCCAGAATGATCACCGGGTCTTTGCGGCGCTGTCCCTTCTTAAAAGAGGTGTAGCAGCGCCAGATCACGTACAGCGCGAAAAACGGTGTGATGAACCGGATCAGAAGCATCAGCGTGGCGTTGAAGCGCGAGTTTAAGATCCAGAGAAGAATTTCGTTAATGGTGTCCATATAGGCAAAGCCCCTTTCAGCTTTCGCGTATGGCGGCAATTTCTCCGGCGTGCTTGTAGATGCTGAAACCGGGCACGAAACCGCGCACCATGGAAAGCGGGTAAATGCGGGCACCGCGGCCGACCACCGTGCCGGGATTCAGCACGCTGCCGCAGCCCACCTCGGCGTGGTCGCCCAGCATCGCGCCGAATTTGCGCATCCCGGTGTTCACGCGCTCGCCGTCAAAGAGGATGCTGACGGCGGAGTGATCCTGCTTCAGGTTGGAGGTGATGGCACCGGCGCCGGTGTGCGCCTTATAGCCGAGGATGGAGTCGCCGATGTAGTTGTAATGCGGTGCCTGCGCGCCGTCAAACAAAATGGCATTTTTGATTTCCGTGGAATTGCCCACCACGCAGCCGGCACCGATCAGCGCATTGCCGCGGATGAACGCACCGGGGCGCACCTCGGTATTCGGCCCGATGATTGTGGGCCCGGCGATGTAAATGTTCGGATACAGCTTGGCGCTGCGGGCGATCCACACATTGCCCTCGCGGCGCTCGTATTCCTCGGGGGACAAAGTCTCGCCCAGCCCGAGGATGAATTCTCCGATCAGCGGCAGCACTTCCCACGGGTAGGTGAGGTTTTCCATCAGCGGTTTTGCCGCCGTGTGCTGCAGGTCGTAAAGATTCGCGATGGTCATGGCTTCCATGTTCATAAGCCGTCATCCTTTCTCAAACAAAGTATTTCCATACTACTAAAATGAGTATAAACGATTTCCCCGTGCATTTCCAGTACGCACGGGGAAATTTAAGGTTTTGTTAACTTTTATGCGCTTACATGTACCGAAATGCACGTACAGCCGTTTCCATATACAGTGCATTTTCGTCCATACCCAGTGCGGAGAGGTTGCGGGCATCCCAGACTTCGCCGGAAAGGGAATCCGCAGCCCAGAAGAACTGCGCGAAATCCACTCCGCGGAACTGTGCGACCGCGGCCATGGAAGCACATTCCATCTCCACCACGGCGCAGCCCTGCTGGAGACGCTTTTCCATTTTGGCGCGGGTCTCGCGGTAGAAAGCATCGGTGGTCCATGTCTTTGTGCGGGCGTAGGGGGCGTCGAGGGATTCGAGCGCCTTGCAGACGGCATCGACGCAGCGCGCGTCGAGCGCAACTTCCTCTGCAGCGGGCAGATAGTGGTAGGAGGTGCCTTCGTCCCGCACGGCGGCTTCCGGCACGATGATGTGCCCGGCGGTGATGTTGTGGTCCAGCGCACCGCAGGAGCCGAGCATCACAAAGCGTTTGACACCCATGGGGATGGTCTCCTCCATGATGCTGATGGCACTCGGGCCGCCCACGGTCATCATGGTGAGGGCGAATTCAGTGCCGTCCGGCCATTTGCATTTCCATATGCGCAGCGGACCCATGCAGGTATTCGAACGGGCCACCTCCACGGCGTTCAGCTTATTGACATATTCGTCCACAATTTTGTAGGAAAATACGCCGATGAGATTTTCGGGCATCTCCGGATTCGGCGGGAAATGATCCGCGGGATTGATAATGGCTGTTTTGCAGGGGTCAAAGTCGGTATGCAGCATCGCATTCACCATCCTTAATGAAAAATATTTCACCCAGTATACTGCGTACCAAGAGAAAAGTCAAGATTTATACAGAATATGACGGGTTAGCCTTGCAATCCCGGGTGGGGCGTGGTAAAATAGTTGCATATGCAAGTATCGAAGCGAAAAACTCTGCTGAAAAGTGAGGGAAAATGACGTGAAAAGACTGGCTGTGTATCTGAAGCCCTTCATCCCACGGATGAGTCTCGGGCTTTCCATCAAGGTGATCGGCACCATCGTGGAGCTGATCATCCCGTGGATCCTTTCCTATATAATCGATGATCTGATTCCCCTCGGGCAGATCCGCCCGGTGGTGATCTGGGGCCTTCTGATGATCCTCTGCGCCATGATTGGCTGGGCCGGCAACATCACCGCCAACCGCATGGCGTCCTCCGTGGCACGCGACTGCACACGGCAGATCCGCCACGACCTGTTCGCGAAGATCTCGTATCTTTCCGAGCGGCAGGTGGACCTCCTTTCCATCCCGTCCCTCATCTCCCGTATGACGAGTGATACATACGTGCTGCACCAGACCGTGGGCATGATCCAGCGCATCGGCGTGCGCGCACCGATCCTTCTGATCGGCGGCATCATCGTGACCCTGACGCTCGACCCGGTCCTGACGCTGATCATGATCGCGACCCTGCCCATTCTCGGCAGTCTGACGCTCTACGTCTCCAGAAAGGGCATCCGCCTGTTCAAGATCGTGCAGCGCGGTTCCGACGCCCTGCTGCGCGTGGTGCGTGAAAACGCCGTGGGCGTGCGCGTCATCAAGGCACTGTCCAAATCCGACTACGAGCGCCGCCGCTTCAAGAAAGTGAACGACGAGCAGACCCAGCGCGAACGCCATGCCGAGACGACCATGGCGCTCATCAACCCTATCATGACCATGGTGCTGAACGCCGGCGTGGTCGCGGTCATTCTGGCCGGCGGCTACCGCGTACACAACGGCACCACGGAGATCGGCAAGATCATCGCGTTTATGAACCTGTTCACCATCGTGATGAATGCCATGATGGCCATCACCCGCATTTTCAATATGTTCTCCCGCGCAGCGGCTTCCTCCGCCCGTGTGCTGGAGGTGCTGGATACCCCGGTGGAGCTGTTCGAGGAGGCCCCGAAGTTCAGCTTCCTGCCGGAAAACGCCTCGCACATCACGTTCGACAATGTCACCTTCCGCTACGAGCGCGGCACCTTTGCCGTAAAAGACCTGAACTTCGCCCTCAAACGCGGCGAGACGCTGGGCATCATCGGCGCGACCGGTGCCGGCAAATCCACGGTGATCCGTGCGTTGATGCGCTATTATGACATTTCCGAGGGCTCCATCCAGATCGACGGCGTGGACATCCGCGATTACGCCACGGTGGATCTGCGCCGCAAATTCGGCGTGGTGTTCCAGAACGATACGCTCTTCAAGGATACCATCCGCGAGAACATCCGCCTCGGGCGCAATCTCTCCGATGAAGAACTGCTGGAAGCTGCCCGCCGCGCACAGGCGCTCGAGTTCATCGAAGAGCAGGGCGGCCTCGATGCGCCCGTTGCCATCAAGGGTGCGAACCTCTCCGGCGGCCAGAAGCAGCGTTTGCTGATCGCCCGCGCCTTGGCCGGAGATCCGGAGATCCTCGTGCTGGACGACTCCTCCAGTGCGCTTGACTATAAGACCGATGCCCGCCTGCGTGAGGAGATCCGCAAGCACTATGCGGACGCCACGAAGATCATTGTGGCGCAGCGCGTCAGCTCCATCATGCACGCGGAAAAGATTTTGGTTATGGAAAACGGCCGGGTCATCGGCATGGGGACCCATGAGGAGCTCATGGCATCCTGCCCGCTGTACCGCGAGATCGGTGATTCTCAGATTGGCGACCGGCGTGCCGATGAAACCGGAAAGGAGGCGGTTCAGAAATGAGTAAGCCCGAAAAGGTAAAAATGGAAAAAACCGCCATCCTGTCCCGCCTGATGCCGTACCTGATGCAGAACAAGCTCTATTTGTTCCTGTGCATCCTGCTCACCATCGGCGGCAACCTGCTGGGCCTGGTCGGCCCGTATATGTCCGGCCTCGCCATCGATTCCATGGAACTGGGCAAGGGTAAGGTGCAGCTCGACAAGGTGTGGATCTACTGCCTGCTGATGCTCGCGCTGTATGTGGCTTCCTCTTTGCTCGGCTACGTCATGTCCCGCTTGATGATCGCCATCAGCCGCCGCGTGGTCAATACCATGCGCCGCGACGTATTCAATAAGCTCACAGAGCTGCCGGTCGGCTATTTCGACAACAACCAGACCGGTGATATCCTCAGCCGCATTTCCTATGACATCGATACCATCAATACCTCCCTGTCGCACGACGTGGTACAGGTGTTTTCCAGCGTCGTCACGGTGGGCGGTGCTCTGTTCATGATGGTTTCCATCTCGCCGATCCTCGTTCTGATCTTCGTGGTCACCGTGCCGCTGACCTTCATCATGACGAAGAAGATCACGAGCTTCACCCGCCCGCTGTTCCGCAGACGCTCCGCCAAACTGGGCGAGCTGAACGGCTTTGTGGAGGAAATGATCAGCGGCCAGAAAACGCTCCGTGCCTACGGGCAGGAGGAGAACACCATCAAAAAGCTGGACGTGCAGAACGATGAGACCGTGGAAGCCTACTACAAGGCCGATTACTACGGTGCCATGGTGGGTCCCTCCGTCAACTTCGTGAACAACCTGTCCATGTCGCTGGTGAGTATGTTCGGCGCGATCCTGTTTCTGAACGGCGCCATTTCCATCGGAAATATCTCATCCTTCGTGCTGTATTCCCGCCGTTTCAGCGGCCCGATCAACGAGATCGCCAACATCATCGGTGAGCTGCAGTCCGCATTCTCCGCGGCGGAGCGCGTGTTCCGCCTGCTGGATGAGGACCCCGAACCGGTGGATGCCGCCGAAGCCATCGATATGAAGGCCGTGGAGGGCGAAGTCTCCCTCGAGCACATCAACTTCGGCTATACGGAAGACCGGCAGATCATCCACGATCTGTCTCTCCATGTGCCGAAGGGCGCGCTGATCGCGATCGTCGGCCCCACGGGTGCCGGCAAAACGACCATCATCAACCTGCTCATGCGGTTCTATGATGTGGACAGCGGTGAGATCAAGCTGGACGGCCACCCCGTGCAGAATCTGACCCGCAGCAGTCTGCGCCTCAACTATTCCATGGTGCTGCAGGATACGTGGCTGTTTAACGGCACCGTGTATGAGAACATCGCCTATGGCAGCGAAAGCGCCACCCGCGAGGATGTGGAGCGCGTCTGCAAGGCGTGCAGCATCCATGACTATATTCTCACCCTGCCGGAGGGCTACGACACCGTGCTCGACGATGACGGCTCCAACATCTCGAAGGGCCAGAAGCAGCTGATGACGATCGCCCGCGCCATGCTGCTGGAATCTTCGCTTTTGATCCTTGACGAAGCAACCTCCAACGTGGATACGCGCACGGAGCAGAACATCCAGCGCGCGATGCGCACGCTGATGGCGGACAAGACCTGCTTCGTCATCGCGCACCGCCTGTCCACCATCCGCAATGCGGATATGATCCTCGTCGTGCGCGACGGTGAGATCGTGGAGCGAGGCACCCATGACAGCCTCATGGACAGCGATACCTTCTACAAACAGCTTTATAACGCGCAGTTTGCGTAAGAAATGGCCCCTGCTTTTCGGCAGGGGCTTTCTGCATGAAGAAAATCTTACATTTTTTGCGGGGCTATTGAAATTTCGTCCCATAAAGACTATACTTTCTCTCAGAGCGTCGTATAGACCGGAGGGGAATGACGTGAAAAAGATTCGGGTTTTTTTTGTCAATAACAAGGCAGTTTGGGTGTGCCTTTTGGGCTCGCTGCTGCTCAATATTACGATCGAGATGATGTACCGAAAAAGCCTGTCCGCATTCTGGGGGTATGTTTCCGCGCGCCCGCTGGCGTTCGTGCAGAATGTGCTGCTTTTGATGATGACCATCTCGCTTTGCCTGTTTGTGAGACGGAAATGGTTCCTCGGCGTGCTGATCGGCGCCGGATGGGCGGCGCTGGGTGTCACGAATATGCTGCTGCTCGGCTACCGCGTGTCGCCGTTTTCCGCGATCGAGTTCTCCATCCTGCAGCTCGATTGGTCGTTCATCGGCATTTATGCCAGCATAGGCACCATTGTCGGCGTGATCGCGGCGATCGTCCTGATGCTGATCGGTCTCGCACTGCTGATTTTCAAAAGCCCGCGCTCGCCGGTGCATCCCGTGCGCAGCGCTATCACCCTCGGTATTGTGGTTCTGGGGGTTCTGGTCCTGCCGAAGCTGCCGCTGCAGAGCGGCTTTGCCGGGGAGATCGCCTATAAGGATGTCATCAACCTGACGGAGCAGTACGGTTTTGTGTATACGTTTTCCCGCAGCGTGGTGGACCGCGGCATCGATAAGCCGGAGGATTATTCCGCGCGCCGGGTGCAGACGCTGGTCAATGAAGTGCTCCGTGCGGAGGATAAGGTCTGCCCCGAAAAGCCGAATCTCGTTTTCGTGCAGCTGGAATCCTTCTTTGATGTAAACTATCTGGAGGGCGTCGAATTTTCTGAAGATCCGATCCCGTTTTTCCGGCATCTGAAGGATACCTGCCCGAGCGGCTTTTTCACGGTGCCTTCCGTCGGTGCCGGTACCGCGAATACGGAGTTTGAAGTCCTCACGCAGATGGATGTGCATATGTTTGGAACCGGTGAGTACCCGTACGTGACCACCCTGCAGGACGAGCCGTGCGAATCCATCGCGTACAATCTCCGGGATATCGGCTACGCGACCCACGCCATTCACAACAATACAGCGACGTTCTATGACCGCAACAAAGCGTATCCCAACCTCGGCTTCGGGACTTTCACGAGCCTTGAGTATATGCAGGATGTGGAGTACACGGAGATCGGCTGGGCGAAGGATGAGATCCTTCTGGGCTGCATCACGGATGCGCTCGATTCCACCGAGGAACGCGACTTTGTGTTTGCCATTTCGGTGCAGGGGCACGGTCCCGCGCCGGAGGACGGCGCGGATACGAAGATCGAGGTGGTCTCCGGTGTGGAGGAGGAAGAACTGCGCGGCGAACTGGAGTATTACGCCACGCAGCTTTCTGAAATGGATAATTTTATGTGCACGCTTGCACAAAAACTGGAAGCCCGCGAGGAGCCCACGGTTCTGGTTCTGTACGGCGACCATATGCCGGCGCTGGGCATCGAAAACGAAATGCTGGAAGACGGCAATACATATACCACGGAATACGTGGTCTGGGCAAACTATGATCTGCGTACCGAAACGGAAGATCAGGACCTGAAAGCGTATCAGCTTGCAAGTCAGGTGTTCGGTATGCTGGATATGAACGTCGGCACGCTGACGAAATTCCACCAGATGAACGATTGGAGCGGCGCGTACGAAACGGAGCTTCTGACGCTGCAGTACGATATGATGGACGGCGAGCGCATCCTGTATCGCGGAGAAAATCCCTTCCGGCCCGTCAAAATGCGGTTCGGGACAAAGGATGTTGTGCTCGAAGAAGCGACCGTGCGCTGGAAAACCATCGTGGTCAAGGGCGAGAACTTCACGCCGTTCAGTGTGATCCGCATCAACGGCGAGGAGCAGGAGACCGAGTTTGTCTCGGATACGGAACTGCGGTGCACCCTGAAAGAACTGCCGGAACCTGTGAAGGTCTCCGTGTGTCAGATCGCGGAAGACGGCACCGTGCTGTCGACTGCGGTATCCAAAAAGGAATAAGTATAAAGAATTCTCTATGAAAGGTCTGCTCAAGAGCGGACCTTTTTTGCGTGCAAGGAAAATATACTGGACTTTCTTTCCAAAATGCGGTATAGTATTCTCAAACAGAGTAGGGCAGACAGCGTTAAGTGCCGCCGGATACGGGGAGTTGATTGGCGGACGAAGGCCTTTTGGCCGCGGTTGTCCGCCCGCATCCCGCTGTTACATAAGGAGAAAAAGCATCCCGGCCGTGCCGGGTTGGTTTGGCATAGGCAGCCTCCTGTGTGGCAACGAACGCTCAGGAGGTATTTTTATGTCTGAAAACAACCGAAAGCTGTTCAAAACCCCGTTTTCTGCCGAATACTGGCTCTTGTCCGTCAAGGAAATGAAATCCGTGCAGGTGCTGGTGATTGCCGCCATGCTCACGGCGCTGCGCATCGCGATCAAATCGGCGAAGATCCCGATCGGCCCGGATCTCACCGTGACCTTCGGTTTTGTGGTCAACGCGCTGGGCTCCATGATCTACGGCCCGGTGATGGCTGCGGTCACGTCCGCCGCAAGCGACATCATCGGCAATCTTCTGTTCCCGTCCGGTGCGTTTTTCTTCCCGTTTACGCTGGTGGAGATCCTCGGCGGCGTGCTGTTTGCGCTGTTCTATTACCGTGCGCCCATCACAACCATGCGCGTGGTCTGGGGCCGCTTCGCCGTGACCGCCATCTGCAATCTCATTTTGAACCCCATCTGTATGTATTACTATTACATGCTTCTGCTGGGCAAATCGTACACGATCTTCTCGCTGCCGCGCATCATTAAAAATCTTGCGCTGTTCCCGGTGCAGTCCCTGATTCTGGTGGTTCTGTTCAATGCGCTCCTGCCCGTCACGAACCGGCTGAAGCTGACCCATACCGGGGAAGTGAAGCTGCAGATCAGCCGGAGGGAGATCATCGCCATTGCAGGGCTCACGATCGTTTCCGCGCTGGCAGTGGCCGGTTACTATCTGTATAAAGCCCTGACCGCGGTACCTGCCGCTTAAATTTCAAAAACACCAACGGAGAGACTTCGGAAAGAAGCCGTCTCCGTTGTTCTTTTTGCGGATTTCCGGAGAATTGCGCGGGCGTGTATTTACAGAAACCAAAGGAATTTATATAATAGAAATCAGAAAACGACCCCGAAAGGTGGAGTGTATATGAAAAAAACGGTACATATGATCGGCAACGCGCATCTGGACCCCGTCTGGCTGTGGGATTGGCGGGAGGGCCAACAGGAAAATCAGGCCACGCTGCTTTCCGCGCTGAACCGGCTGGATGAATTTGACGATTTTGTCTTTACCTGTTCATCCGCGCAGTTTTATGCGTGGATCGAGGACAGCAACCCGGAGCTGTTTGCCAAAATTCAGAAATACGTGGAGGCCGGGCGCTGGGTCATCGTCGGCGGCTGGTGGGTGCAGCCGGACTGCAACATCCCGCACGGCGAGTCCTTTGCTCGCCATGCGCTGATTTCCCAGAACTATTTTCAGGAGAAATTCGGCCGCATCGCGAAGACCGGCTACTGCGTGGACAGCTTCGGCCACAACGCGATGATCCCGCAGCTGCTGCGCAGGGCCGGCATGGAGAACTACGTTTTTCAGCGTCCTTCCGTGCGCGAAAATCCTGATCTGCCGGAGGCGGCGTTCCTGTGGCAGGCGCCGGACGGCAGCACCGTGCGCACGTACCGTCTGCTGGAAGGCTACTGCATCTGGGAGCATATCGAAGAAGTGCTTTCCACGTATCCCGAGCGCGGCCCGAAGGATCAGGAGAATCTGATGCTGTTCTACGGCGTGGGCAACCACGGCGGCGGCCCGACCATCCGCAACATTGAGCTCATCCGCCGTCTGCAGAAGATGATGGAAAATATGAAAGTCGTTTTCAGCGACCCGGATACATACTTTAAGACACTGGACGTAAAGCAGCTGCCGCTCGTAAAGGGAGAACTGCAGCACCACGCGCCGGGCTGCTACGCCGCGGAATCCATGGTGAAGAACATGAACCGCCGCGCGGAAAACGCCCTGCTTTCCGCGGAAAAACTCTGCGTGATGGCGGAGCTGGCCGGCAAACCGGTCGCAAACAGCGATATGACCGAAGCGTGGCAGCAGGTTCTGTTCAATCAGTTCCACGATACCCTGGCCGGCACCGGCAAGGAAAGTGCGTATTATGATGCCCGCAATCAGCTTGGTGAGGCCGTTTCCGTCGCGAACCGGAACGAAAGCCGTGCCCTGCGTGCCATCGGCTATGACATCGACATCCCGCTCGACGAAGACACGCTGCCCATGGTGGTGTATAACCCGCATTCGTGGGCGGTGAAAACGCCGGTGGAGTTCGAGACCGGTATGTTCGGCAACATCCCGTTCCAGAGAGAAGCCTATCTCACGGACAGCGAGGGGAATGTCGTTCCGTTCCAGTATATTGATTCGAGCTGCAAGGTCTGGAACCGCACCCGCTATACGTTTGTGGCGGAGGTACCGGCTATGGGCTATGCGGTGTATTTCCTCCACCGGGGAGACAAGGAGCCCGCTGTGCGGCAGGACGATGCCATCGCACTCGAAAACGAATATCTCCGCGTGGCGTTCGACCCGGAAACCGGCGCCGTTTCGTCCATTCTGGATAAGCGTACCGGAAAGCAGGTGCTGTCCGCGCCCGCAAGTGCCGTGGTGCTGCAGGATGACACGGACACCTGGGGCCATACTCTGGTGCGTCTCGATGAACCCGTGGGAGCCTTCAAACTGGAGCGCTTCAAGGTGATGGACAAGGGCGACGTGCGCGAATGTGTGAAGGTCATCAGCCGGTACGGGGAATCCACGCTGACGCAGGTGTACTCGCTCTATGCAGGCGAGGCGCAGATCCGCGTGGAAGCCACGGTCAACTGGCAGGCACGCAACAAGGCCCTGAAGCTCATGTATCCCGTGAACACACAGAACGGCACGCCGACCTGCGAAATCCCGTTCGGTCACATCGAAAAAGCCATGGACGGCCGCGAAGAAGCCATGCAGCAGTGGGCGGATCTTTCCGGCAGCGGCGTGGGACTTTCGATCCTCAATAACAATAAATACAGCGTGAATTTCCACGACGACACCATCGGTTTCACCGTGCTGCGCAGCCCGGTTTATGCGCACCATGACCCGTACGTGCTGCGGGAAGATGAGGAGTATTCCTACATCGATCAGGGCATTCAGCGGTTCTCCTATGTGCTCATGCCGCATGACGGCTGCTGGCGCAAGGCCGGCGTGATGCGCGAGGCGGCGCTTTTGAATCAGCCGCTCATCACAGCGTTTGAGACCTTTCACCCGGGCAGGCTGCCGCTGAAAAAAGGCTTCCTCACCGTGGAGCAGGAAAACGTGCAGCTGACCGCGCTGAAGAAGGCTTACCGTGGGGAAGGCACGATCCTGCGCCTGTTTGAATCGTTCGGCGCGGAGACGGAGACGAAGATCGACCTGAACGGCACCGCGTTCACGGCAAAGTTTGCCCCGTATGAGATCAAAACTTTCCGTGTACAGCCGGACGGCAAAGTGCAGGAAGTGAACTTTATGGAGTGGCCGGTGGGGTAAATTTACCCGGTATATCGCATAAAATCTGGAATAAAAAGCAGGATTTCGGCTTGGAATCCTGCTTTTGGTTTCTTGGTTAAAGGAAAATACAGGAAAATAACAATTTTATTTCAAAAAGACTTGCAATTGTTACGGAGTTGTAATATATTATATACAGAACAAATTCGCGGCCGTGCTATGCCCGCCGCATGATGGAGTATAGAGTATGAAGAAGAGTAAAAGAATCGTCGCATTGGTCATGGCTTTTGTCATGATGATCACGACCAACGCGTGGGCCAAAACGCTTTCCCAGTACGATGAGGAGATCAAAGACGTTAAGGCCAAGCAGAGCGCCAACAAAGAAGAGCATAAACGTCTGCAGGCCCGTCTGGATGAACTGCGGGATGAAACCGAAGAGGCCGAAGCCTATCAGGCAGTCCTCGTGGAGCAGATCCTGAATTACCAGGAGAGCATTGATCTGGCTCTGGCCCGCATCAACGAGCTGAATATCAGCATTACGGAGCTGGAAGGCGAGATCGACCGTGCAGACAAAGAGCACGAGGCCACCTTTGAAAAGCTGAAGGTTCGCCTGCGTGCGCTGTATACCTCCGGCGGCGAGCTGACCACGCTCGAAATCCTGCTGGATTCCACCAGCCTCCGCGATTTCTCCATGCGTTCCGAAGCCGTGCAGCGTTTCACCGAGCATGACAAGATGCTGATGGATGAGATCCGTGCTTACAGAGAAGAGACGCAGGCACAGCGTGACCTGTTGGCTGAGCAGAAAGCGGAGCTTGGCGAGCAGAAGAAGGAACTCGAAAGTGCACAGGCTGAGCTGCAGGTTCTGGAAGCGGAAAATCAGAAACTCATCGATGAGCTGAATATCAAGAGTGCAGAGCAGGAAGAGCTGATTGCCGAAAACGAAGCACTGAGCCAGGAATATCTTTCCGAGCTGAATGACCTCATTGCAGACCGCAACGCACAGGCGGCCCGTGAAGAAGAGGAACGCCGCCAGCAGCAGATCGCGAACGGCGGTTCCGTAAAGCCCGGCGGTGCCGGTCTGGGTTCCGTGTCCTTCCGTTGGCCGCTCGCCGGTTACGGCTACGGCAACATCACCCAGTATTACGGCGGTATGTACAGCGGTACACCCCATAAGGGCCTCGATATCGGCGTGCCGTACGGTACACCGATCTACGCTGCCGAATCCGGTGAGGTCATCTCCGCAGAGTATCACTGGTCCTGGGGCAACAACGTGCTCATCTGGCACAACAGTACATACCAGACCCGCTATGCACACTGCAGTTCTCTGGCGGTACAGCCCGGCCAGTACGTTCAGAAAGGGCAGGTCATCGGCTACGTGGGTTCCACCGGTCAGTCCAGCGGCCCGCACCTCCACTTTGAAGTCTATCAGAACGGTGTCCGTGTGAACCCGCTGAACTTCGTATAACCGAATACAAAGCAAGCCCGTCGGGATCCTTTCCGGTGGGCGTTTTGCATATACGATGTTTTCCGACATACACTAGAAAAAACAAGGAAAGAAGTGTGCTGAATGAAAATACAGAAGGTCTATGCAGCAGAATTGCTGGATTCCCGCGGCGTGCCGACGGTGGGTGCCACCGTGGTGCTCAGTGACGGTTCCATCGGCGTGGCGAATGCGCCGTCGGGGGCGTCCACCGGCAAGTACGAAGCCCATGAGAAGCGCGACGGCGACAAACGGCGCTACATGGGACGCGGCGTGCGTAAGGCGGTGCAGGGCGTGGCGGAGACCATCGCCCCCGTGCTGGAACATCTGCCCCGTGTGACGGTGGGGGAGGTGGACCGCATTCTGCTGGAACTGGACGGCACGCCGAATAAAGAAAAACTCGGCGCAAACGCGATGCTCGCGGTGTCTTTGGCGACGGCGAAGGCACTTGCCATGCATTACAAACAGCCGTTGTTCCGGTATGTCGGCGGTGCAAATGCCGTGAAAATGCCAATCCCCATGATGAACATCCTCAATGGCGGGGCGCACGCTGCCAACAACATTGACATTCAGGAGTTCATGATCCTGCCCGTGGGCGCGGAGAGCTTCTCGGAGGCCATTCGCATGGGTGCGGAGGTGTATCATGCCCTTGGTAAGCTGCTGCGGCAGCGCGGGCTGGCCACGGCGGTGGGTGATGAGGGCGGTTTTGCACCCGATCTGGTCAACGACGAAGCCGCCATCGAGGTCATTCTGGATGCGATCACGGCGGCGGGTTACTCTCCGGCAGCGGTGAAGATCGCGCTCGATGCCGCGTCCAGTGAATGGACTCAGCCGGACGGCTGCTATGTGCTGCCCAAGCGCGGCACGCGCTACACCCCGGCGCAGCTTGTGAACCGCTGGGAAAAGCTGTGCGAAGCCTATCCCATCTGCTCCATCGAGGACCCGCTCGGCGAGGAGGATTTCCCGGCGTGGACCACGCTGACGGAACGTATCGGGCGGAATGTGATGCTCGTCGGAGACGATCTGTTCGTCACGAATCCGCAGCGCATCCGGGAGGGCATTCTGCGCAAGGCGGCCAACGCCGTACTCGTGAAGCCGAACCAGATCGGTACGCTGACCGAAACGCTGGATGCCGTTCGTCTCGCAAAGGAGAACGGCATGCGCACGATTTTGTCCCACCGCTCCGGCGAAACGGAGGACACGACCATCGCCGATCTTGCCGTGGCCGTGAACGCCGGGTATATCAAGACCGGCGCGCCCTGCCGCAGCGATCGCACTGCCAAGTACAACCGCCTCCTGCGCATCGCGATGGAGAACGGGCTGGATCAGAATTACGGTATAGATTAAAAAACCACAAAAAGAAGCCACAGGTTTTCCTGTGGCTTCTGGTTGTATGAAGAAAACCACTCGCTGGGCGAGTGGTTCAAAAAAAGACTTATGTCGATAATGTAGAAAGAAAAACTCCTTTTGTTGTAAAATAAGCTTGCGGTCTGGCAACTGCAAGGAACAACAAAAGGAGGACATTCAAAATGAATGACACAAACAGTTTATCACACACAAAATGGAATTGCAAATATCATATAGTGTTTGCGCCGAAATATAGAAGGAAGGTATTTTACGGAGAAAAGCGACAGGAGATAGGATCAATTTTGAGAACCCTTTGCGAATGGAAAAAGATAAAGATCATAGAAGCAGAAGTATGCCCGGACCATGTGCATATGCTCTTGGAAATACCGCCGAAAATAGCAGTATCAAGTTTCATGGGGTACCTCAAAGGAAAGAGCAGTCTGATGATCTACGAGAAGTATCCGGAGTTGCGATATAAATATCGGAACAGAGAATTCTGGTGCAGAGGGTATTATGCAGACACCGCAGGTAAAAATGCAAAGAAGATTCAGGAGTACATCCAACACCAGCTTGAAGAAGATAAAGCTGGAGAACAGCTGACAATGGGAAATTTCTAAAGAACTCGTTCACGAGTAGCAAGTAACAATCCCCTCGCAAATGTCAGACCGTACCAACGTGACGTGACACGTGCAGCTAGTAATATAGGGCTTCGCCCGCATATGAAATACCACCGGCTACGCCGGTGGATTTTTATTTTCCTGCATACAACAAAAGAATTTGAAATTTATTACAGAATATGCTATACTGTAGCGGAAAGATCCACGAACAAGGAGAATGACGATGTCGAATCCGTATAGAGAGGAATTTATCGCGCTGTTCAGCAAACACGTTGCGCGGGAAGGTGCGCAGAAGCTGCTCAGCTGGCTGGATACGACGGATTTCTTTACCGCACCGGCCAGCACAAAATACCACTGTGCCTGTGAATGCGGGCTTGTGATGCACAGTCTTAATGTCTATAAGACCCTGCATGAGCACTTCTTTGAAGAGGGGGATAGTGAGGAAAGCTTTGCCCTCTGCGGTTTGCTGCACGATATCTGCAAGGCGCAGTACTACAAGACGTCCACCCGCAATGTCAAGAACGAAGAAACCGGACAGTGGGAAAAGAAGCCGTTTTATACCGTAGAGGATGCCTTTCCGTATGGACACGGCGAGAAATCCGTTTATCTCATTGAACGCTTTATTCGTCTGAAACCGGCGGAAGCCATGGCCATTCGCTGGCATATGGGCGGCTTTGATGAGGCAGCCCGCGGCGGCAGCTTTGCGATCAGTCAGGCGTATGACCGCTATCCGCTCGCGGTGAAGCTGCATCTCGCAGATATGGAAGCCACCTATCTGCGTGAAAAGGGCACGTCCGACGTGCGCTGAAAGGAGCTTCTATGATCGATCTGCATTGCCATACCCGATATTCGGACGGATCTGCTTCTCTGCAGGATGTGCTGGAAATGGCATCAAGACGCGGTGTGCAAGTGCTTGCGATCACGGATCATGACACCATGGCGGGCTGCGCACCGGCTGTGGAGATGGGGAAGAAGCTGGGTATCCAAATTGTACCCGGTGTGGAGATATCCACAAAGGATCCCGAAAGAGGCAGGAAGGTTCATATCCTTTGTTATGCGCCCAAATATCCGGAAGTCCTCGAACCGCTTCTGAGCGCGACCTTGAGCAGCCGAATGTCTGCAGCCAGAGAAGCCATGGAAGTGGTGTCGTCCCTGTATCCGGTGACCGCGGAGATGATCCGGCGTCATGCGGAAGGTTCCACCTGTGTGTATAAGCAGCATATGATGTACGCGCTGATGGATGCCGGATGCGCCGATACGATCTTCGGCGAAACGTTCCGCAGTTTATTTAACTCCAAAACCGGACCGGCGTACCGTTCAGTGCAGTATCCGGATGTTTATACCGCGCTCGATACCGTGCATAAAGCCGGCGGAAAAGCGGTTTTGGCGCATCCGAGCGAGTATAACAGCATGGATCTCTTGGAATCGCTCTGTGAGCAAAATCTGTTGGACGGCATAGAGGTATACCATCCGAGAAACCGGGAAGAAGACCGCGAAAAAATGCTGCGGCTCGCAGCGGAGTATGATCTCGCTGTGACGGGCGGCACGGACTTTCACGGTTTCTACACCACAAGAAAAAATCCAGTCGGCACGTGTATAACGGCGCAGGCTGAATTTGATAGATTATTTGACCACGAAAGGAAATAAACAGTATGACCTACGAATTTACAACAAAAGGCGTATGCGCCAGAAAGATCCTCATTGATATGGACGGCGAGACCATCAAAAGCGTACAGTATGTCGGCGGCTGCAGCGGCAACACACAGGGTGTGGCTGCTCTCGCACAGGGCATGAACGCCAAGGATTACATCGCACGCTGCAAGGGCATCAAGTGCGGCTTCAAGAGCACATCCTGCCCGGATCAGTTGGCCATTGCGCTGCAGGAGATTCTCGATCAGGCATAAAAACAGGGAAGAGCGGACAGCCGAAGCTGCCCGCTCTTTTGTTATGCTATTCTGTCAGCAACCGCAGTTGTTGCAGCCGCAGCCGCAATCGTTGCCGTTGTTGTAGTTGCTGCCGCTGTTGCAGCACAGAAGGATCAGGATAATGATAATTTTCAACGCCTTCTTTACGCAGATTCCATACAGTCCCTAACGACCCCCTAAAAAGTGGCTTAAAATCTAGCCTTTTTGGAAATTGGTCGATTTTCAGAGTGAACATCAAACCTCACGTATCTTCACGTAATTCCACGTAATTTACTCGATTTTGGAACAAAAATTGGAACAGTAAAACCATCGAAATACGCAGTTGTAATCGATGTCATTTTATCTGGACCAAGTACGAATCCAAGCCCATAGTTTCGTACATACAAAATTAAAAACCAGATAAACAAGGGCATACCAGGGAAATATGGCTATACCTTTGTTTATGTTGTTTCTCGATTGTACGCAAATCACATCTGAGAGGACATCTCGGGCAAAGTTATTTTATGACAGACTAATGCCTGTACGAGAGCTACAAACCAATTACCCAAATGTCTTTGCGGTTGAACAATATAATTTTCAAAAATAGAGCTCCAACTTTACTGGTGAAATAAAAATCTTTGGATATAAAAAAAGAAATCTCCGGACAGATTACGATAAAGGCCTGAACACCAAGCGGAAATCTGTCCCGAGATTTCAATTTTGAATAAACTTCAATCCGCTTCCTGAAAAAAGTGAACGGACAACTAAACACAAGGGGAAATCTCAGCGTTTATCCTTGTCTACTAATTTCAGGAATAAAATACCGATGATTCCATACAGAGCACTATACAAAATCAAAACCAGCCACGTTTTGGTCACATTCTGCACGGAAGCCTCATAGTCCATGTCATACTCCTGGGTGAGGCCCAAATCCTTCCAACTTGTAATTTTCTCATCAGAGTTCGATGCCGTTTTGATTTTTTCCAATGTATCCTTTGTGGGGATCTCGTTTAGATCGGCAGAACTGCAGATTGCACATAAGCCCCATTTGCTGATGGTCAACTCTTTGATCGGTTCGGCATTTTCCGGCAGTGCAAACATCATACCCGACATAACGAGCTGAACGATGAGCACAAATGGCATAACCGTCATTGCGGCATTCTCGTTCTTTACAATGCAGGAGACCAAAATTCCGAGAGCATCTGCACAGAAGATTATCAGTGTGAACGAAATGAAGAACTCGAATGCTGTCCATTCAAACAAGACACCCGAAGATGGAAATTCTCGAAAGATATCAAATACTATTGTAAGGAGAAGTGCTTCAGCAACACACTGTACGAACTCGAATAGCATATGTGCCAAAACGTAGGAAGATATATGCAATCCTGTTCTATGCTCTCTTTTAATGATTGCTCTTTCTCGGCAAATAGACTGAATGGAGTTGAACAATCCCGTCCAAATACATCCGCAGATCATTGCAAAGACACCCGTCTTCGTGCTTTCATTCACGGAGAATGTATTATCTCCAATTACCCAGGCAAGGATAATCGAAATAATGAGCGTGCTTATCAGTGATTTCCAGCCTCTCTCGTGCACAAAAGTGCGAAAGCACTTGCCGATATAAACTTTAATTTGGCCTATGCGGCCTATTCTTGTATTTCCCACGAGCGTCACTCCTTGCTATAAACGGCATACTTATCGATAAAGAAGTCGGACAAACCCTCGCCATTTTCATCGGGCCGGTTGATTTTCTTTACGATCTCTCTGAAGCTGGAGACTTCAAAGAACTTAAACGCCTCGCTGACTGAACCATAGAACGCCAAATGACCGCAATTATCCTTCGTGCTCTTAGCCAGAACAATAACCTTATCAAACAGGTCCGATGCACGTTCAGGGCTGTGCGTGATCACCATTACGATTTTTCCTTGATCAGCAATGGTTCTCAAATTTTCCATTAAGCTTCTTCCCATAATGTCATCCAAACCGGAGTCCGGTTCATCAAGGAAGAAAAGACTGGGATTGGCAATGAACTCAACAGCAATGCTCAGACGCTTTCTTTGTCCGCCGCTTAGTTTCGATACCAATGTTTCTTTCTCTCGGCTTAATCCAAGTTGATCCAAAACGATATCGATCCGATGCTCACGGTCTTCATAGCTTATTTTTCTGGGAAGCTTCATCTCTGCCGCATTGGAAAGTGTATCATACACCGTATCGCTTCCGCGCAGAAGATCTTGCTGAGGCACAAATCCAATCTCATACTTCATTTGCTCATATTCGGCATAGATGTCGGTGTCCTTATACAGGATCTTTCCGGAAGCTTTTTCATAACCCATCACAGCATTTATGAAAGTTGTCTTACCGGCACCGGAACCACCCAAAATCAAAACCATTTCTCCATTAGAAACAGAGAGATTGATGTCCTGGAGCAAGAGCATTTTTCTGAATCTTTGCATAACACTTCGCTCTGTTATGTTGATGATCAGCTGGCCGTCTGTTTTGGGCTGACCGGGATTAACCGTCGACCTGACAGGTGTTTCAGCAACAGCAAGAGAAGGCTGACTTTGAACCGGTTGCTCCTCAAAGTTCGCAATACCGTTGGAAAACAGCAGCCGATCCCCTGTAAATATAAGGTATGTATCCGCGATTCGTACGACATCGAACGCTTCCAGGTAGCGGGGGGCAGACATCCTTTTACCATTCAGATAAACACCGTTTGTACTCTGATGGTCAATAATAGCCCAACCGTTACTGGTGAAAAAGAAAGAAGCGTGTTTTTCGGATATGACATCACTGTTAATCTGGAGAGCGGATTGGCCGGAGCGACCAATGCATACTTCTACTATGTCGGATTCCAGCGCTAAGCTGCTCCACTTACAATTTGTATTACCAAATGTTGTGAATAAGGCATACACACAGTCCGGTCTGCTCTTACCGTTCTGCCGGATATCAAAGCAAAGGATGTCTCCGTCCTGCAGCTGCTTTACCTGTTGGTTAACAGGAGAGTTTTTGCCTATAAGAACATTATTGATATATGTGCCGTTCGTGCTGTTTAAGTCCCTGTAGTAGTATTCTCCGTCGATAAATGCTATTTCTCCATGAGAACGAGAAACAATTGGAGCATTGATTTTAATGTCGCACGTGCTCCGCTCGGTGGCTCTGCCAATAGATGTAAGGATATTGAGTCGGTTCGTTCCAAGGACTTGCTCTTTATTAAACAGTACAAGCGCAGCACTTTTTGAGGCATGCGCATCAAAAAAAACCGTCTTAGCCATTCGTATCCTCCTCGGATGTATTTTCTTCCGTGATATCGCTGTTTTTCTCAATCTCATCTAAAAGATCGGAAATGCTCTGGCGCGTGGAGAACCCATAACCGCGGATCGTTTCTTGCTGTCTTGGAGGAACATCATATACACTGACACGAAGCGTTTCGGTTTCAGCAAGCTTAGCAAAATCAATACCTTCATTGTAGGTAATAGATAAAGTAGATGTGTTTAAAATCGAATTCTCATAACCAGCCAGCTCCAATGCATTCAGACTGGTAATTGGATTGTTTACGATTTGCAAGGAATACAATTCCGGCAGCACGCTGAGTGCAGATACATCACTGATCTGATTATTGTTGAGTTTGAGCGTTTCTAATGCAGCACAATATTGCAACGGGGAAATATCTGTAATTTGGTTGCCCGAGAGATAAATGTATTTAGTCTTTGTATACTTAGAAAGAGCTTCAACACTTATTATCTGGTTATCTCTCAAATCAATAGCGTGTCCACTTTCTATGAACTTGGTACACGATGCTAAAGGAGAAATATCTGCAATTTTATTTCCGCGTGCATTAAAGGACTTCAAGTCATCAATGGTTGCAATCGCGCTGATATCAGTGATCTGATTAAAGGCGATATCCAAAGAATAGATATTAAAACAGTCTTTCAGAGCACGAATATCCGTGATCTGATTGTTGTTTAGATCTACCTGGGAGAGTTTATAATTATCAGCCAAAGCAGAAA
Organism: Clostridia bacterium; assembly: GCA_017407665.1. GTDB lineage: Bacteria > Bacillota > Clostridia > Oscillospirales > Acutalibacteraceae > Hominenteromicrobium. The sequence goes on along the minus strand of JAFQWC010000139.1, from coordinate 12,088 downwards.
TGTCGGAAATCTGGTTGTATCCCAAATCCAGAAAAGATACAGGAACTCCTTTTAGACAAGAAATATCCGTGATTGCATTTGTTGATACATCCAAAGTGCCGGCTGCGCTAAGGTTTAACGGAGAAAGGTCAGTAATTTTATTTGCCGCTAAATCAATAGAATAAAGAGTAAATTTCGACAAAGGTGTCAAATCACTGATTTGGTTGTTGGAAGCATGGATGCTTGTCAGGGATTCAGATCCACAAACGAAGTCAAGAGATTCCAGCTTATTGCTCCTGCAATACAGTGTACTAACGCTTGCCGGCAGAACAATCGTTGAGGCATTAAGGCCATCGATTTCATCCATTTGCAGTATATCCAACATGGTAAAATTCTTCAGCACACTCAGGTCAGAAATTTTTGTTTTGCTGAAATACAGATATTCAAGTTTTACCAAATTAGATAGGCATGAAATGTCCGTTACCTTGGTGTTTGAAATATTTAAGTATGTAAGTTCCGTAAGATTGCTGAGCGGGGAAATATCGGTAATATCCGTGTTGTCCGAAATTGATAGTTCCTTAAGCTGCGTAAGCTCACCTAAAATCTTAACATCTTCGTCATCAAGGAAGCAGGCGGTTATATACAACTCTTGAAGGTTCTTCAGTTCTTTAAGCTTGGCAATATCGTTGTTCGTCGTAATATCAAGTACTAATGACACACTGGTAGCATCTCGGTCAATGTTCTGATCTCCGATTGTAACCGTACTTGCAGTTGTAAAAATAACACTGATAACGAAGGCCGCAACAGCACTTGCGGCAATTCCGCCATAAATCTTTACGGCAAGATTTCGTTTCTTTCTTTCCAATCTGGGATAGTAGAAGTAGCCAAAGAATACAGGAAGAGCCAGAGACAGGATAGTTAATGTGAAGCTGAATTCACCGGCTCCTTTCTCTGCCCACGTATCTGTAAAGTTGATATAGGTAAGCCATGCGCAGTAAATCGTGAACAGCGAGGAGAGTATGCCGGCAACAAGGCAGAAAATATTCGGCTTTCTCTTTTTGTTGTCAATTCTCGGGAAATACAATCTTCCAAGGAAGAAAGTTGCAGCACCAGACAGAACAGTCAAAATAATAGAAATGACGGGATTCATTTCTTCAATGATCAGTGATGCAGTGGTTAGGATGAGATAGAGGGTAAGCAATCCGGTAATAATGGAACCAATAAATGCCGCAATATTTGGCTTTTTATCTTTTATATTATGTTTATCTTTCTTATTATTTCTATCTCTCTTAATTGATTCGTGGCTGTTTGCAACAGGATTGCTCTGCTGCGTTGTCGGGCTCGGATTGGGAATCGGGCTCGGATTGGGAATCGGGCTCGGATTGGGAATCGGACTCGGACCAGGAATCGGACTCGGAGTCGGACTCGAGCTATTTTGCCATGTATTCATCGAATCATGATTGCCCGCCACGGTGCTGATTGTCTTTTCAATGTCTAGGATACTGACAGTCTTTTCAGTGTCTTGAATATTTACCATCCCGGATTGGCAGTCAGCACACAATTCGTCGACGGTCTGATACCGATTAACCTGCTGAACAGCCATACCTTTGAAGATAATGGCTTCTTGCGTCGGGGTAACACTCGGATTCAGTTCGGTTATCTTTTTGAGATCGTCCGAAAAAACTCGGTTCATTACATCCAAAGGCGTGAGACCGGTCATCATCTTATACATTGTCGCAGACAAAGCATAAACGTCAGTCCAGGGGCCTTGGCGTCCCTTTGTGCGGTATTGTTCTTCCGGGGCGAATCCGGGTTTCAAAAAGATAGAAAGGCTTTTCTCGTAGGTGTTGTCGACCTCACGGGCAGCACCAAAATCAAGAAGCTTTACGGTTCCGTCTTTCAGAATCATAATATTTGCCGGGCTGATATCTCGATGAATCAACCCCTGTCCATGAATCTTAGAGAGGGCTTTCATAATGGGGGTGAGCATAGTAACTGTTTGCTCAAAGGACATCTTGCCGTGCTGTTTGATGTAAGTCTGCAGATCGATTCCTTCAAGATATTCCATCACAATATATGCGGTGCTGTTTTCAGAAAAAAAGTCGCGTACTGAAACAATACTCGGTTCATTCGAAAACTTTGCTAATGTACGCGCTTCTCCCAGAAAACTGTTTTTGCCTTTTTCAAAGAATGCCTGAGCATCGCCTACATTAGCGATAATCTCCGCAGAACTGGTATTGTTGCGGTTCACAACTCCTGAGGGAAAGTATTCTTTTATAGCAACCTTGATATCCAGATTGATGTCGCGACCAATATAGGTGATTCCGAAACCACCTTCTCCCAAAACCGCACCAACTAAATACTTACCGCTGAGTATTGTACCCGGCTGTAAGTGATGCGGTGCCGCCTTGTATTCATTTGTACTTTTTCCGCAGAAGCTGCATGCATCGCCAGAAAGTGCATTCATACAATGCACACAATAATACTGAGCCATGATGATTTCCTCCTCTTAAACCCCTACTATTCTTTATGCGTAGATATAGGATGATTGCAACAATGTTGAAAATGGTAATTGTAAAATGCTGAATACAAACAATGCTATACTTAATATCGGCCGTTATGGCTTGGACTTTTTGATAGAAAAGTTTGTCGCATATTACCAAAAATATATAATATAGTATACCGTGTTCCTTTAAAATTGTCAATAAATATGCGGTATTTTGTCGCTGTACAGCCCCTTGGTATTTAGGAGGCATTGTACTGAGAGGTATCAGGAAATGATGACCGTAGGAAGACAGACCCAAAGTAAACTTATCGCGCCAAGACTAGGTGGTGGCAAGCTATCTCAACTCTGCCATTCTTCATATTTAAGGAATGTAAATAATATATTTGAATAAAGGAAGGTGAAGCGTATGAAAGAAAGTCCTCAAGCGATCATTCCAATTCCGCAAAAATTACTCTTGACCATCAAAGAGACCGCCATTTATTCAGGTATAGGCGAGAACAGACTCAGATCACTGGCAGATATTCCGAGTTGCCCTTTCTCGCTGCGCATCGGAACCAAATGGATGATACATAGGCGAAAATTTGAGAAATGGATTGAAAGCCAAAAACTACTTTAGTAAAAACGGTAAAAATCGAGGCCGTTTTTTAATTGCAGGGAGATTATGTACATGCTAAAATTTATTTGTAATAGTATAGGCATGATTCTGGCTCGGAAAGGAGTCAGTAATTATGGGTAAAGACTTAAAGGGTAAAGAACTTGGAACAGGCATCTCGCAGAGAAAGGACGGTCTATATGTAGCGAGATACACAGATCGCTTTGGTCGGCGTCAAGCACCGATGTATGCCAAAAGCGAGCGAGAAATAAAGAAAATGTATCGTGATGTAAAATACGAAGACGAGCACAATGTAATGGTCAAGGGTGCCCAAGTCACGCTGGATCAGTGGTATGAAACATGGCTGAATGTCTACGCGCCGGATAAGTTGAAGCCACATTCGATTCATGGATACAATATTTCCTATCGGGTACATATAAAACCGACTTTCGGTTATATGATGCTTCAGGATATCACCCCCGTCATGATTAAGAAATGGGCCAATACGCTGCACGAAAAGGGCTTGAAGTCTGCTTCGCGGGTATTGTCCGTCTTGAAAGCGATTTTACTCGATGCACAAATCGCGGGATTGATCACGATGAATCCGGCTGTATTGATTAGCGTCAAAGAAACCCATGTGCCGAAAAAGGCGGTCGCGTTGACGTCAAAGCAGCTGACAACCTTGCTCAATAATTATCAGTACGATACGAAAAAAGAATATACAGACTGGATGATGATCATCAAATTTCTGGTTTTGACCGGATATCGGTTTGGCGAGATGGCGGCTCTTCGGTGGTCTGATATTGATTGGGCAAAACGTGTAATGTATGTACGCAGAACCTTGCACAGCACTCCGGGAGCGCGTGATGAGGCGTACTTCAATTCACCCAAATCGGCCAAAAGCGTACGATCCACTCCAATCACCGAAGAGATCGAGAAGATTCTGAATCAGGAAAAGGAATTTCAAGAGCTATGGAGACAGCAGAGCCCGAGCTATTGGGGACGACAAAAGAGATTTGCCAAAGATCTGGTGTTCACAACAAAATATGGCTCGTACCTGAAGAATTCGACCTTTAACGATATGCTGAAAGAAGTGGTCAGACGTATCAATTGCAAACTGCCTGAGGAGGAGCGGCTCCCGGAAATCACAGCCCACTGTTTAAGAGACACGTGCGCCTCTTTGTGTTATAAAGAAGGTATGCCGCTAAAGGATATTCAAGAGCTTCTGGGACATGGCGAGCAGGCGATGACGCTTTATTACATTCAGGTTGATCAAGAGGAATACAAAGAGCGTTTGAATCATTACCATTCCTCCGTGTTCTCTGCAATGCATCTGGAGGGTGCGAAATCATTGGAACAAAATTGGAACAGTAGTTCAAAAAACATCTGAAAAAACCGCATAAAATCAAGGGTTTTGCAGTTGCTCCTGGATAATGATAACGATCCAGGAGCAGCCACCAAAACCACCATTACACATATTGAATACGCCTCCTTTCGTTTACAGTACATCTTATGTGCGACGCGAGATTGTGTGCAGATGAATTTCGGTGAGCTGCTTGTTCATAAAAATGTTAAAATGTATGGGGTTGACATTTTTCCCGGATGCGCTATAATGTAATCAAGGAAAGTCAAAGAAAGTCAAAGACAAACTTGAAAAAGGAGATGGGGATATGCGGATCAGTGATCATGTAGCCAACTATATTCTGCAGATGCTGAATGAAACCGACGGCATTGCCGAGATCCAGCGCAACGAGCTGGCGAGCATCCTCGGGTGTGTGCCCAGCCAGATCAACTATGTGATTACCTCCCGGTTTACACCGGAACAGGGGTACATCGTAGAGAGCCGGCGCGGTGGTGGCGGGTATATCCGGATCATTCGCCGCAGGATGACCAAGTCAGATATGATCATGCACTTGGTCAACGAGATCGGTGCACAGCTGGATGCGGCTTCTGCCCGCGCGATTCTGCGTAATCTTGTGGAAACAGAGACCGCTTCAGAATCCGATGCAGCCCTGATGGCGGCCGCGCTTTCCGAAAAAGCGCTTCGTGCAGCCCCCATAGAGTACAGAGATCAGCTGCGGGCGGCGATTTTTAAGAACATGCTGCTTGTGATGCAGGCATAAACTAAGAAGAAAGGTGGATGTGATTATGGTATGTCAGAATTGCGGAAAGAAAACAGCGACAGCACATATTAAAACGATCGTCAACGGAACATTAACAGAATATGATCTGTGCACGGACTGCGCGAGAGAAAAAGGATATACAAACTTCTTTAAGGAGATGCACCTGGATTTCGGCAGTCTGATGGGCGGGTTTATCGGCGGCGCTTCCCCGCAGAGCACGGTCGTGCGTTGCCCTTCGTGCGGCGCTTCTTTTGCGGAGATTTCGGAAAGCGGCAAGATCGGCTGCGCGGAATGCTATGGTTTTTTCCGGGAAAAGCTGATGCCCACCATTCGCCGCATTCACGGATCTGCACGGCATAAGGGGAAAATCCCCGGAACTGCCGCACTGCGTATCGTGGAGCCGGCCGGCAAGATGACAGTGCTCGCGCAGCCGCAGATCGAAAAGAAGAAAACCGAGCTGAAAAAGGCGATTGAAGAGCAGAATTTTGAATATGCAGCCGAGCTGCGGGATGAGATCAGAGAACTGGAGAAGGGGGAGACGGATCGTGGCTGAAACGGTAAGAAAATGGTATGAAAAATCCGGAGCGGAAGGCGATGTGATCATCAGCACCAGAGTTCGTCTGGCGCGCAATCTGGCGGCGTATCCGTTTCCGAACCGCATGACGGCGGAACAGAAAACCGAAGTGGAAAAGAAAGTGTGCGACGCACTTTTGAACAGCAACAGTGTGATCGCCTCGGCTTTCGGTTTTTACCCGATGGATGAAATGACGCGGGAGCAGGCGGTTTCGCTCGTGGAGCGGCATATTGTCAGCCCGGAATTTGTTGCCGAATCCAAAGGGCGCGGTATATTGATCTCCAAAGATGAAAGCATATCCATTATGGTGAATGAAGAAGACCATGTCCGTATTCAGATTCTGAAGGAAGGCTTGTCTCTGGAAGCCTCCGCCGAAATGGCAGACCGCATTGACACGCTGCTGCATGAAAATCTGCACTTTGCGTTCGATCCCGAACTCGGCTATCTGACACAGTGCCCGACGAATCTCGGCACAGGGATGCGGGCATCGGTGATGATGCATCTGCCGGCGCTGACAGAAAGCGGCGGCATGGGCAGAATCTCCGCGAATCTCTCCAAGCTTGGCCTTGTGATCCGCGGCACGTACGGAGAAGGCAGCCAGGTGATCGGTGCCATGTATCAGCTTTCAAACCAGATCACACTGGGTCTCAGTGAAAAAGAGGCCATTCAGAATCTGCAGAACATTACGATGCAGCTGATGCAGGAAGAAAGAAAGGCCAGAAAAGCACTGGTGCAGCACATTACCGTGCAGGATAAGATCGGTCGCTCGGCAGGCATCATTCGCGGTGCAAAGATGTTGTCCTGCGATGAATACATGAACCTGATCTCACATGTGCGATTGGGACTTGCGGAGGGCATCCTTTCCGGCGTTACGATCGAATCCATCAACGCACTGACCGCAGCGGTGCAGCCCGCAACCCTGTTGGCGGAGCACGGCGGAGACCTTCAGCCGGCGCAGCGGGATGTTCTCCGTGCAGAAAAAGTGCGCAGTGCGCTTCTGGCATTGCAGTAAAGCAAACTGCGGCAGGCAGTTTGAATCGAAAAGGGGGATATAAATGTTTCGTTTTAATGGTTTTACAGAGAAGTCCAATCAGGCGATGAACCTCGCGGTAGAAAAAGCGCAGGCGCTGGGACACAATTATCTCGGCAGTGAGCACGTGCTGTACGGTCTCCTTGCAGAAGGGAGCGGCGTGGCCGGTCAGCTTCTTACAAAACTGGGCCTGACCGCCGAAAGCTACGAACAGCTCATGCGGGAAAAGATCGGTACCGGAGAGCCGACTGCGCTCTCCCTGGAAGCGTTTACACCGCGTACAAAGCGCATTCTGCAGATGGCAAAGCTGATCAGCGCGCGTCTCAGCAGTCGTTATGTGGGCACGGAGCATCTGCTTCTGGCCATTCTGGAGGATGGTGAGAGCTTTGCGGTTCGTTTTCTGCAGATGCTCGGTACAGATCCGCAGCGGATCCTGCAGGGGCTCACGGCCATGCTTTCCGAAAAGCGTCCGCAGGAAAAGCTGAATCCGAATCTGCATCTGCAGGACGAAGACGCAGAACAGGAGAGCGGAAGCGCATTGGAGAAATATGGAAGAGACTTAACCAAAATGGCAGCGGACGGTAAGATCGATCCCGTCATCGGCCGGCATACAGAAATCGAACGTGTGGTACAGATCCTGTCCCGCCGGACAAAGAATAACCCTGTCCTGATCGGTGAACCGGGCGTGGGCAAGACCGCCGTGGCGGAAGGCCTTGCACTGAAGATCCATGAAGGCGAGGTCCCGGAGCTGCTGAAGGGAAAGCGGCTGGTTTCTCTGGATCTGACCGGCATGGTAGCCGGATCCAAGTATCGCGGCGATTTTGAGGAACGCATCAAAGCGGCGATCGATGAGGTTAAAAACGATGGCAATGTGATTTTGTTCATCGATGAACTGCACACGATCATTGGCGCCGGTGCCGCAGAAGGCGCATCCGATGCGGCAAATATTCTGAAGCCGGCATTGGCCCGCGGCGATTTTCAGGTGATCGGTGCAACGACCATCAATGAGTATCGCAAGCACATTGAAAAGGATGCCGCTCTGGAGCGCCGTTTCCAGCCCGTCCATGTGGGAGAGCCCACGGAAGAAGAAGCGGTGCAGATCTTGCAGGGTCTCAAGGATCGCTACGAAGCACACCATAAGGTGCAGATCACGGAGGAGGCCATCCAGAGTGCGGTTCGTCTGTCTTCCCGCTATATTGCAGACCGTTATCTGCCGGATAAGGCCATAGACCTTGTGGATGAGGCGGCCTCCCGGGTCCGCCTGCGCACGTTCACCGCACCGGACGATCTGCAGGAAATGGAAAAACGGATCAAGGATGTGGAGTTGGAAAAGGCTGCCGCCGTGGATGAACAGGATTTTGAACGTGCCGCCGAACTGCGTGACCGTCAAAAGGCGATGCAGAAAGAACTGGAAGACAAAAAGACCGCATGGGCCGCAAAAAATGAGCGCAGCAACACGGTTGTGCGTGCAGAGGACATTGCGGAAATCGTCGCCATGTGGACCGGTATCCCGGTCGTCCAGCTGACACAGGAAGAAAGCGAACGGCTTTTGAGGCTCGAAAGCACCCTGCATCAGCGTGTGATCGGGCAGGATGAAGCGGTCACGGCGGTATCCAAGGCGATCCGGCGCGGTCGTGTCGGCCTGAAAGACAAAAACAAACCGATCGGCTCCTTTATTTTCCTTGGACCGACCGGCGTGGGAAAAACGGAACTGTGCAAGGCATTGGCAGAAGCCATGTTCGGCGACGAAAAAGCCATGATCCGTCTCGATATGTCCGAATATATGGAGAAGCATACGGTGTCCCGTCTGGTGGGATCTCCGCCGGGCTATGTGGGCTATGATGAAGGCGGTCAGCTGACGGAAGCGGTGCGCCGCAAGCCGTACTCCGTGCTTCTGTTTGATGAGATCGAGAAGGCGCACCCGGATGTGTTCAATATGCTGCTCCAGATTTTGGATGACGGCCGTCTGACGGATGCACAGGGTAAGGTGGTCAGCTTTAAGAACACGATCATCATCATGACGTCCAACATCGGCGCACGGCTGATCACCGAAAAGCAGCAGGAACGCCTTGGGTTTGCAGCTGCGGCGGCGAAAACGTCTTCGGAAACCGATTTTGAACGCACACGCGAACTTGTGATGAACGAACTGAAAAAGGTCTTCCGGCCGGAATTCATCAACCGTGTGGACGAATTGATCGTATTCCGCAAGCTTCTGCATGAAGATATCCGGAAAATCGCAGACAAGATGCTGGATAATCTGAAAAAACAGCTCAAGGACATGGAGCTTGATGTGGAGTTCTCCGATGCTGCTGCCGATGCGGTGGCCAATGCCGGATTTGATCCGGTGTACGGTGCACGTCCGCTGCGCCGTGCGATCCGCAGTAAGCTGGAAGACCCGATCTCCGAAGCGATGCTGGAAGGCCGCGTGAAAGCCGGCGGCCGGTATCGTGTGGGTTATACGGATGGCCAATATTCCATTGAAGATTCCGAATAAACGCAGAGAATGCCGGGGCTTTCCCGGCATTCCGATTATCCGTGTGATGTGAACTGTGCGGAAATGGTTTTGTCGCTTTCTTCCGGTGAGTACACGAAGCTGTCCATGTGGCTTCCGGTGAAAAAATAGGCCGGCGGTTCGGGCTTGTAAGCGTAATCAAAACATTCCACAATGACGAGCTTCACCTTCATGCGGTTGGGCAGGATGTTCTTTATGAATACACTGGCCTGCTGGCCGGGATATGTATACTCTCTAAGCTCAGCCAAACCGGCCAGGTTCGGTGTAAGCTCAACGAATATGCCGTACGGCTCTACACTGCGGATGATTCCGGCGACCGTTTCGCCGACACGAAACCGATCGGCATTTTGCTTCCAGGTGCCCAAAAGCTCTTTGTGGCTCAAGGTGATGCGGTTGCCGTCCTTGGCCCGAATGACGGCGCGGATGTCCATACCCACGGTGAATCGCTCCCGGGGATGATCGATGCGGGAGACCGAGATGGCATCGATCGGGAGCAGCGAAACGATACCGCAGCCGATATCCGCGAAAGCACCGAAGGATTCCAAATGAGTGACCCGTGCCGGAATCACATCACCACACCGAAGTTTGGAAATGTATTGCTCCAAACAGCGCTCCTGAGCCTGTCTGCGGGAAAGCACGGCCGTGATCCGTCCTTCTGCATTGCGGATGAAATCGGTGATCACAAAGCAAACCGGCTTGTTAACACGAGAGATGATGGCTATATCCCGCACGGTGCCTTCACGAATGCCTAAAGCACCTTCTTCCCGGGGAATGATGCCGCGCATACATTTCAGATCCACGATCAGATTATGTTCGTTGTCACAGATGATGCTGCGGGCTTCCAGAATGCGGCTTTCCCGCATCGCATCGGACAGCGCGGCGGCATTCAGCATAGCGGCTTTGTTGTCTGCCTGTTCAATCAAATGACCTTCCGGATAAAATTTCATGTGTTTCACTCCTTTTGACTACATACAAGAATATGAGTCCGCCGTGAAAAACATACCAGTAAATTTTGTTTTTTACTTGCGGAAAAAGCGGAAATGAAGTACAATGAATGTAATTTAATTTCCTGAAATCATTTGGAAAGGATAAGATAATGAAGAAAACAGCTTTTTTATTGGTCCTGTGTATGCTGATCTGCTCTTTGGCCGCTTGTGGTGCGCCGGCGGAACATCCGGCAGCGCAGGTCATCGGTACACTGGATGAAATTGTTGCAGCAGAAGACCTGCAGCCCACAAAAGAGGCGGATACCAAAGATATCGGCTATCAGCTGGAAATGCCGGAAAAGGGCGAAGAGATCTGCGTGCTGCATACCAACTACGGTGATATTTCCATGCGGTTCTTCCCGGAGGCTGCGCCGAAGGCTGTGTACAGCTTTAAGGCACACGTGCTGTCCGGCTATTACGACGGCCTGACTTTCCACCGCGTGATGGACAATTTCATGATCCAGGGCGGTGACCCGAACGGTAACGGCACCGGCGGCGAGAGCATCTGGGGCGAAGATTTTGAAGACGAGTTCCACACCAATCTCGTAAATATTTCGGGTTCCGTTTCCTGTGCCAATGCCGGTCCGAACACCAACGGCAGCCAGTTCTTTATCAATCTGGCGCCTGCGGCGGGTGTGGATTGGGCAGGTCTTGAGGCATACAGTAAGGAATACATGGTATACTATGACCAGTACGTGCATACTTACGGTGAAGAAGGCGGACGGATGTTCATCCAGATGTACGGCAGCACCGTGAATTTTGAGCACGTCACAGAGGAATACAAGGCGCTTTATGACGCACACGGCGGCAATATGCATCTGGATGGTGCCTACTCCACTTCCGGTGCGGGCCACACCGTGTTTGCACAGGTTTATGAAGGTCTGGATGTGGTGAAAAGTATCATGCAGACCGAAACCGATGAAAACGACAAACCGCTGGAGGATGTTGTAATCCTCTCTGCGGAAATTATACCCTACGCTTAATTTTAAGGAGGTTTATTTTATGGCAACAGTACACGCAACGGCAGAACAGTTCAAAACGCTGCTCAATGACAACAAAATCGTTCTGGTGGATTTCTTCGCAACCTGGTGCGGTCCGTGCAAGATGATCGCGCCGCTGCTCGAGCAGGTTTCCGAAACCTACGCAGGCAAAGCGGTTGTAGTAAAGATCGATGTGGATGAGGAACCGGAACTGGCTGCGCAGTTCGGCATTGAAAGCATCCCGACCGTGATCCTGTTCAAGGACGGTCAGCCGATGAACATGGAAGTCGGTGCACGCCAGAGAGATTTCTACGCCAATCTGATTGAAATGCACCTGTGAGGCACTTTCATGCACGTTTATTCGCGTAAAGCCAATTACTACGAGATCGACCAGATGGGGATCGTACATCACTCTAATTATATTCGTTGGTTTGAGGAAGCCCGGATCGAGCTGATGGATCAGCTTGGACTTCCGTACAAAACGATGGAGGAAGCACAGGTTTTGATCCCTGTTTTGGGTGTGGATTGCGCCTATAAGCATCCGATCCGTTTCGGAGAGACGATTGTTCTGGAATTGCGGATCCAAAACTACACCGGCACCCGGTTTGAGGTGGCGTATACCGGCTATTGCCGGGAGACAGGGCAGCTCAGCTGTACCGGTACGACACAGCACTGCTTCACAACACCGGATCTCAGACCGATCCGACTGAATCGCAGCCACCCCGAGTGGCACGAGGTTTTCTTAAAAGCCTCGTCAGAAGAATAAAAAGCAGCGGGCTTCCCGAATCCGGGAGACCCGCTGTTTT
>JAFQWC010000138.1 GCA_017407665.1 Clostridia bacterium | reverse complement strand
CGGCGGCAGCTTCGAAAACCGCTACCGTTTTGCTGCGGAAGTCGTCAAGGCGATCAAGGAAGCCTGCGGCAAAGATTACCCCGTATCGCTGCTTTACTCCGTAGAGTCCAAAATGAAGGGCTTCTGCGAAGGCGCTATGCCCGGTGAGGATTACGTGGAAGTCGGCCGCAATATGGAGGAATCCGAAAAGGCGGCAAAATACCTGCAGGATGCTGGCTACGATATGCTCAACGCCGACAACGGCACATACGATTCCTGGTACTGGGCCCATCCGCCGATGTACATGCCGGAAAACTGCAACCTGAACGATGTCGCACACATCAAGAAATTCGTGGACATTCCCGTGGTCTGCGCGGGCAGAATGGATGCCGAAGTCGGCGCGAAAGCCGTGGCGGACGGCAAGATCGACGCCGTGGGTGTCGCCCGTCAGTTCCTGGTCGACCCCGAATGGGTCACGAAGCTGATTGAAGACAGACTGGAAGACATCAAACCCTGCATCTGCTGCCACAGCGGCTGCTTCAATTTCTCCTCCTCCAAGGGACACGCAAATACGCAGGATCTGACCGACACCATGGGTCTTTCCCGCTGCGCGCTGAATCCTGAGACCATGCAGTCGAAAAAGTACCGCATCGAGCCGGCGAAGAAGCAGAAGAAGATCGCCGTCATCGGCGGCGGTATCGGCGGTATGGAAGCAGCCATTGTCTGTGCAAAACGCGGCCACAAGGTCACGCTCTACGAGAAGTCCGACAAACTCGGCGGTGTATTTATCGCAGCTGCAGCTCCCTCCTTTAAGGAAAAGGACAGAGCACTCATTGCGTGGTATATCCGCGAGCTTCAGAAGCACCCCATCGATGTGAAGATGAACACCGAAATCCGCGACGTGAACGCACTGGATGCCGATGAGATCATCGTAGCGACCGGTGCCACCGCAAAGAAGATCCCTGTTAAGGGTGCGGAAACCGCTGTGGAAGCTGTGGACTACCTGCTCGGCAATAAGCCCGTCGGCGAAAATGTTGTCGTCATCGGCGGCGGCCTGACCGGCTGCGAGATCGCCTACGATCTCTACTTAAACGGCAAAAAGCCGGTGATCGTGGAAATGCAGGACGACCTGATCACCACAAAGGGCATCTGCCTCGCCAACACAAGCTATCTGCGTGATTTCTTCAAGACAAACAAAGTGCCCGTGTATCTCGAAACTGCGCTTTCGGAGATCAGTGACGGCAGCGTCACACTGAAGGATAAGGACGGCAAGAGCTTCACCGTACCGGCGGATTCCGTGATCCTCTCGGTCGGCTATACGCCCGCTCCCGTGGTTTCCAAGAGCAAGCACATCCATGTGATCGGCGACGCCGCAAAGGTCGGCAATCTCCGTACCGTCATCTGGGGTGCATGGAACATCTGCATGAAACTGTGATCATCTGATAAGGAGAACCAAAATGATTTTAACGAAAGAACAGCAGGCCATCCTGGACGGCGCACAGGGTGAAACGCTTGCGAAGGTCATGAAAACGCTCGTGATGTACGGCGATGCGTTTGAAGCCGAAAAGCTCGTGCCGATCACTTCCAAATACAATCACCTTGTCACCTCCTTTGGTCTCAAGGTTATGTCCCCTGTTTATGATTTAATGCAGCAGCTTCTGGATGCCGGTGTCTGCTCCGGACAGAAATTCTCTGTGGACCCGCGTCCGCTCGACAAAAACGTTCCGGCCAATTTCCTGCAGAACCTTGTGTTCAACAAGTTCATGTACACAAAGCAGGATTTCTATGAGGGTCAGCTGCAGAAGCTCGGTCTGATGGATAAAAACGCGTTCACCTGCACCTGCTACATGGACGAAGTCGGCAACACACCCAAAAAGGGCGACGTACTTTCCTGGGCGGAATCCAGCGCTGTGGTTTACGCGAACTCCGTGCTCGGTGCAAGATGCAACCGCAACTCCGGTATCATCGATATCATGGGTTCCATCGTGGGTTACGTTCCGTATTTCGGTCTGCTGACCGACGAAGGCCGCAAGGCGACCTGGGTCGTCAAGGTACAGACGACCAAAAAGCCGGAGGCACAGCTGCTCGGCTCCGCCATCGGCATGAAGGTCATGGAAGATGTGCCTTATGTCGTCGGCCTCGACAAGTGGATCGGCACGGAGCTGAACGATGCTGCCTGCGCATACCTCAAGGATTTCGGTGCCGCAACCGCCTCCAACGGCGCAGTGGGTCTTTACCACATTGACAATCTCACGCCGGAAGCCGTTGAGCTGGGCGAGTCCTTGATCGCGGAAGGCGCAAAGGAATATATCATCGACGACGCCGAACTGGAAAGAGTCAAGAACAATTACCCCGTCATCTGGAAAAATCCCGATGCTGCACCGAAGCTGTGCTTTGTGGGCTGCCCGCATTTGTCCTTTGAGCAGCTCAAGGATTGGACCATTAAGCTCGAAGCCGAACTGAAGAAGAACGGCAAAAAGAAGGTCACGATCAGCACCGTATTCACGGCGGCTCCGGGTGTGCTTGAAGCATTTGAAAAGACCGAATATGCAGCCAGACTGAAGGCCACCGGCGTGATCACATCCTACATCTGCCCGCTGATGTACATGAACAATCCTCTGTGCAAGAAGATGCCGGTCATCACATCCTCCAACAAGCTCCGCACCTATACGAGCGCAAGATACTACACCGATGCCGAAATTCTGAAGGCAATTACAGGAGGTAAAGAAGCATGAGACAGTTTAAAGGCAGAGTTGTAACCCCCGGTGAAGTCACCGCCGAGGCGGTTGTAACAAAGGAAGGCTTCAACACGCTGGCTTCGTTTCAGATGGCACTGCAGTTTGGCGACAAGGAAGTAAAATGCGGCGACCAGAGCAACACCGAACTTTACGGCAAGCCCCTGATCAACAAGGCGCTTTGCCTGCCGCAGACCATCGGTTCCACCACGGGCGGTCTCGTACTGTACTGCGCCTGCTCCATGGGAAAGAATCCGGCTTGTATGCTCTTTGCCAACCACATCGATTCCCTTGCAGCCGCCGGTGCCGTACTGGCCGATGTTTGGGTGGACGGTGTGTCCATGCCCGTCATCGACTCCCTCGGTGATGACTTCCTGAACTACGTAAAGGACGGCATGAAGATCACCGTGAAACCCGACGGTGTGGTTGAAGTGGACGGTTAAGAAGTTATAAAAGACAACTGCTGCATGGTGGAGACAGCTCCGCAATGCAGCAGTTTTGTTATGTCATTTGGGATATCCGCCGGTACTCATTCCAGTTCGGCTTCGGCAACACGGACTACAAAGCTTTTTCCGTAGGGATAGCCGGTGCAGCCGATGGTCAGCTCGCCGCCGTTCTGATGGAAGGAAAGCTCGCCGGGACAATCCGTCCATCTGACGCTCTTTACTTTGCCTTCCACTCCTGTAAATGTCTTATCCCCTGCTCCGCCGCCTGCCACCGTCACGTTGGAGTCACCGGTGATGGACAGGTCATGGATATAGAAAT
>JAFQWC010000137.1 GCA_017407665.1 Clostridia bacterium | reverse complement strand
CCGAGTCAAGGTCCGGCTCATTCCAGATTTCCCAATACGTAATGGTGTGGTGGAAACCATCCGCCCAGCCTTCGGTATAGTGACGAATGATATGCTCGCAGATTTCTGCCCACTTTTGGAAATCCTTAGGCTTTACGGTGCCGTATTTCTTGACACCGTGCTCAATTTTGGAACCGAGACGGTAGAACGGTTCCGTACCGTACTGTATGGTCTGCTTCAGGTAAAGATCGGTGCAGGGAAAATCGTAGCTTACAGGATCATTCACATCCGCATCAAAGTTCGGAAAGATGGCGTGGACATCCACCGTATGTTCGCCGCCGTACCCCGAAAAGAATGAAGCATCGTGATTGCGTGCATACGGGATGCGCGCCGCCTGCCAGTCATCCTGATTGCCGCGGGTCTGATCTTTTCCGGCAACAAACGGGCCGTTATTGACTGCGTGCATCACTTTGATCTTACCTATGGTTTTCCCAAAATTCACATGGACCTTACTCATGATATACCCCTTTTCTGCGGCACCACCCTCACCGGGCTGTGCCGCTTTTGATTCGATGCAAAATCCCCGCCCACCTTTGTAGATGGGCGGGGATCCAATTTTACGGTTCGTATGTAGCCAGTGCAGCTTCCATGACGTTCAGCGGACCGAAGTAGCCGTCGGGCAGCGGAGCCGGACGTGCCGGGCGGGAAACCATCGTATGGAACTTACCCTCTGCGGTGTTGTTCTCGATGTTATACATGAGCTCAACGGTGTGCAGTGCCAGATCCGGGCTGGAACGGTGCGGACGGCCCTGACGGATCGCGTAAGCCATATCGACAACAGCGAGACCGCGCCAGCTGTTGTGGCAGGGCTCATGTTTGCCGGACTTCGGCGGGATCGCGGGATCGGTATCGCCGAAAGCGTGAGTGAACGGGATCTTGAAGACGCCGTCGTTGCCGATGCGGGTCATGTAAATATCCAGACCGTTGCCGCCGAAGGAGTTTGGATCCGGAATGGTCAGGGTACCCTTGGTGCCGAAGATCTCCACACGCGGGATTTCCGGACCGAAGCCGTCTGCGCTGAGCACGATGTTGCCGTACACGCCGGATTCAAATTCCAGTGTGCCCATCAGGGTGCTGGCGCCGCCCTCTGTGCGGATGGGCTGACCAAACAGCGGGTTCTTCACGTTTGTGTAGGTGTGGTGCGGGAAAACCTGTGCAAAGCCTGCGCAGCGGTTGACCGGGCCGAGCAGGGTGACCAGCGCGTTCACATAGTAACCGCCCATATCAAAGTTGATGGTTGTGCCCTTTCTGCCGGCGGGCTGGTCTTCTGGCGGCATTGTCGGGCGGCCCGGTGCGCCGTAACCGCGGATGCACCATGCCTGTGCGGTGACGGGCTTGCCGATCCAGCCATCGTCAATGAGCTTACGGGCGGTCTGGTATGCGGCGCCGAGGTAGATATCCGGTGCTGCGCCGAGACGCAGACCCTTGGAGGCAGCGAGCTCCACATTGGCCTGTGCTTCTTCGAAGGTGCAGCCCAGTGCCTTTTCGCTGTAGCAATGCTTACCGGCCTCGAGGATCATCTTAATGACCTTGGAGTGGTTGTGGATCTCGGTTGTGTTGATAACAAGTTCGATCTCCGGGTCGTTGAGGATCTCTTCCGTGGTCATCTGACGGATGCCAAAGAGCTCTGCGCGCGCCTTGCTCTTTTCCGGGATCAGATCGGAGCAGCCCACCATTTCGATGATGTCCCAACCTTTGGTGAGTGTATTGAGATACGTGTAACTGATGTTGCCCGAACCGATCAGAGCAACTTTTACGGGTTTGAATGCCATAACTGAATCCTCCCTGAATTCGTTTTGATATCAAGGTGTGTCTTACACACCGAATTTACGCAGATTGTTGATGCTGATCTCGCAGGATTCGTAGCCGGGACGCTGGGTCTTGTCCTGTTCCACAGAGCACCACTCGATGCCCTGATCCAGACACTCAGCGATGATGCCGGGCCAGTTCAGGTTGCCCTCGCCGACTTCGGCAAAAAGCTTGTGTGTGCACTCGAGGAAAGAATGGTCGGAGTACGGATCGATTGCATAGTCCTTAAAGTGAACAAGACGCATACGACCGCGCAGCTTCTTCAGCCATGTGATCACATGGCCGCCACCGGCCTGGATCCAATGCGTATCCGGCTCAAAGAACACATAACGCTCGTCGGTGCCCTCGACGATCAGATCGAGGATGCGCTTGCCGTTGATCTTGGAAAAATCCACGGCGTGGTTGTGGTAGCTCAGGGTGATGCCTTCTCCGGCCAGCACTTCACCAGCGCGGTTCAGATTGGCGATGAAGCGCTTGAGTTCCACCGGATTGCCAAGCATGATGGGATGCATACTGCCGATCATGACATTTTTCGCACCGAGCACCTTGCACTCTTCGATCGTCTTCGAGAAATCATCCCCCTGCAGACCGAAATAATCCAGATGGCCGGCAGAAACGGACTGCAGGCCGATCTCATCGAGCAGGGCTTTGTATTCCTCGTTGGAATAACCGGGCATGGTACCGCCCTCTATGCCTTCATACCCCAGCTGCTTGATGCGGTACAGCATGGTATGTACATCGTTTTTATAGGTTAAGGATCCGGGTTTTGTGAGATACCCTTCCACAGCCATGGGAGAAATCGCTATTTTCATAAAGACTTAGCCTCCTTGATAACAAACACAGCGGCGCTTAGTGCAGACCGCAGGCCTTGAGCGTTGCATAGGACTGCGCAGCGCAATCGAACGGGTCTTCATCATAGACCTTATCCTGCTCCACGATGAACGCCTTGATGCCGCAGCGCAGACCGGTATCAACGATTTCCTGCCACGGCAGAGCACCGTCGCCCACCTGAGAGAACTGCTTATCCACATCGCCGATGCCGGTGTTGTAGTTGGCCGGCGCAATGCGGTAATCCTTCACGTGGAGATACTGCATACGGTCGCTGCACTTTTCGATCCACTGCAGAATATCCGCACCGCCGGACTGCAGCCAGTGGGTATCGAGCAGGAAATGCACGCCGCTCGGATCGAGATTCTCATAGAGCAGATCGATGCCGCGCTTGCCGTTCTTGAAGCGGCGGAACTCCTGTGCATGGTTGTGGTAGCACAGCCATACGCCGCCCTTAGAGAGCGCCTGCCCCATCTTGTTCATACGCTCAATGGCGCGCATATAGCCATCGTAATCATAGCGGCACTCTGTGGGCATGGTGCCGATCATCACTTCGTCGCAGTCAAAATGATGGCAGCCTTCAATGTACTTTTCGGGATTCTCTTCGATATCCTCGAACCGGCCGCCAAAGCAGCTCATTTCGATACCGAGGCTGTCCAGCAGGGCTTTGTGCTCAGCATTCGTCATGCCGGCCTGGAATCCGCCCTGAATCGACTGATAGCCGATTTCACGGACCTTTTTGAGCTTCTCCGCATACGGCAGCGGAGAAGAAGCCACAGTGAACAATGTAATGGACAAATTATGCTTCTTTTCCATTTCGGAAGCTCCTTTCACTTGCATGAATTAACGGCCGGTCATTCCACCAGACCGGTTTCCTTCATATTGAAGTATGCACAGGCAATGGCATCTTCCCACTTGAGAACGCGCTCACGGTCCTGTTCCACGATGGCCCACTCCTGCCCGATCTCCAGCGCCTTTTTGAAGATGCCCTTCAGATCGAGCACGCCGGTGCCGACTGCCGTGAAGCCGAAATCGGTTTCCTTATCGGCATTGACGAGATAACGCGGCTGGATCATCTCCGTGAAATCCTTGATGTGCAGCAGCGCGATGCGATCTTTGGCTTTCTCCATGTATTCCACGGGATCCACGCCGCCGACATAGGCCCAGCCCACATCGAGCTTCAGCATAAGGCGGGGATCGACCTGTGTCAGGTAGTAATCCATAACGGATACGCCGTTATAAGACACGGTGAACTCCTGATAGTGGTTGTGATACATGGGCTTGAGGCCTTCATCGGCCAGTGCCTTGACGATGGCGTTCATGTTCTCAATATCCACCATCATCGAATCGTATGTACCGTTGTTGCCGTAATGCGAACCGAAACTATCGATGACGGAGTTCCAGCCGATGTTGACTTTGTCCACACCGTAGAACTCGGCACGCTTGACGACTTCGGCGATCTTCTTCGGATCCTTGGCAACCTCCAGATTCGTACCGTCAATGCCGGTACACAGGGGCTGCAGACCAAGATCCTTAAAGCGCTTCAGGTTTTCCACCGGGTCGCCCGGCAGACGGGACAGGTCACCGTCCATGGCCTGATAGCCCATGCGGGCATATTTTTCGAACATGACCCAGGGATCCGTATCCGGCAGGCGGAAACCGGTCCAGGCAGCTTTTAACTGTTTCAATACTATTCCTCCTCTTGTTTGTTGGTGTCCTTTGTACACCTGCTCTTCAATACACATTATTTATTATATCAGCATGCTCCACAGATTTCCACTGATTTGCTAAAATTTATCGGGAAAAATTTCACTTCTTTGTGCGCAAAAACAAAGCGGGCCGGGCGCTCCGGCATTCCAAAACAAATTGCACCGGCAGGTCTTGTCTTTACAGGATATTTATGGTACATTTTCTATGTATTGATTTTCTTTTGGAGGACTTTGTATGGAACTTGGAATGTATTCGATCGAGCTGCAGCGCCCCACCGTGGAAGCGCTTTTTGCAGCCATTCGGGAGTACGGATTTACCGGTGTGCAGTTTGATTTTCTCTCTGTATGCGACGAGGAAATGCCGGCTGAAATCGACAGTGCGCTCACAGAACGCATCCGAAACGCCGCTGCGGAAAACGGCGTGCAGATCGTTTCGGTCAACGGCACGTTCAATATGATCGATCCGGACCCGGAAAAGCGTGCGGACGGCCTGCGCCGCTTTGCGGAACTCGCTAAGCATATGCATGAACTCGACAGCAATTTCGTCACGCTCTGCACGGGCAGCCGCAACCCGAATCATATGTGGCGTCCGCATCCGGATAACGAGACGGAAGAAGCATGGGATGACCTGATCGTCACCATGCGGGCTGCGCTGGAAATCGCCGAAAAGTACGATCTGATCATCGGTCTCGAGACTGAGCCGAGCAACGTCATGAACACGGCGGAACGCTGCCGCCGTCTGATGGACACATTCGATAACACGCCGCGGCTCAAGGTCATCATGGATATTGCGAATCTCTTCCGCCCCGGCATGGCCCATGTGGAAAATATGCGTCCCACCATGCGGCATGCCTTTGACCTTCTCGGCAAAGATGTCGGTCTAGCGCACGGCAAGGATGTGCTGGACGGGGATCTGACACAGTTTACATACGCCGGAAACGGCATCGTGGATTTTGCGTATTTCAAGGAACTGCTTGCGGAGATCGGCTATAACGGCTGTCTCGTGCTGCACGGCATCAAGGACGAAGCGTATTTCCCCGAGGCGATCCGGAATGTACGCCGCGTTTTCGGGTAATTGGATCCGAATTCCATATCTTTATCAGGAGTTGTATGTATGAAATTATTATGGCGTCTCAGCCGTGAGGCTGTGCGATATAAAAATCTGTACATCGTGGCCATTCTGTCCACTCTGGGCTTAACGCTGGTCAATCTGGCGGCACCGCGCGCACTTTCCGCCATGACCGGCATTGTGGAACGCGGCATGATGGAGGAATCTCTGCGCACCATTGGTCTGCTGACTTTGGCGCTCGTTCTGCTGTACCTGCTGCGCATTGCGTTCCGTTTTCTCAGCAATTACCTCGCCCACAAGGCGGCGTGGTATCTCGTGGGTGATCTGCGCACCAAGACCTATGACAAGCTGGAGCGCATGCACCTCGGCTTTTTCCATGACAAGCAGACCGGCGATCTGATGAGCCGCATCGTCAACGATACCCGCGATTTTGAGCTGCTCTACGCCCACATCATCCCGGAAATGATCACCAACATCGTCACCTTTACCGGTGTTCTCGTTGTGCTGCTCAGCATCAACGCCAAATTGGCGCTGATCACCTGCGCACCAATCCCGCTGATCCTGGTTTCCGGTTTGATCTTCTCCAAAAAAGTCCGCCCGTTCTTCCGGGCTTCCCAGAAAAAGATGGGCGAACTGAACGGCAAGCTGCAGGACAATCTCTCCGGCGTGCATGAAATTCAGTCCTTCGGCCGGGAGGGCTACGAGACCGACCGCGTCAACGAAAAGAATTTTGATCACGTCCATGCCATGCTGCACGCGCTGAAGGTCAGTGCGGTATTCCATCCTTCCGTGGAGTTCATCTCCTCCCTCGGTACCAGTCTGGTGGTGGGCTTTGGCGGCTGGCTGGCGTTTCACGATGGCCTCAGTGTGGAGCACATTGTCGCTTTCGTGCTCTATCTGAGTCTCTTCTATGCCCCGATTACGGGTCTTGCCAATCTGCTCGAGAGTATGCAGCAGTCCATGGCCGGCGCGGAACGCGTCCTGATGATCCTCGATGCCCCGGCGGAGATCAAAAACGCACCGAACGCCGAAGATCTGAAGAACGTGGAGGGCAGCATTACCTTTGACCATGTCAGCTTCTCCTACGACGAAAACAATCCGGTACTGCAGGATGTTACTTTCCATTGCGAACCCGGCAAGATGCTGGCGCTGGTCGGCCCGACCGGCGTGGGCAAAACCACGCTGACGCAGCTGATCTCCCGCTTCTATGAACCCACCGAAGGCCGTATTCTGGTGGACGGGCAGGATCTGAGTCAGGTGACGATCGAGAGCCTGCGCCGAAATATCTCCCCCGTTCTGCAGGACACATTCCTCTTTAACGGTACGATTGCCGAGAACATCGGCTACGCTGCACCGGAAGCTTCTCTGAAGGAAATTCAGGAGGCCGCGAAGGCTGCCAATATCCACGAGGATATTCTGGCGATGCCCGACGGATACGACACCCGCGTCGGCGAACGCGGCCTGCGCCTTTCCGGCGGACAGAAGCAGCGTGTGGCGATCGCCCGTGCCATCCTGCGCCGCTCGCCGATCATCATTCTGGATGAAGCCACGGCTTCTGTGGACGTGGAGACCGAGCGGCAGATCCAGACCGCTATTGCGGGAATCGCCGGCAAGCGCACGATCATCGCCATTGCGCATCGCCTCTCCACCATCCGCAATGCGGACCGCATTCTCGTGATCGAAAACGGACAGATCTCCGAGAGCGGCACGCACGACGAGCTCGTCGCCCGCGGCGGCAGCTACGCCCGTATGCACGCGATCCAGTCTGCGGCGGCTTCGGACAGCGGTATCGTCTGATTTCTTGGCAAATACAAAGCGCCCCGACCGATTTCGGTTTTCACCGGTTCGGTCGGGGCATTTTATGTTTATTTATGGAGGAGGGTTTCGATCAGCGGCATCAGCTTTTGCGCCATAAACCAGAAACCAAGATCATTCGGGTGGCAATTGTCCACGGTGGCGGCTTCCAAAGCATCGCCCAAAAGCTCGTCTCCGGAAATCAGCCAGACATTTTTGTCCTCGGCATCGAGCGCGTTCTGATAGGTACGACGGATGACTTCGAGACGTTTGTCCTGCTCCGCTCTTTCGTGCGGCGGTTTTTTCGGCAGCGACATCATCACGATCGGCAGATCCGGGTGCGCGGCGCGAACGGCACGGAACATCTTCTCGTGCGTCGCCTCCAGATATTCCGGATTTGGCGCGTTGTAATCGTAATCGTATACCAGAACGGACATATCGAGCCCGCAGATGTACGAGGTGATGGCATCCTCCGCGCGGGCAGAACCGGAAAAACCGAGGTTGATCTGTTCCGAATCGAGCGCCAGTGAGATCAGATTCGGGTACGCATTACCCGGACGGGAAGCACAGCCGCCCTGCGTGATGGAACTGCCGTAATACACGACGGGTTTCGGATGAGTATACTCCGGCGCGGATTCGAGCTCCGCCTGTTCATCCAGACCGATGTAAAGCGCACAGACTTCACTGTACAGCGGGAAATGGAGCGTCAGCTCATGCCAATCGCCGCTGCCCAACTCAACCACCGCTTCGAATGTGTCTTCCACATCGAACGGCGGGATGAAGGAGCCACGGTAGATCTGTTTGTCGTCGATCTTCTCGTACAGATCGAATCCGCAGCTGCCGGTCAGCGCAAAATGCGGCATCTTTCCGAGCGCACCCATCTCCGCATGAATAGCCACATACGGGCTGTTCGTTCTGAAACGCAGCCGACCGCCGGCGGTATTCGCGTGCAGCGCGAGCACGCCGTCATTGACGCGGCGCGCCACGGATTCAGGAATGCGGCGGTACTTGCCGTCTTCCCAAAATAAACCGCTGAGTGAAAAGACGCTTTCCTGCGCGGAATAAAAGACGAGTCCCGTGCGGTCCAGTTTGGTTTTGACAGCAAAATTCGGATCGATCTTCTCGATGGGTTTCATAGGAACCTCCAAAGATCAGAGCTTGCAGACATCCAGACGCGGACGGTGGAACCACTGGCCGTTTGTAAAGTCCGGCATCGCCTGCGGTGCGCCGCCCTGCTGAATGGAAATTTCGGACAGAACGGATACTGCCTGCCATGTGGCGGAGTCGTAAACGTCGATGGGCATCGGCTCACCGTTTTCCAGTGCATGGACAAACGCGTTGTAGGCAAACCAGTCCATACCGCCGTGGCCGGAAGCGAGTTCTTCTGCGGTGACATTCTTCCAGATGTCCGGCAGATACTCTTCCTCATATTTTTCGGCGTTACCGAGATTGTTCTCGATGTACTTGGGCATCTCCCAGTACTCCTTGTCGCCGTCGATGAACACGGAGTTGGTGTCCTGAGAATACAGGCCCTTGGTGCCGCGCACGGTAAACTCACGGCTGTAGCTGCGCGGGAGCGTGGTGTCCAGACGCATCAGAATGGTCTCGCCGTTGGCGCAGGTCAGAATGGTGGTCACGATATCGCCCTGCTTGAAATGTGCATTCTGCATTTCCGGTGTGGCGTCCTCACGGGTCTTGATGTATTCCTCCAGACCGGCGGACTTGCTGGCGAACGCGGACACGGAAACGATGCGGTTGCCGCGGTTGATGTCCAAAAGCTTCGCGATGGGGCCAAGCTCGTGGGTCGGATAGTTTTCGGAGCAGCGATTCTGATAATTTCTGAAACGGTAATGGCGGTTGGTCAGACCGTAGGAAATCTCATAGCGCAGGTCATGTGCATACGCGCCGGCGCAGTGCACGATGGTGCCAAACAGATTCTTTCTGGCCATACTGGTGGCGAGCAGTTCATCCTTGCCCCAGCAGCAGTTTTCCATGAACATATACAGGGTGCCGGTTTTCTCCTGCGTTCTGACAAGTCTGTAGCAGTTTTCAAGGGAATACTCGCTGCCGACTTCACTGGCGACCGCAATGCCCTTTTCCATGGCATGAACGGAAACCTCCGCGTGGCCTTCCCAGCCGGTGAACACAAAGGCAGCGTCCACCTTTTCCGGGTCGAGCGCCTTGCGGTAATCCAAGAAGCCCTCTGCTTCCTGTCCGGCAGTTTTGACCATTTCGAGCGCATTTTCCACTCTGTCTTCATAAACGTCACAAACGGCTACAATGCGTACGGCGTCCATTTTCAGCAGAACACCGCTTAAAAGACTGGTACCGCGCTGCCCCAGACCGATAACACATGCTCTAATCATAATTTGTTCCTCCTGTTGTGAAGAATCCTCTTTTTCACGGCATCAAAGACACCGCATGATTTCTTGTTTCTACACTGCTATTATATTGCGCTTTTCCCCGATATGCAATGACAAAAACCGCTGATTTCCGCTTTTTATGAAAATGTTCAATAAAATTTGTGCATCTTTTCGTGCTGTATCTGGCTAAATAACAGAATTACCGATTGACGGACACGCCTGCAGAGAGTATGATAGAGAGGATGAGGTTTCGGCCGGACGGATGCAGAGTTTTCGTTTCTGCTTTCTTAAAAACAGCCGCGCCAAATACCGATTTGACCCATTTTCCAGAAAGAAGGTACCCCTATGAACCTTGAACAAATGAAAAGAAAATACGCCTACACCCTGGCTCGTGTCGGTCTGAATGTACAGCCCGGTCAGCCCGTTCTGGTGGAGGCTGCCATTGAAGGCGCAGAATTCACACCGATCTTCGCTGAGGAATGCTATAAGTTGGGCGCATCCAACGTCATCGTGCATTATCTGGATGAGCCGAACATGAAGATTGCTGCAAAGTACCGCAGCGATGCCGACGTCAGAAAGGTAGAAGACTGGGAGGAGCGCCAGACGCAGATGTATCTGGATCAGGGTGCCTGCTACGTTCGCCTGGAGGGTGTTAACCCGAAGCTGATGGAGGATGTGCCGGAATCCCAGGCCAACGCCATTTTTGCACATACGGACGCCGTACGCAACATCATGAGAAGAGCCAGCCGCGAAAAGCACTGCCAGTGGCTGATCGCCATGATCCCGACCCAGCAGTGGGCAGAGTACATTCTGAAGGATGTTCCGAAGGAAAAGGCACTTGATGCTCTGTGGGAACTGATCCTGAAGCTCTGCTACATCACTGAGGACAACGATCCTGTTCAGGTTTGGGAAGACCTGAGCCGTGTACGCGCAGAACGCGGCAAGAAGATCGACGCCTATCAGTTCACAAAATTCCACTACACCGCGAAATCCAACGGCACGGACTTTACCGTTCCGCTGACTCCGTATTCCAAGTTCGGTTATGACCGCCCGGCAGACCGCATCTCTTTCCACGCCAACATTCCCTCCGAAGAGATCTGCACTTCCCCGGAAAAGTACGGCGCAGAAGGCGTGATCTATGCTTCCAGACCGCTCGTGCTCGGCGGCAAGAGCATTGAAAACTTCGGCTTCCGTTTTGAAAACGGCAAGGTCGTTGAAGTGCTCGCCAACGAGGGCAAGGAAATGCTGGAGGCACTCGTCGCGATGGACGAGAACGCCGGCTATCTCGGTGAGGTCGCGCTTGTGGACTACCACTCCCCCATCTCCATGTCCAACATCGTTTACTACACCACACTGATCGATGAGAACGCTTCCTGCCATCTGGCTCTGGGCCGCGCACTTGGCGGACAGCTGCCGAAGGATTCTCCGTGGACGCTCAACGATTCTATGATCCACATCGACTTCATGGTCGGTACACCGGACCTGCATATCGTGGGTACCACACCGTCCGGCGAAGAAGTCGTTGTATTTGATCAGGGCGATTTCGTTCTGTAACAGCAACCGGAAGGTCTGCTTTCTTCGGAAGGCGGACCTTTTTGCATTGACAAAAACAGAAACACAGCGTATTGTTAAATCAGGATACCCTTTGAATTTCTATAAGCCTTAAAACAGGAGGATGTTCATATGTATACCGATATGTTTGGAAAAGTCCGGTATAAGATCGGCCTGCACATCCACACCACGCTCTCCGACGGTCATGTTTCCCCAGAGGAAGCCGCAGGCATCTACCGCGAGGCCGGTTTTGACGCCATTGCGATCACCGATCACTGGAAATACCATGCGGCGGACACGCTTTCCGGTCTGCCCATTCTGGCCGGCTGCGAATACAATATGGGCGCATCGGATACATCCGTGGACGTGATGCACATCGTCGGCGTCGGCATGGACCGTGCACCGGAGCTCCAAAAAGAAACGGCTACCCGTCAGGATGTGATCAATGCGATCCGCGCAAACGGCGGCATGGCCATTCTGGCTCATCCGGCCTGGTCTTTGAACTGCCCGGAGCATGCGGAAGCGCTTACCGGTTTTTCTGCGGTGGAGATATATAATACGGTTTCCAATGTCAACCAGAGCAGCCGCCCGTATTCCGGGTATTTTGTCGATCTGCTCTCCAACCGCGGCACATTCTATCCGCTGATCGCTACGGATGATACCCATTACTATGACGACAGCGACGAAACAAAGTCGTGGATCATGGTTCATGCAAAAAGTCTGCAGAAAGAGGATCTGTTCTCTGCGATCGAACACGGCGATTTCTACGCCACCCAAGGACCGGAATTGCACGTTCGTCGGGAAAGGGATCTCCTGATTGCAGACTGCTCCCCGTGCATCATGATCGATTTTCTCTCCAACGCCGCCTGGGGGCCCGACCGCATCACGCGCGGCAAGGATCTCACGCACGCGGAATATAAGATCAAAGCCTGGGACAAGTGGGTTCGTGTGGAGATGCACGACGCGGACGGCCTCTATGCCTGGAGCAATATTATTCGTATCGACTGACTTTCGGATACAAATAAACCGGTCAACGCTTTTATCTGGCGCTGACCGGTTTTGCTATTTCGTTTATTTCTTCTTGCTTTCGAGGATCGATGCAAATTCCTGCATAATGGACGGCACATCGATGTTCTGCGGGCAGATACCGCTGCAGGCGCCGCAGCCGACGCATCTGGAGGGATCCTCCGCCTCTTTGCCGGTATCCATATTGAAGGCCAGCATGGAGCCCTCGTTCTTCTCCTCGTTGTAAAGGGCGATGAGCTTCGGAATGTCCAGACCCATGGGGCATTCTTCCGTGCAGTAGCGGCAGCCGGTGCAGGGCACCAGCTTCAGCATATCGTCGACGATTTCATCCAGAAGCGCCAGCTCTGCAGCGGAGAGCGGCTGTTCCTTGGAGAAGAGTTCCACGTTCTCCACGATCTGCTCCATGGCGGTCATGCCGGAGAGCACGACCATCACACCGGGCAGATTCTGGAAGTACCGGAAAGCCCAGGAGGCTGTAGTGGCTTCGGGAGCAGCGGCCTTCAGCTTCTTTTCGGAAGCCTCCGGCAGGTTGATCAGTCTGCCGCCGCGAACCGGCTCCATGACGATTACCGGAATGCCGTGCTTCTCATAGATCACCTTATATTTGTTCATCGCGTCCTGCAGCTTTGCATCCAGATAATTCAGCTGAATCTGCACGAACTCGAACACACCTTTGTACTTTGTGAGGAAAGCATCGATGGTCTCCGCTCTGCCGTGGGAGGAGAAACCGAGATGCGTGATCTTCCCCTCTGCTTTCATCTGCTTGAAATATTCGACCACGCCCAGCTCCTCGTTTGTGTAGAAATCAAAAGAGGATTCACAGACGTTGTGCAGCAGATAGAAATCAAAATGATCCACCTTGCACTTTTCAAGCTGTTCGCCAAAAATATCCGACGGTGCATCGCAGTGGAAATTCGAAAGATATCCCTTGAATCCCAGCTTGTGGTCTTCGTATTTCATCATGTGACCCGGGAATTTGGAGGCAAGGTACCAGGTATCCCGCGGATAACGGCTGAGTGCATCGCCGATGAACAGCTCGGATTCGCCGCCATGATAACGGAATGCGGTGTCAAAATAATTGATGCCGTTCTTGTAGGCATAGTCGATGATTTCTTTGCCTTTTTCCCAATCGATGACATTCGCGCCATCCACTTCCTTGGTGGGCAGTCTCATATTGCCCATACCCAAAAGAGAGATCTGCTTGTCCTGAAATGCTTTGTAGAGCATGGTTTTCATCCTTTCTGCAGTCATGTTGAATGTACTATTGTAATCATACACCTTGGAGTAAACTTTAAGTCAAGCCAGAATTACAGAAAATCTTGCGCCGGATCGGACATCATCCCGCCGCTTCCACGTAGGCCTGTGCGAGGTCCGGGTGAAACCATTCTCCCCCTCTGCGATCATACAGGCCGAAGCATTCTCCACCGACACCGTTTACGTTATTGTCCCAAACAATGCAGCAGATGCTGTACTGCTTTGCTCCGCGCACGTAGTAATCCGCCCACGCGAGACGATCTTCCCGGTTGTCTTTATTTGTAACACCAAACTCGCCCAGAATGACCGGCACGCCGCGGCTGACAAAAAGCTCATTGAGCCCGCCGAAGAAAGCATCCAGCTCGCGGCGATCGCTGTCCGTAAATTCGGCCGGTCCGCTGGCGTCCATCGCGAAATGATACGGCGAATATGCGTGCACCGACAGGATGATGCGGTCGTCCTCCGGCAGCTTCATTTCTTTGAGGATATTCAGATTGGAGGTCGCGCCGTAGCAAGGCACCATGATGTACCGGTCTTTGTTGCTGCCGCCGGTTTTGCGGATCGTTTTCACGATCTCGCGGTTCATCTCATAGATGACTTCGCGCTCCTCCGCTGTGCCGCCGTTCCACTCCTGCGCGCTGCCGACATCACGGGGTTCGTTCAGCGTTTCAAAAATCAGATGCTCGTCGTAATCCTTGAAGTTTTCCGCGATCTGCGCCCACAGCTTTGTCATGCGGGCGATGTTTCTTTCCTTCGTCTCGTCGCTTTCCACGCAGGCGCCGATATCGTAATAGTCGGTGTCGTGGTGGCTGTTGACGATGACAAACATCCCGTTTTTGTACGCGTAATCCACCACTTCCTGCACGCGGGCCATCCAACGGGCATCCACTTTGCCCTCCATATCCAGATGCGTCCACCAGGACACCGGAATGCGCACGGTATTAAAGCCCATGGCTTTGATGTCGAGGATCATGTCCTCCGTGGTTTCGGGGTTGCCCCACGCAGTTTCCGACCGATGCCCGGTACCACTGGCATCAAGAGAATTGCCCAGATTCCAGCCGATTTTAAGCTGCTTTACAAATTCGATCGCGTCGTCCCCGCCGCTTTTCGCCCGACCGCCGGCGCTGCATCCCACCATGGACATAAGTAGAGCCAAAATGAGCAGAACACAAATGCTTCTTTTTTTCACAGTCATTCCTCCACAAGCCGCCGGAACCCGTCCGCGGTTTTCTTTGATTTTATCATACCTGAATTCCGGCGATTGCGCAATCCCTTCCTTTTGATTCTCTCTGCAATGCATCGGTTGACAGACCCGGTTTTTTCATGCTACCATAAGTTTGAAAATACAGGTCATCCTTGGGAGGTGCCCCTATGAACGGAAAAGATTTTGACCGGATCATGGCGACCATTCGCCGCGAACTGGAGGAGCCGAACGGTGTATTTCAGCGTCGGTTCGGTTCAAAAACACCGGAGCAGCTGGAAGAACTGGAATACATTGCCGCCGTCGCGCTGATGGCTGCAGACCGCCATTACGCCTATCGCACGGAACAGGCATTCAGAATTCGGGAGAGGAACGAACATGATTAAGATCGGACTCATTGACTATTACTTTGACAACTGGCACACCAATTACTATCCCGGCTTTCTGCGGGAGGTCGTAAAAAGTGACGGCTGCGATGCGGATATCGTTGCGGCATACGCCTACCACGAAAGCCCGACGGAACTCAAAAACGCCGACTGGTGCGAACAGCAGAACATCCGGCTCTGCGGCAGCGCACGGGAACTCATTGACAGCGTGGACGCCGTTATGGTTATGGCAGCGGACAATGCAGAGTGGAAAGAAGAAGTCCTCTCGGAAGCCCTGACCTGCGGCAAGCCCGTGTTTGTGGACAAAACCTTTGCACCCGACCCCGAAACTGGCCGTCGGTTTTTCGATACGGCAAAATCCCACGGCACACCGATTTTTTCCTCCTCTGCGCAGCGCTACTGCGCCAGTATTCTCGACTATCTGCAGCGGGAAAAGAGAACCACGCGGTTTATGTCCACGGTGGGGCCGCATGATCTTTCCAATTACGCCGTTCATCAGTTTGAGCCGATCGTCGCCGTGATGGGCACCGGCGTGCAGCGCGTCAAGAGCTTTGCGGTCGGTGAGAAGGTGACGCAGCTCATTCTGGACTACGGTGACGGACGGCTGGCGAGCTTCACGCAGACGCCAAATCCGTGGGCGGAATTCAACTTCATGGTATCGGACGGCGAGCGCGGCGAGCGCCTCGACAGCAGCGATTTCTACCACAACACGATGCGCGCCATTCTGGCGTTTTTCAAAACCGGCATCCCGCCTGTACCGGAGGCCGAAACCATGGAGATTTTGGGGCTGATCGCCGCAGCCAAGGAAGCGCGGCAGCATCCGGATGAATGGAGGCCGTTTTCGATATGAGCAAGAAAATCCGACTGCATTATCTGATCGGCGATGTGCATAAAGGCGGGCACGACCTGCACCGCGTCGCAAAAGCCATCCAAAGGCTGCTCGATGCCGCTGCCGCTTTTGAAACCTTAATGGTGTGCGACGACCCGGACATCGGCAGCATGACCTTTGACGATTACTTTGCCGCCGGTCTTCTGCAAAAGGCTGATGCGTTTATTTTCAACTGCGGCAATTACCGCTTTAACGACCGGGCTGAACAAAAGCTGCTGGAGGATGCTGTTTCAAACGGCACGGGCTTTGTGTTCCTGCACGGGGATCACCCCTGCTACTGGCCGGCGGCGGGGTATGTACCGTGGCCGGAACTTGAGAAAATGACCGGACTCATGTGGCGCGAAGCGACCTCCCACGGGGATTTCGACGATGCGCACATCACGGTGGAAAACACGGCGCACCCGATCACGCAGGGCATTTCCGATTTTGACACGACGGATGAGATCTTCTGCACGTGCGAAAACGTGTGGAATGTGCCGCTCACTGTGCTTGCCAGTGCGTATTCCGATCCCGCGGTGATCTCCCGGCACGGAAGACCGGGCACCGGAAAGCAGGAGCCGATCCTCACGGTCGGTGCGTACGGCAAGGGACGCACGGTGAATCATCTGCTCGGGCACGTCTGGCCGTTTTACTCCGGGCACGGACTCGGCGAAAACACCATGCTAAGCTTTGTTCCGCAGGAATTTCGCAAAATGCTGGTGCGCTCCTGTGAATGGGCTGCGACCGGGAAAGTGGAAAAGACCGCACAATTTGACGGCCGCGTAAAACTACTGTGATTTGCAAACGCCGACAATAAGAAAACCTGCAAATCCTATTCAATTTCTCAATTTATTGTGTTATGCTTAAAGAAACACGGAAACAACAATGACAGGGAGAGGATCTATATGCTGTACAAAAAGAACGGCGCCCCGAAACTGGACGCTGAACTGTTCCGAAATCCAACCGCAGAATACCGCGGCACCCCGTTCTGGGCATGGAACTGCAAGCTCGACCGCAAAGAGCTGGAATGGCAGCTGGAGGTATTCAAAGAGATGGGCTTTGGCGGCGGCCATATGCACGTTCGTACCGGCATGGCCACCGAGTATCTGAGCGACGAGTATATGTCCCTCATTAAGGCCTGTGTGGAGAAGGCCAAGAGCGAAAATATGCTGGCGTGGCTTTACGACGAAGATCGCTGGCCCTCCGGTGCCGCCGGCGGCCTCGTAACAAAAGATAAGGCATACCGTGCCCGTTATCTGCTGTTCACGCCCACGCCGTACAGTGGGCAGATCGAGCACACTGAGGATTCTTCCGCACGCGGCGCCCGCACGGAAAACGGCACGCTCATGGCCTGCTATGATGTGGAACTCGATGCGGACGGCTACCTCGTATCTGCAAAGCAGATCGGCGAAAAGGACCCTGCGGTGCACGAAAAATGGTATGCTTACCTCGAGCTGCAGAACGAAAGCCCGTGGTACAACAACCAGACCTATGTCAACACACTCGATAAGAAGGCCATGGACCGCTTTATCGACGTAACCTATGAAGCTTATAACCGCACCATCGCCGATGAATTTGACAAGACAGTGCCGTCTATTTTCACGGACGAACCGCAGTTTACGAGGAAATCCACACTGAAATTTGCCACCGACAAGACGGACGTCACACTGCCGTGGACCGATGACCTGCCGGAGACCTTTGCCGCCGCATACATTGGCGAAGACCTGATGGCCGGCATTCCGGAGCTCATCTGGGACAGAGCGGATAAAAAGCCCAGCGTGCTGCGGTATCATTATCATGACCACATCTGTGAGCGCTTTACGGAGGCTTTTGCCGACAACTGCGGCGCATGGTGCCGCGCACACAATCTTGCACTGACCGGCCACATGATGGAAGAACCCACACTGGAAAGCCAGACTGCAGCGCTCGGCGAAGCCATGCGCGCCTACCGCGGGTTCGACCTGCCGGGCATCGATATGCTCTGCGCACGCTTTGAATATACGACAGCCAAGCAGACACAATCCGCTGTGCATCAGTTTGGCTACGAGGGTATGCTCAGCGAACTGTACGGCGTCACAAACTGGGACTTCGATTTCCGCGGCCACAAGCTGCACGGTGACTGGCAGGCCGCCCTCGGCGTGACCATCCGTGTTCCCCACCTCTCCTGGGTCTCCATGGCCGGCGAAGCCAAGCGCGACTACCCGGCCTCCATCAGCTATCAGTCCCCGTGGTGGAAGCAGTATTCCCTTGTGGAAAACCACTTCGCCCGCGTCAACACCGCTATGACCCGCGGCAAACCCGTTGTAAAGATCGGCGTAATCCATCCGGTGGAAAGCTACTGGCTCCACTGGGGCCCAGCGGAGCAGACCGCACTCGTCCGCGATGAGATGGATCAGAATTTCCAGAATCTCACGGAATGGCTGCTCTTCGGCGGCATGGATTTTGACTTTATCAGTGAAAGCCTGCTGCCCGCACAGTGCCCCACTGCGGCAAATCCGCTTCAGGTCGGTGAGATGGCATACGATGTGATCTTTGTGCCGGGCTGCGAGACCCTGCGCTCGAGCACGCTGGAGCGTCTGGAAGCCTTCGCTGCAGCCGGCGGCAAGCTGATCTTTGCCGGTGCCCTGCCGACACTCGAAAACGCGAAGCCGAGCGACCGCGCTGCTAAACTTGCTTCAGAAAGCCTCTGTGTGCCGCTTTCGAGAGGTGCCGTACTGGAAGCTGCGGAATCTGCACGCATTGTGGATATTCGCGGCGGTTCCGGCTCCCACACCGACAACCTGCTCTATCAGCTGCGCGAAGACGGTGACGGCCGCTGGCTGTTCATCGCGCACGGCAAGGAGCCGACCAATAAGGATCTTGCATATTACGAGGACCTGCGCATCCGCGTTGCCGGTTCGTGGATCCCCACGGTATACGACACGGCGACCGGCGAAACTAAGCCGATCGACTTTACTGCCGGCAAAGACCGCACGGAGATCCGCACCCGTATGTACAGCTATGACAGCCTGCTCCTTTGGCTGGAGCCGTGCAGCGCCGAAACCTGCGCCACGGTGGAAAACATTGTGCCCGCACTTTCCGACCGTGGTCTGACTCTGCCGAGAACCTTTACCTATACCTTGAGCGAACCCAATGCGCTGCTTCTCGATCAGGCCGAGTTCGCACTGGATGACGGCGCATGGAACCCCTGCGAAGAGATCCTCCGCCTCGATAACCTCTGCCGTGCACAGCTTGGCTGGCCGAGCCGCAAGAATGCGGTGGCACAGCCGTGGGTCGTGCCGGATGAACCGGCCACACACACGGTTTGTCTGCGCTGGCGCATTGAAAGCGATATGGAGCTTGAGGGTACCTCTCTGGCCATGGAAGATGTGGAACTCGTGCATCTGACGTTGAACGGACAGCCGGTAGAGAACAAGATTACCGGCTGGTACACGGATAAATCCATCAAGACCGTCCTGCTGCCCACGATTTGTAAAGGCGAGAATATTCTTGAGGCGGAGATTCCCTTCGGACGCAGAAGTAATCTCGAGTGGGTCTATCTGCTCGGCGATTTCGGCGTGGAGGCCAACGGCCGCTTTGCAAAACTGATTCCGGCGCGTGAGAAGATCGCGTTCGGTGACTTCACGAGGCAGGGGCTGCCCTTCTACGGCGGAAACATCACGTACCATCTATCCGTGGAGACC
Source organism: Clostridia bacterium (assembly GCA_017407665.1). Lineage (GTDB taxonomy): Bacteria > Bacillota > Clostridia > Oscillospirales > Acutalibacteraceae > Hominenteromicrobium. The sequence continues at coordinate 4,110 of JAFQWC010000137.1, read as the reverse complement.
TGCGGCGGCGCACTCACGTTCCGCTCCTCCCATTACCGCGGCGCACTGCAGACCGTATCCGTGGATGGCGGTGCAGAGGTCCCGGTCATTTACCCGCCGTATACGGTGTCCCTCGGCGCACCCGAAGCCGGTCAGCACACGGTAAATGTCACCCTGTACGGCAATCGCCGGAACAGCTTCGGCCCCGTGCACCTTGCAGACCTCAAGGACACATGGATTGGCCCGAACGCCTGGAGAAGCGAGGGCGACCGCTGGTGCTACGATTATAAGATCGCCGAAGAGGGCATTCTCAGCACACCGGTGATCACGGAAACATAATTTCATCTGCTCCATAAACGTCAGAAACGGACGGGAAATCTGCTGTACAGCAGATCCCGTCCGTTCCTTAATTTATAGGTTATACGATCAATTCAAAACCGTCCGTTGCCATCACTGCGGGCAGTCCTTTATCCGTAAGTTCTTTGCGAAGCGTCAGAACATCCGCAAGGAACCGATCGGAATAATGGGTCACGCAGACTTTTCCGATATCGCAGCCTTCGAAGACCGGAATGTACTCTGTTGCAGGGAAATGTGCGGATTCGCACACAATCAAATCCAGCCGACCCTCGTGGACCACGGCAGGAAAATCTACCGCCGGCCTCTTCAGGTCACCCGTAAAGAGCACACGTTTGCCTTCCGCTTCCATCAGATAAGAAAAGGACTTATAGCAATGCTGCGTCGGAATGGCTGTGACCTTAAGAATACCGTCATCAAAAACAACACCGGGCTGTGTTTCCTGATACCGGATATCCTTCTGCTCGCCGTTCAAGGTGATATCCAGCCAGCTCCGGATCACTTTTCCGGCTTCCGGCAGCGGCAGACAAATCACTGGGTCGGGCGTTTTAAAGTACCACGTGATCAGATCCACAAACTGGATCAGACCGTTGGTATGATCTCCGTGCATATGCGTAATAAAAACACCTTTCACGGCATCTATGGAGATACCGCGGGTACGCAGCGCATCTATGGCCGATGTACCCATATCCACAAAATAAACATTTTCTCCGATTTCGATCATGATGCAGCTGCAGTGACGATTCGGCTCCGGAACACCGTGGCTGCTTCCGACAAATGTAATTTTCATCTTGTTCCATCCTTTCCAAATCCAGTTTCTGTATTCAGTTTAGCATGATGCTGCTATTTCGTCAAACGATATTCCGCAAAGTACAGATTTCTTTCTTGTTTTCTCCATACGGTTGATGTATAATTCTCATACGATAATGATTTCTTACAAGCAGGAGGCTTATTTATGAATCAGAGCCGAATTGACCGCATTCTGAAAGAGCTTGAAAAAAGCGGCGTTTCTCAGATGCTGATCGTGGATCCGATGTCCATCTATTATCTCACCGGCGTGATGAATCACCCGTTCGAGCGGTTTTATGCACTGCTGCTGCGCAAGGACAAGCAGCCGGTGTTCTTCCTCAATCGTCTTTTCAACATCCCGCAGGAGGTTGGCGCCGAGAAAGTCTGGCATTCCGATACCGATCCGGTAATGGATATCGTGGCCTCCTACATCGACCACACATCTCCTCTTGGCGTGGATAAGGACCTGAAGGCCCGTTTCCTGCTGCCTCTGATGGAGAAAAAGGCTGCGACTGCATTCTGCAATATATCCCTCACCGTGGACACGGTGCGCGGCATCAAGGACGATGAGGAACAGGAAAAGATGCGTGCTGCCTCCCGCATCAACGATCTTGCCATGGCGGAGCTGAAAAAGCTCGTCCATGCCGGCGTGACCGAGCAGGAGATCGCCGACCAGCTTCTGGAGATCTACCTTTCCCTCGGTGCAGACGGTTTTTCCTTCGGCCCGCTTGTAGCGTTCGGCGCCAATGCGGCAGACCCGCACCACGGGCCGGACGATACCGTGCTGAAAGAAGGCGATGTGGTTCTGTTCGACGTGGGATGCATGAAAGACGGCTACTGCTCCGATATGACCCGCTCTTTCTACTACAAAACCGTAACGGACGAGCACCGCGTGGTATACGAAACCGTGAAAGCTGCCAATGAAGCGGCCATCGCCAAAGTAAAACCCGGTGTTCCGCTCAAGGAGCTGGATCTCGCTGCGCGTGATCTGATCACGAATGCCGGTTACGGTCCGTATTTCAACCACAGACTTGGCCATTTCATTGGCCTTTCCGAACATGAATACGGCGATGTGTCCAGTGTAAATGAAACCAAAGCCGTACCGGGCATGATCTTCTCCATCGAGCCGGGTATCTATCTTGCGGGGGATACCGGTGTACGCATCGAGGATCTCGTGCTTGTGACGGAGGACGGCTGTGAAGTGCTGAACCATTACTCCAAGAAACTGGAGATTCTGGAATAAACAAAAGCTGCAGGGAATGATCTCTGCAGCTTTTTTGTGTTTATTTTTGACGGAGCATACGGTGCTGTTCTGCGGTTTTGCGGATATTTTCGAGCACGGCCGGGTCTTCCCCGCAGCCCAGAATATCCAGCGCAAGCAAAACGGCACCGATGATCGGTTCATAGACGCTTTCCACGATCTTCGCCCGCGGTGCCACCGCCAGAATTTCTTCCGTTACGGTGTCGTGCAGGATCCGCGCGCGGCATTTGAACACGCTGCCGGAAAAGACCACTTCCACGGGATCGTTCTGCATATCAAAACGGCGCAGACCGGCGGTCACGTACCGGGCGATGTCCCGCGCAAAGGTGCACAGCACTTCTTCCGCCACCGGGTCACCCTCCAAAGCGACCTTTTCAAGTACCTCCGGCAGACGCAGTACTTTTTTGTGCGGCAGCTGTCCATTCACGCGCTGATACAGCATTTCATCCGGAGAAGCACAGCCCACGTGATCCAGCACGGGTGCGGTCAGCTTTGTCGGCGGGAGCAGACCGGCTTCGGAATCGAGAACCGCCTGCACCACACGGGCGCCGAGCGCACCGCCGCCCTGACAGCGGTCTTCTATGTAATATCCGTAGGCATATTCATGCTCCGCATCCTTGCGCACGCCGCAGTTCATGCCGCTGCCCACGCACAGAATGCAGCCGGACGGCTTGGACGACGCGGCGCGCAGCGCGATCATGCAGTCATTGACGACATGAACATAGTCCGGAGCTTTCTCGAGACACGCCGCTACCGCGTTTTGCACGAGTGCCGTTTCGTAATCCCAATCGATGCCGGTCAAGCCGCCGGCGATGTAATCGATCTGCTCCAGCGTGATACCGGCCTGTGCCAACGCCGCTTCCACGGCGTTTCGCACCGCCTCCATGGCAGGCTCCATACCGTTCACGGAATGACAGGCTCCAAAGCTTGTACCGATGCCGAGCAGTTCTCCGCGATCATTGGCGACGGCGGCATGGGTTTTGCTGCCGCCCTGATCCAATCCCAAAACGTATTTCACGGGACGCACCCTCACAGCTTAAACTGCGGCAGGTATGCCTTGTTGGCTTCCAGCAGCTCGGGCACAAGTTTTTCGACGAGCTCATACTCGCGGACCAGCGGATGCGCCAGCAGCGCCCACTTCATCTTCGTGACACTGCCTTCCACAGCCGCTTCCACTGCAAGAGACTCGTAGTTCTTGACGGCGGCGATCAGGCCCCAGCACATTTCCGGAACCTTGGCTACGCGCAGCGGAGACATACCGCGCTTATTGACGAGGCACGGGATCTCCACCACGGCGTGATCCGGCAGGAAGGAGATCGCGCCGTTGTTCGGCACATTCACGACCATTTCGGTATCGATATTGTTGTAAACAGCGTTGACAAAGTTCATCGCGACTTCGCTGTATCCGCCGCCGCCGCGCTTCGCAAGGGCTGCCGGCTTTTCGTCGTTTGCGGGATCCGCATATGCGTCATAAACCTCCTTTTCCAGCATCTGCACATGCTCACCGCGTGTCATGGGGGCCGCATTCATGCTGGTGACCTTCTTTGTGGTGTGGTAATAATACTGCAGGTATGGGCTGGTCAGCACGCCAAGCAGACGGCTGAGTTCCGGGTCCACATCATGGTTGATTTCGGCCAGCTTATCGAATTCCTCCTGTGTGATCGGACGACCGTCGATGGTGATGTTATCGATAAAATTCATATGGTTCAGGCCGACATAATCGTACT
>JAFQWC010000022.1 GCA_017407665.1 Clostridia bacterium | reverse complement strand
CGCGGGTCGTTGTTGATGGTGTTGGCCAGGCAGTTGATGAACTGCATGATCTCCTTGGCGAAGTAGTAGCCCGGAGCGGCCTTTGCGCCGAAGAAATAGGTGTGCGGGGTGTACTCGGCGTTCGGGTTCTCCAGCAGCCACTGGTATACGGAGAGGATGTGCAGCGCATTCATGTGCTGGCGCTTATACTCGTGCAGACGCTTGACCTGTACGTCGAAAATGCTGTTCGGGTCCACGATCTGGCCCTGGGTACGCTTGAGGTGCTTTGCAAGGCGCTCCTTGTTGTGGAGCTTGATCTCGCGCAGCTTCTCGAGGACGGCAGCGTCGTCCTTGTAAGCCAGCAGCTTCTCCAGCTGTGCAGCGTCGTGGATGTAGCCGTCGCCGGTGAGCTCGGTGATGAGGGCGGCCAGTTCCGGGTTGGACTGGTTCAGCCAGCGGCGGTGTGCGATGCCGTTTGTCACGTTCTTGAACTTGTGCGGCATCTCGGTATAGAAATCATGGAACACGCTGTCCTTGAGGATCTCACTGTGCAGCGCGGAAACACCGTTGGTGCTGTGACCGGCCAGAACAGCAAGGTTTGCCATCTTGACGTAGCCGTCGCAGATCGGAGCCATGCGCCAGATCTTGCCTTCGTCCACGCCCTTCATGCGCATTTCGGCCCAGAAGCGACGGTTGATCTCCTCCACAATCTGGTAGATACGCGGCAGGCGGCTCTTGAAGAGATCGATGCTCCAGCATTCCAGAGCCTCGCTCATAACGGTGTGGTTGGTGTAAGCGATGGTGCGGGTCACGATATCCCAGGCATCGTCCCACTCGTAGCCGCATTCGTCCAGCATGATGCGCATCAGTTCCGGGATAGCCAGAACCGGATGGGTATCGTTCAGGTGGATGGCTGCCAGTTTCGGCAGGTCGTTGAGGGAGCTGTGGGTGTACAGGTGACGGCGTACGATGTCCTGTACGGAAGCGGATACCAAGAAGTACTGCTGTGCCAGACGCAGGCTCTTGCCTTCGTAGTGGTTATCCTCCGGATAGAGCACCTTGGTGATGGTCTCTGCCATGGCGTTCTGCTCCATAGCGCGCAGGTAGTTGCCGCTGTTGAAGAGCTTCATATCGAACTCATTGGCCGCTGCACGCCAGATGCGCAGTACGGAAATGCCCTTGCCGTCCATACCGGAAACGTACAGATCGTACGGGATGGCCATGATGGAGGTGTAGCCCTTATGCTCGACGGAGTGGTACTGGTCGTGCCACTGCTCCTCGATATGGCCGTCGAAATGCACCTCAATGGCGTTTTCGTCCACCTGCTGCATCCAGACTTCGCCGCCCGGCAGCCAGAAGTCCGGCAGCTCGGTCTGCCAGCCCTCAACGAGTTTCTGGCGGAAAATGCCGTACTCATAGCGCAGGGAATAGCCCATGGCCGGATAACCCTGTGTGGCAAGGCCATCGAGGAAGCAGGCTGCAAGACGGCCGAGACCGCCGTTGCCGAGGCCGGCATCCGGCTCCTGCTCATAGAGTCTGTGCAGCTTAACGCCCATATCGGCCAGTGCGATGCGGAAGTTTTCCTCGAGGCCCAGATTGAAGAGGTTGTTCTTCAGGGAACGGCCCAGCAGGAACTCCATGCAGAGGTAGTAGATCTGCTTGGTTTCGGTTTTCTCGGCAGCCTGCACAAACTCGTTTCTGCCGCGCATCATCAAATCGCGGACAACAAGGGCGGATGCCTTGTAAAATTCATCGTTGCTGGCGTTTTCCGCAGAAACGCCGTAAATGTGGGACAGCTTATCCCGGATCGCGGCCTTAACCTGATCCACGCTCATACTGTAATTCATGTTTGCCTCCTTATATTACAAACGAAAAACATCGGAATATTGTGAAATATATACAAATCCAAAAAGAATATTTCACGAAATAATGGGTTTGCCCAATATTATATACTAAAAATCGCAGAAGTTCAATGCCTAACGGCACGAAAAATGGCACAGGAGTTTGTACGCTTTCGACAGAAAAATCAGCAAAAGCGCAGAAAATCGTCGCTGTGTGAGAAGAATTGCGGAACAGAGCCGCCAAACCCTGCAGTCTGTTCCGTACAGTATTATAGAAAAAAATCATGAATTTAACAAGTGTTTTTTTGAAAAAAAGCAGGGAATCCGCCGCTTTTTCGCAATTTTCTGCATCTGTTCCGAAAAAATGCGTTTCCTCTCTTTCTTTTTTATTCGGAATACAATATAATATAGGTCAGGATAAGCACAGAAATACCGCGCGGCGCGGATTTTTGCCCGGGCGGGCCGCCGTTTTTGGCGGCAGGAAAGGAACAGAACAGGAATGGAAAAAACGAGACTGAGACTGAATATCTGCGGTGTGGAGATCATCGTTTCCGGCGATACGGACCGACAGGCGGCGGAGAAGATCGCCGATACCGTGCGTACCCGAATGCAGCGGATCCTGAGCACTGCGTATGCCGCGACGACCGATAAGGCGGCGGTGATCACAGCGATGAATCTGTGCGAGGAGCTGGAGAGTCAGGCGGAAGAACTGGAGGCGGCAAAAACACGTGTCGCAGAACTCGAAAAAGCGCTGGAGGAAGCCCGCGCGGCAGAACCGGTGAAAGCGCCGGTGCAGGCCGTGCCGACAGGCCCGAAGCAGGCCATGCGCAATCCGCTGCGCCCGGATTTCGGCGATCAGACCGGATTGGTGAGCTTTTTTGCCATTGAGGATACGGAGTGAATATCTTGACGAATAAAATTGAAGTTCTGGCTCCGGCCGGCAACCCGGCGGCCCTCAGGGCTGCCGTTTTTTCCGGCGCGGATGCGGTGTATATGGGCGGCGCGCTGTTTTCTGCGCGCGCGAACGCCGTGAATTTTTCCCGCGAAGAGATGGCGGAAGCCGTGCGCTTTGCGCGGGAGAGAAACGTGCGGGTGTATGTGACGGTGAATACGCTTCTGAAGGAGGACGAGCTTTCGGAAGCGCTTGATTTTTGCGCCTTTTTGTGTTCTCTGCCGGTGGACGGCATCCTCGTGCAGGATATGGGGCTTTTTATGCTGCTTCGGGCGGCCTGCCCCGATATGCCGGTGCACACGTCCACACAGATGAGCCTGCACACGCCGGGCGGCGCGATGCTCGCCAAAGAACTGGGTGCTTCCCGCGTGGTTCTGGCGCGCGAAATGTCCCTTGCGGAGATCCGGGAAGTTTCCGCCGAAACCGACGTGGAACTCGAGGCCTTTGTGCACGGTGCGCTTTGCATGTCGCTTTCCGGTCAGTGTTATTTCAGTGCGATGCTGGGCGGCCGCAGCGGAAACCGCGGCCGCTGCGCACAGACCTGCCGCCTGCCCTTTGCGGCGCCGGGCGGCACGGGACACGACCTGAGCCTGAAGGATATGTCCTTCATCGATCATATCACACAGCTGCAGGAAGCCGGGGTGTGCTCCGCGAAGATCGAGGGCCGCATGAAGCGCCCCGAATACGTAGCGGCGGCGGTCTCGGCCTGCCGGCACGCGGCAGACGGCGAAAAAGCCCCGCAGGCTTTGCTGGATGACCTGAACGCTGTTTTTTCCCGCTCCGGCTTTACGGACGGGTATCTGTCCGCAAAGCGCGGACGGGAGATGTTTGGCATCCGCACGAAAGAAGACGTGGAGGGGGCCTCCTCCGCGGTGTTTGCCAGCCTGCACGAGTTGTATAAAAACGAGATGCAGCGCGTACCCGTGACCTTCCGTGCCGGTGTTTTCACCGGGGAAAACCCGTGGCTGACCGTTTCGGACGGCGAAAACACCGTGACCGTCTCGGAAGACACGCACATTTGCGAGGCGGCCATGAAGCTGCCGGTCAACACCGAGCGTTGGACGGCGCAGCTGCAGAAGACCGGCGGTACGCCGTACCTGTGCACGGGTGTGGAGATCGAAACCGACGAGAAAACCGCGGTGCCGATTTCGGTGCTGAACGGCCTGCGCCGACGTGCATTGGAGCTTTTGGGCGAGAAACGGCAGGAAAAGCCGGCGGTGCCGTTTGCGATGCCGGAATTACGGAAAGAGCCGCACCGGCCGGAAAAATTAAAATTGCGCGGCTGGTTCCAATCGGCGGAACAGGTACCGGAAAACGCGCACCTGCTCGAAAAACTCATTCTGCCGCTGGAAACGCCCGTCGAAACACTGGAATCGCTGCGGGGCGATGGCCATAGCCTGATTTTGGCGCTGCCCCGTGCATTCTGGGGGCTGGAAAAAGAGGTGCGGGAAGCCATGTGCCGTTGCCGGGATGCCGGATTTACCCATTTCCACGTGGGCAATCTGGGCGGTGCGGCGCTGTGCAGGGCGCTTGACGTGTCCGCGCATGGCGGATTCTCGATGAATGTTTTCAACACGCAGAGCGTAAATGCCTTCGAAAAACTCGGCTTTGCCGATACGGAGCTCTCTTTTGAGCTGACGAAGGAGGAGATAGCGCAGGTGGGCGGCACGCTGCCCCGCGGCATTCTGGTGTACGGCCGGCAGCCGCTGATGCTCACGCGCAACTGCCCGCTGGCAAATTCCCCGAAAGGCTGTCTCAACTGCAAACATACGTTGTACATCCGCGACCGCAAGGGTGTGGAGTTCCCCGTGCAGTGCACAAAATGGGGCGGCAGACCGGTGTACTCCGAGGTGCTCAACAGTGTGCCGCTGGTGCTTTCGGACTGGCTGGATCACGGTGTGAACGCCGATTTTGGCGTATTGCGTTTTACTGTGGAAAACGCTGTGGAATGCGGGGAGATCCTGGAGCGCTTTATAAAGCGCGAAAAACCGCATGGAGACTACACGCGCGGGCTTTTTACACGGGGTGTGCTTTAATTGTTGAAAACTCCGTGGAAAGTGTTAAATTCTTTCCGGAAAAAGATGGAAATAATACGGAAAAACCGTGTATTCATGCCGATTTTTGTTTTCCACAGGGTTGTGGAAAGCCTTTTCCACAGTGCAAAATGTGGAAAAGTAAGATCCGGAAGAAAAAAACACGGATATTGCAAATCAGAAAGAGGTTTATGGTATGGAAGAAAATAAAATGGTCCTTCGCCTGATGCGTGTGCGCGAGGGCGCCGTGATCCCGAAGCAGGCGACGGCGGGCAGCGCCGGGTATGACCTGTGCGCCTGCATCGAAGCGCCGGTCACGATCGCACCGGGCGAGCGCTTTGTGTTCCCGAGCGGCCTTGCGGCGGAGATTCCGGCCGGTACGGCGGGCTTTGTCTTTACCCGCAGCGGGCTGGGCATCAAGAAGGGCATTCATGTGGCGAACGGTGTGGGCGTCATCGACAGTGACTACCGCGGCGAGATCCACGTAGGTTTGCACAATCTCAGTGCGGAAAGCTACACCGTGCAGCCCGGGGAGCGCATTGCCCAGATGATCATCATGCCCTATTTTGCACCGGCGATCGAGGAAGTCACATCCCTCTCCGAAACGGACCGCGGCGCGGGCGGATTCGGCAGCACGGGCAAGTGAGATCGGGCGCTTCAAGATGTGGCGCGGTGGGATACCGGCCGCATATATCTTGGGCTTTTTTGAAGAAGCGGCAAATTGCAAACGTTTTCGGTTGAGAAAAAACCGATTTTTTGCTATACTTGTTCTGGACTTTGTATTTTAGGACGCAGCCGGTAAAAGTGGCCTGCGTTTGTTTTGGAGGATTCCCATGAGCACAGCACGTTCCAACTTCATGGCCGGGTTATCGGCCCTGTTTTCGCTGTTTTCCACTTCGGTAAAGGACATCGGCATCGACCTCGGCACGGCCAACACACTGGTCTATGTGCGGGGCCGCGGCATCGTGCTGCGCGAGCCCTCCGTAGTGGCGGTGGATGAGCACACCGATGAGGTGCTGGCTGTGGGCAAGCAGGCCAAGGAGATGCTTGGCCGCACACCGGAATCCATTACGGCGGTACGTCCGCTGAAAGACGGTGTCATCGCCGATTTTGAAGTGACGGCGGCCATGCTGAAGTATTTTGTGCGCAAATCCATCTCCGTGGGCACGTTCAGCCGCCCGCATATCGTCATCTGCATTCCATCCGGCGTTACGGAAGTGGAGCGCCGTGCGGTGGAAGACGCCGCCAAGCAGGCCGGCGCGGGCCGCGTGGATCTGATCCTCGAGCCGATGGCGGCGGCGCTGGGCGCGGGCCTGCCGGTGGACAAGCCGAAGGGCTGCATGGTGCTGGACATCGGCGGCGGCACGAGCGAGGTGGCCGTCATTTCCTATGGCGATCCCATCGTGGCGGAATCCGTCCGCGTGGCCGGAGACCGCTTTGACGAAGCCATCGCCGCCTATATCCGCAAAAAACACGGCGTGATCCTCGGGGAGCGCACGGCGGAGGAAGTGAAGCTGCAGATCGGTTCGGCGTATCCGCTGGAGAATATGCAGGACGTGACGATGGACGTGCGCGGACGCAGCGCAGCAAACGGCCAGCCCGTGACAATTACGGTCGCTGCGGACGATGTGCGCGAAGCCATGCTGCAGCCGCTCAAATCGGTGTTTGAAGCCATTCACCGCGTATTGGTGCAGACCCCGCCGGAGCTCTCCGCAGATTTGCTGGAGACCGGCATCACCCTAACGGGCGGCGGCGCACTGCTGCGCGGTCTGGACCGTTTCCTGCACGAAGCCACCGGGCTTCCGGTGCGGGTCGCGGAGAATCCCCTGGACTGCGTGGCGGAAGGCGCAGGGCGTACGCTGGAGGGCGGCGCCTATATTCCGGCCAACGCGCGCCGGGACAGAGAGGAAGTTTGATCCGGCGGGCAGCCGGTACGAAAGGAGGTGTGATGTATGGGAAAGTTCACAGCCGAAAATTTTAAGATTTTGGTGATCACGGTGCTCATCGCGATCGGGCTCATTGTGTTCAGCCTGAGCGGTTCCGGCCCGTTTTTCTCCAGCCTGTTCGGTACGGTTTCCGCACCCGTTCTGTCCGTCACGACGGAGATGACCGAGGGTGCGCGGGAGTTTGTCAATCTGGACGGCATGACCAAGGCGGAACTCAAGGCCCAGTACATCGCGCTTTCCGAGGAAAACCGCCTGCTGCGCGAACAGCTGGTGGATTACTTTGAAATGAAGGAGGAAAACGCCTCCTACGAAAATATTCTGTCCGTGAAGGAAGCCATGCCGGATCTCGGTCTCACGGCAGCCGGTGTAGTGGGCCGCGACCCCGGGGATCTGTTCTATGACTTCACGATCAACCGCGGCACGCTTTCCGGCGTATCGAAGGGCGATGCGGTCATCACCGAAATGGGCATTGTCGGCGTGGTGGAGGAAGCCTACGCCACGTCCAGCCGCGTGCGGTCCATTTTGTCCGAGGATACGCAGATCGGCGCGGTGGTGAAGGAGTGCGGCGAAAGCGGCGTGATCCGCAGCAACATTCAGCTGGCGGACGACGGCCGGGTCTATCTGGATTATCTCGAGCAGGATACACAGGTGCGCCCGGGTGCGATCGTGACCACGTCCGGTACCGGCGGGATGTTCCCCACGGATCTTTTGATCGGCCGCGTGGCGTATGTGGAGCGCGATGCGGTGGATTCCGGCTACCATGCCGTTGTGGTGCCGTACGTGGATGTGAAGACGGTCTCGGATGTGTTTGTGATCACGAGCTTTGACGGCAAAGGCGATCTGACGATGCATCTGCCCACGCCCACACCGGAACCGACGGCGGAACCGGAAGCGGAAGAGGAAAAGGATGCATAAAATCCCCATAAAAAGACCATAAAGAAGGAGGGAAACCGCGTGACAGACAGAAAAAAGTGGGCTCGTTGGCTGCTGTACGCGGCGGAGCTCCTTTTGTTATTTTTCCTGCAGGAAACACCGGGCCTCATGCCTCTTTTGATGGGTGTGAAGCCATTTCTGGTCCTCGCGGCGGTGCTGACCGTCGCGATGGCGGAAGACCCGGTGCCGGCCATGCTCCTCGGTGCATTTGCCGGTCTGCTGCAGGATTTTGGCGGCGGCAGCCCGATGGGATACCATGGGCTGGTTTTCGCAGTGCTGTGCTATCTGCTCAGCGGCATCTGCGGCACAAGGATGCAGATCCATCTGTTTACGGCAATTTTGCTGGGGCTTGCAGCTTGTTTGCCGCCGGTGCTTCTGGACTGGCTGCTGCTTTATATGGCTGCGGGCTACAGTATGCCGGCGTATGCGCTGCTGCGGGTATATCTGCCGCTGTATTTCTACACGCTTTTGATGATCCCGCCCTGCTACGGGATCCAGAAGCTCATCCAGCGGGTCTGCGGCCGGTACGGGATGCGGTGAGTGCATAACGGGTATTTTGGGAGAAGGGAGGCGGCCTTGCCGTGAAGAAAAGACGATACATTTTCTGCGGTCTGCTTTTGGCCGCGATCTTCTTTGCGTATATCTGCCGTCTCGCGCAGTGGCAGCTGACGGAGGGCGAAACGTATGCGGAACAGGCGGTAACGTCCAGCAGCTTCATCAAGCTGACCGGCGCACGCGGCGAAATTTTGGACCGCAACGGCGAAACGCTGGCCGGCAACCGCTCCGTCTACCATGTGCGGTACAATAAGCTTACGTGGGACGAGGAGAACCGTAACCGGAATCTGCTGGATCTGGTTGAGCTTCTGGAGGCGGTGGACGAAGAATGGATCGACCGGCTGCCGATCGACCTCACCGGCGGCGTATATGTGTTCCGCGAGGGGCAGGAAAAGGAGATTGAGTATCTCAGATCCGAAGACTTTTTGAATTTGAAATCGACAGCCGATGCGGGCGACTGCATGGAGAAGCTCATCCGCCGGTACGGCCTGCGGGATTGGGAGGACCCCGTGGAGATCCGCCGGGTGATTTCCGTGCGCTACAATCTGGAGCGCAATTATTTCAGCCGCACAAATCCGTGCATCGTGGCGCGGGATATTTCCCCGGCGGCGGTGAGTATTTTGTCCGAGCGGCTGGACACAATGCCGGGCGTGGAGATCCACGTCACACAGGAACGCGCGTATGATGACGGCACTGTGGCGCCCCATATTCTGGGCACGGTGGGCCTGATCTCCGCCGAGCAGTACAGTGCGCAGAAAGCGGCCGGCAATACGTATTCTTCGGCGAATGTTTCCGGTTATGCGTACACGGATCGCCACGGGCAGAGCGGGATCGAGCTGGCGTTTGAGTCCGTGCTGCGCGGCAAAAACGGTAAGAACACGATCGAAACCGATGCCACGGGTGCGGTGCTTTCCACCGGGATCACAGAAATGCCGCAGGCCGGCGATACCGTCTGGCTGACGCTCGATGCCGATCTGCAGCGGGCGGCGAACGCGGCGCTGGCGGAGCAGATTGGATCCGAACTGACGGAGGACTGCGTGGCGGGTGCAGCGGTGGCACTCGATGTGCACACCGGCGGCGTTTTGGCGTGTGCGTCCTACCCGAGTTATGATCTCAGTCAGTACACGAGCAGCAGTGCCTATCTGCAGGCGCTTTATGACGACGAGACCCATCCGCTCTTTAACCGCGCGCTGAACGGCATTTTTACGCCGGGTTCGGTGTTCAAGCCTCTGGTGGCCATTGCGGCGCTGGAGGAGGAAGTGATCGACAGCACCACCACGCCCGTGCTTTGCGACGGTGCGTACCACTATTATGCGCCGGATTACGAACCGGTGTGCATGGGGCAGCACGGCGAGGCGGATCTGCTTTCCGCGCTGAGTCGTTCCTGCAACAGTTATTTCTTTGATGTGGGCCGTATGCTGAACATCCAGCGCATGGGGGCCTACGCCAAGGCATTTTCCCTCGGCGAAAAAACCGGCTGTGAACTGCCGGAGACGGCGGGCATCATGTCCGACTCGAAAACGTATTCCGAGCGCCATTCCGGCGACCAGTGGTTCGACGGTCTGACCATCCAGTCCGCCATCGGCCAGTGTGACGATATGTTTACGCCGATCGAGCTTGCGACGTATTGCTCCATCATCGCGAACGGCGGCACACGCTACAGGACGCATTTTCTCGAAAAGGTAACGGACTACGACCGGCAGACCGTCATCACGCGGGCGGAGCCGGAGGTGGTCATGGAAACCGGCGTGTCCCGGCAGTCGATGCGCATCGTACAGGAGGGGATGCGTCTGGTGTGCACCGAGGGTACGGCGGCCTCCACCTTCAGGGATTTCGGCATTGCAGTGGCCGGCAAGACCGGTACAGCGGAGACGTACGAGCATTCCGATAACCTGACCTTCATCGGCTATGCGCCGTACGAAAAGCCGGAGATCGCTGTGGCGGTGGTCATCGAATACGGCGGCAGCGGCGACGCGGCAAAGGAAGTGGCCAAGGCCATGTTCGAGGCGTATTTCTTTGGGGAAACCGCGCCGGAAACGGGTGCCGGTGATGCCTTGGAAACGGAGACAGCGGACGGGGAGGAAAT
>JAFQWC010000136.1 GCA_017407665.1 Clostridia bacterium | reverse complement strand
CGACGGCAGCGGCTTAAAATCAATTTTGAACGATCTCTTTGTAGAAACAGCTGTGACGGCCGGTGTGGCAGGCCGGGCCGGTCTGCACCACTTTGATGAGCAGGGTATCGTCATCGCAATCGGCGTGCACACTGACTACCTTCTGCGTGTGGCCGCTCGTTGCGCCCTTGTTCCAGAGAGTCTGCCGGCTGCGGCTGTAGAACCACGTGTACCCGGTTTCGAGCGTCTTGAGCATGGATGCGCGGTTCATGTACGCCAGCATCAGCACCTCACCGGTGGACGCCTCCTGCACGATGGCCGGAATCAGCTCGGCTTTCAGGAAGTATCGCTCGAGGTGATCCTCCACCTCTTCCCGCGTTTTCAGGCCGCTGCCGCTCAAACGCTGACAGCCGGTGACCGCCTGCCGCAGATCAAGAGAACCTGTATAGAGGGACTTGCCCGCGATGGCACCGTACAGACCCAACGCGTGCAGGTCGATGATATCCTTGAGATTGCTGACGCCGCCGCTGGCGATCACACTGCAGCTGACCGCGCGGTTGATGCGGTCCAGCATACCGAGGTTCGGGCCGCTGAGCGTGCCATCCTTCGAGATATCGGTAAAAATGAGGTAACGGACGCCAATGTCCTCCATCTGGCGGGCCATATCGAGATAATCGACCTCACTCTGCTGTGTCCAGCCTTCCGCCGCCACTTTGCCGTTCATGGCATCAATGCCCACGGCGATCTGCTTGCCGTATTTTCTCACGGCTTCCTTGACGAAGGCCGGGTCATGCAGGGCCGCGGAGCCGAGGATTACACGGTTCACACCGTTCTGCAGATAGAATTCCACGGTCTGCAGATCACGGATGCCGCCGCCGACCTCCATATTGAGCCCCACCGCGTTGCGCACGGAGAAAACCGTATCGGAATTCACGGGCTTTTTGGCTTTCGCGCCATCCAGATCCACCATGTGCATCCAGCGGGCGCCGCTCGATTCAAACTGTTTGGCCGTTTCCACGGCACTGGCTGCCACCTGCTGGGCTGTGGAATAATCCCCCTGAAACAGGCGCACACATTTGCCATCCTTAATGTCGATGGCGGGTAAAATAATCATATAGATTCAATCCTTATCTATCCTTGCTTAATCTTTTCTGACGGTTTGAAATACACACGCTGCTCCTCATTCCGCCAATCTTTTGCGTTCTCTAAAAAAGAATATCCGTATTTCTCATACAGCCCGATATGCTTTGTAGATAGATACAAGCCTTTCACACCGGAAGCGCATACTACCTCTTCAGCACACCTTAAAAGTTTCTCAGAGTATCGATTTCCCCTGTATTTTGGAAACACATACACAAAACCCAGCCACGGCGAAAGGGAAGATTCAATATCGTACTTCTTTTCAGATACAGTACAAAAACCCAACAGTTCTTCCTTATTCGTCAATAGCAACACCTTTGTATTTTCACCTGTTTTTTCAAACAGTGTACCGTTTTTCAGCAGGTCACAGAGGTATTTACCAGATCGCCAGTCGCACTCCGCAATCCTTTCGAGCCATTGCTGCTTATTTTCGCACACAAAATAATCTATAATTGTCATATGTTCACAACCGTCTCACATAGGCCCAGATATCGATCCGACCAAAGCTGCACTTCCACGTAATTGCGGCCGGTGTCTTTCATGAATGCATCAAAACTCTCATATTCCGAAAGCCGGCTGCGCAGTTCGTCGAGTGTCAGCAGATCAACATAACCGTTTTTCTGAAAATCTGCGCCGCTGTCCCCGATCGTGAAGCTGATATGGACGGGATCAACCTCTTTTAGAAGAAGTCTCGTCTCAATTCCGTTTCCGAACCACTCGCGCAGATAATCGCTGTTTTCGATGACGAAGGAAAGCGGGTGCTTTTCTTCCGGCTGACCGCCCAACTCGATAAATCGCGCATACAGATATGCATCCTGTGTTTCACGCAGCGCATAATAATTTTCAAAATCCGCAAAACGGTAAAACGCCGTCGTTTCCGGATGAGCCTCTGCCATTTCATGCGCCAATCGGAAAGCATCCGCTTTCGGCAGACGCATAATATTCATCATCGGCGTGCAATCCGAATGACAGTAATTCACGAGCATAAGTTCATTAAAGCAAATCATTCCGAAAGCGTTCCCTTCGTGGAAAGCGCCGCGCCTGTGCTGTTTTCCGCTGTGGCATCGCACAGGGCGTGTGCGCAGGCTTTGAACAGCGCTTCGATCATATGGTGGGAATTTTTGCCGTACGGGCAGCGCAGATGCAGTGTAAATCCGGCGTTATCGCTCAGCGCGCGGAAGAATTCCTCCGTCATACAGGTATCAAAATCACCGACGCGCTCCTGCGGGAAAGCCGCATCAAATACCAGGTACGGCCGGCCGCTGACATCCACGGCGCAGAAGCCGAGGGCTTCGTCCATGGGGATCACCGCATGACCGTAGCGCTCAATACCCGCGCGGTCGCCGAGTGCCTGCTTAAAGGCCTTGCCCAGCACGATACCCGTATCCTCCACAGTGTGGTGGCAGTCCACGTGCCAGTCCCCGATGGTCTTTAATTTCAGGCCGAAGCCGCCGTGCACAGCCAGCGCCGTGAGCATATGATCAAAAAAGCCCACGCCGGTGGAAATATCCACCTCGCCGCCGTCCAGCCAGAGGGTCAGCTCAATATCGGTTTCCTTTGTTTTACGCGTTACGGTTGCCATGCGTTCCATGGCCACACATCCTTTCCGGATTTAGTTGTTCTCAAAAAACGCGGTGATCGCCTTTATAACTGCGGCATTTTCTGCCGGCGTACCGGCTGTGATGCGCAGCGCGGACATCTTTCCGAAATACCGCACCGCGATGGACTGCTCGAGCAGCGTGCGGAACAGCTTTTCTGCGAACGGCGTTTTCACCACCACGAAATTCGTCACGCTGGGTATCGTCTGCAGCTTTTCCGGAAACCGGGCTGCAAGGGCATCCAAGGCTTTCTGCAGCGCCGCTTTCGACTGCAGAATCGCCGCAAAGGCTGCGCTGCATTCGTCCTCGGCCAAAAGCACGGTCTCCGCCATTTTCTGGGAAAGGGTGTTGACGTTGTACGGGGATTTCACGGCTTTGATCGCACGGATCAGCTTTTCCTGTCCCACGGCAAAGCCGACACGCAATGCCGCGAGACCAAACGCCTTGGAGCAGGTTTTGAGAATGAGCAGATTATCGTACTTTTCAAATTCGCCCAGCATGGACTGATCCCAGAAGTCCATATAAGCTTCATCCAGCACCACGAGCGCGGACACGCCGCAGAGCAGCCTGCGCACGGCTTCACGGTCGAGACCAAGCGAAGTGGGATTGCAGGGATTGCTGAAAATCAACAGCTTTACCTTTTCATTGTTGCAGGTTTCGATG
>JAFQWC010000135.1 GCA_017407665.1 Clostridia bacterium | reverse complement strand
TGTTTCTCGTAAATTCTTTGAGTTACTCAAAGAAATTACAGGTTCCATTTTCTTTCGTTGTTTAATTTTCAAGGTCCTGTGCGCTCTCTCGAGTGCTCGACTATCATATCACATCGGATTCTGTTTGTCAAGCCTTTTTTTAAACTTTTTTCGGAAGCTTTTTTCGCTTCCGTCTTAAGTTTTTTCGTCTCTCTCGAGCGCTCGACTATAATACCACGCAGTTCTCCTTTTGTCAACACTTTTTTTGAAAGTTTTTTGTTTATTCAGAAAAACACAGGATATTGTGGTTTTTTCTGCGTTTGGCACCTATGCATCGCCGGTGTTTTGCATTCAATTCCATATATTCTGTGATCGAGTCCTGCTTAATTTACAGAAAAACTTCTTTTTTGATTTCAGAAAAACTTATCTGCTTTTTTCCTACAAAATGCTTTTCCTCGAATAAACTGTGTGGTATACTGATTCCAAACGACCAGTATCGCGTGTTTCTTACAGCATACCACAGGGAGGTTAAAACTGCAATGCCCATTCGTATACAAGCGGATCTGCCGGCGATCGAAGTGCTGGAGTCCGAGAATATCTTTGTGATGACACATGAGCGTGCGGCTAATCAGGACATCCGTCCGCTGCGGATCGCGCTTTTGAATTTGATGCCCACGAAAATCGAAACCGAAACCCAGCTGCTGCGTCTGCTCGGCAACACGCCGCTTCAGGTGGACGTGGAGCTGCTGCACATGGCATCCCATGTCAGCCGCAACACGAGTTCCTATCACTTGAATACTTTCTATAAAACCTTTGCAGATGTAAAAGACCAGAAGTACGACGGTTTGATCATCACCGGCGCGCCCGTGGAGAAGATGCCCTTTGAAGACGTGGACTACTGGGAAGAGATGTGCGCCATTATGGAATGGAGCAAGACGAATGTGTATTCCGTTCTGTATATCTGCTGGGGTGCACAGGCCGGTCTCTATTACCATTATGGAATTCAAAAGCACATGATGGCTGAGAAGCTCTCCGGCATTTATAACCATACGGTGCTGAATCCCTACCACCCGCTGATGCGCGGTTTCGACGACAACTACTATGCGCCGCACTCCCGGTACACAGAAGTTCTTCTGGAGGATGTGCAGAAGCACGAGGATCTGATCCCGCTGGCGGTTTCCGATATGGCCGGTCTGCACATCATCGCCGAAAAGAGCGGCCGCAAGTTCTTTGTGACCGGCCACGCCGAATACGACCGCGACACGCTCGCCAAGGAATACTTCCGCGACGTGAACAAGGGCATCAACCCGAAGATCCCGTACAACTATTTCCCCGATGACGACCACACCAAGACCCCGCCCTTCACCTGGCGCAGCAACGCGCATCTGCTGGTGGCCAACTGGCTGAACTATTATGTATATCAGCAGACACCGTTTGATCTGAATCAGTTGGAACATCTGTAACACGGATCCCGATTCCTATATATAGAAAGGATTGTTCATTATGAAATACGATGGCATCATTTTTGATCTGGACGGCACCCTGTGGGATTCTTCCGAGGGCGTGCTGTACACTTGGGATCACGTTCTGCGCGCACAGCCGGACGTGACGCACATTCCCGGCAAGGCGGAACTCGAAAGTGTGATGGGTCTGGGCGCCGAGGAGCTGACCGAAAAGCTCATGCCCTATCTCCCGCTCGAGCGCCGCCTGGAGATCTTCAACGCCTGCGCGGTTTTTGAATGTGAGCATCTCTCCGTGCACGGCGGCAGGCTCTACCCGCATTTGATCGAGACGCTGGAAGCGCTTTCCAAAGAGCACCCGCTGTTCATCGTCAGCAACTGCCCGGACGGCTATATCCAGTCCTTCCTCAAAGCGCACGACACTGCAAAGTTCATTCAGGACTTTGAGTGCATCGGCCGTACCGGCAAGCCGAAATCCGAGAACATCAGGCTCATTGCGGAAAGAAACGGGCTGCAAAATCCGGTTTACGTCGGCGATACGCAGTGGGACTGCGACGCTGCGACCGCCGCCGGTGTGCCGTTTATCTTTGCTGCGTACGGGTTCGGCAAGGTGGAAAATAAGCCCGCCATTCAGGACCCGGCGGAGCTGCCCGGTCTTGTGTAAACTTTTCGTTTTCAAAATACCGACTATACAGATAAGGGAGTGCCGCGCGGTACTCCCTTTTTTATATGAGCAGGCTCCTGAGATGCAGCAGGAGCTTTTTCTCGCGCCGGCTGACCTGCACCTGCGAGATGCCGAGCGCTTTTGCGGTCTCCACCTGTGTTTTGTTGCCGTAATACCGGTACTGCAGCAGGCGGCGGTCGTCGTCCGGCAGGGCGGCCATCACCTGCCGCAGCGCAAGACGATCCGAAATCTTCTCCTCGTGCGATGCCACCGGGATGTCGTTTTCGCCGTCATCCTCCTCGCGCGTTAAGGAAACCGGCGGCATCCCGGCGTTAAGAGCCTCCGCGCATTTCTCGGGTGACACGCCCAATTCTGCGGCCAGTTCGGAAACCGTCGGCTCGCTCCCGGTCTCCATCGCGATGCGTTCCGCGGTGCGCACGGCTTTCAGGGAGAGCTCCCGCAGCCCGCGCGAGACCTTCACCGTGCCGCCGTCACGGAACAGCCGCCGCATCTCCCCGAGGATCACGGGCACGGCATAGGTGGAAAACTGATAGCCGCGGTCCGGGTCAAAATGCGCCGCCGCTTTCATCAGCCCCACACACCCGGCCTGAAAGAGATCGTCATATTCGATGCCGCGCCCCAGAAAACGCGGGACCAGCGCGCGGACGAGCCCCACGTTTTCCGCCGCGAAATCACCTTGCGTTTTCATTTGGTTTTTTCGTAAAATGCTTGGTCAGGGTCACGGTGGTGCCGTGCCCGGGGCGGGAGTGCACCTGCACCTTGTCGCAGAAGCTCTGCATCACCGCAAAGCCCAACCCGGCACGCTCCTCCCCGCCCGTTGTGTACAGCGGCTCCATCGCTTTTTCGACGTCCGGGATACCGCAGCCCTTGTCCCGGATGCGCACGACCACGGTATCGTCCTCGAGGATCTTCACGGTTATGTAGACCGTGCCCAGCGTGTCGCGATATCCGTGCACGACCGCGTTGGTCACGGCTTCGCTGACCGCGGTTTTGAGGTCATTGAGCTCGGTGACAAGCGGGTCCAGCATGAGCAAAAAGGCGGACACAGCCCCGCGGGCGAACCGTTCGTTCACGGAGCAGGACGGAAAATGCATATGCACTTGATTGACCGTGCGTTTCATAATGCACGCCCCCTTTCCGCATCCTGTTCAATGGATGCCAGTTTTCCTACGCCGGACAGCTCCGCCATGCGCCGCAGCTGCGGAGATAATCCTGTAAGATGCACCCGGCCGTTCCACATGGCTGCGCTGCGCACCCGCCCGAGGATGAGCCCCACGCCGGAGGAATCCATGAAGGGCACCTCGGTAAAATCCAGCCGCAGCACCCGCGGCTTCATGCGGCGGGCGGTGCCGTCGATCTCCTCCCGCACGCTGCCCGCCGTGTGATGATCGAGCTCTCCGCAGAGGTAGGCCGTCATCACGCCGTTTTTCAGTTCAATTTGCAGATTCATAGTATTTCCTTTCCGCCTGCTGCCTAAAAATACAAAAAGGACAGGCCCTGCAGATATTCTACAGGAACCTGTCCGATTATTTTGCCGTATGGTGTCGGCTGAATTTATTTTTTTACTTGTAGCTTTCCAGTGTTTCGAGGATCAGCTTGATCTTC
>JAFQWC010000134.1 GCA_017407665.1 Clostridia bacterium | reverse complement strand
CATTTCGCCGGGCTTTGCGAGGATCACTTTGAAATCATCCATGCAGAACTCGCGCATCACCTGCCGGCAGACGCCGCAGGGCGCGCAGAAGCTTGCCGGCGCTTCCCCGGCCTTGCCGCCGGCCACCGCAATGGCCAGAAAATCGCGAACACCCTCCGATACCGCCTTAAAGAACGCCGTGCGCTCCGCGCAGTTCGTCGGGCCATAGGCAGCGTTTTCGATGTTCCCGCCGGTCCAGATTCTGCCGTTTTGATCCAGCAGCGCCGCACCCACCGCAAACCTGGAATACGGGCAGTAGGCGCTGTCTCTGGCTTCGATCGCTTTCTGTGCCAGATCTTCCAACACGTCTTTGGTCAGCTCAATAGCCATGGCCGTTGTCCTCACTTTTCAGAATCTTCACAAGGCGGGAGGTGCCGAGGCGATCTGCACCGAGTTCCAAAAACCGCTCCGCATCTGCAAAGGACGAAATGCCGCCCGCCGCTTTGATCCTGAGCGCTGCCGGAGACGCCTCGCGCATCAGGGCGATATCGTCGAACGTAGCGCCGCCCTTCTGGAAACCGGTGGAGGTATTGATGTAATCCGCACCGGCATCGAAAACGACCGTGCAGAGCTTTCTTTTTTCATCGTCCGTCAGAAGGCAGGTCTCGACGATGACCTTCAGGATCTTCTCCCCGCAGGCGGCCTTCACCGCGCGGATCTCGTTTTCCACAAAGTCGTATTCCCCGCTCTTTACGGCACCGACCGGGATCACCATGTCGATCTCGTCCGCGCCGCTTTCCACGGCATCTTTTGTCTCAAACACCTTGGCGGCGGTGGAGTTGTAGCCGTTCGGGAAGCCGATGACGGTGCAGATTTTCACACGCCCTGCAGCGTAGTCCGCAGCGGGTTTTACAAAGCGGGGCGGGATGCACACGCTGGCGGTCTCATAGCGGATGCCGTCGTCGATGATGCCCTGTATATCGGCCCAGGTGGAATCCACGCCCAGAAGGGTGTGATCCACATGGGATAAAATTTCTTTCTGTGTCATTTTTTCTCCTTTATGCCAAACGCAGCGCGATCTCCATCATCTGCGTAAACGTGGTCTGTCTTTCTTCCGCAGTGGTCGCTTCGCCGGTGAGCGGCAGGTCGGAGACCGTCGCCATCGCGAGCGCCTTTTTACCGCAGCGGGCGGCGTTCATATAAAGGCCGGCGGCTTCCATTTCCACCGCCAGCACGCCCATCTTTGCCCAATCGGTGAGGCTGCCGGCGTAGTCGCCGTAGAAGAGGTCACTGGAAATGAGGTTGCCGACGTGGATGTTCACGCCCTGTGCACGCGCAAGCGCCACAGCTTTTTCCAAAAGGCCGAAATCGGCGATCGGTGCAAACGTGCCGGGCAGGCGGTACTGCGCAGCAAAGTTCGAATCCGTGCACGCACCCATGCCAATGACCACATCGCGCAGCTTCACGCCCTCTGCGATGCCGCCGGCGGAACCGATGCGGATGATGGCATCGACATCGTAGAAATTGTAAAGCTCATAGCTGTAAATGCCGATGGACGGAATGCCCATGCCGCTGCCCATGACGGAAATCTCTTTCCCCTCAAAGGTGCCGGTGTAACCGAGCATATTGCGCACGGTGTTGAAGCACTTCACGTTTTCGAGATACGTCTCCGCAATGAATTTTGCGCGGAGCGGATCACCGGGCATTAAAACGGTTTTGGCGATGTCGCCTTTTTTAGCCTGATTATGCGGTGTCATTTTGGTTCCTCCCTTTTCGGTTTACAAATCAAATCGGAAAATACATTTGTGGGTCTCGCCCTTCTCGCGCATATCGCTGTCCGGGGGAAGTTCTGCGATCTCCAGCAGCGTGCCGCCGAGATATTCGCAGGTTTTTCTCGACGCGATATTCTCCGGGTTGCAGGTGATGATCACGTACTCCAGCGCATGGCGCTTTGCAAGCTCGAACAGAAGCCTGCACGCTTTTGCCGCGTAGTGATGCCCGCGGTACGGCTCCTCCACGCGATACCCGATGTTCCCGCCGTAATACAGCAGATCATTGTGGCCAAGACGCAGGTCACACGCGCCCATTTTCTCGCCCCGCAAATCGCAAATTGCAAAGTGATACGCCGGCACCCAGCCCTTTTGCGGGTCGCCGGGTGCGGCTTTTTCCAGCCTGAGCCGGAGTTCATCCGTTTTCAGGTCATCGGTATTCAGAAACTTTTCCACCATTTTTTCTGCCTCCGTGGAAACTCAGAAGAGCTGGCACTCGTCCGCACCGGGTGCCCAGCAAACTTCGGATATCTCCTCCGATTCAAACACGCGGAGCATCTCTTCAAAGCCATCCACCAGTTTGCAGCCGAGCAGCTCGCTGCGCGGGACCCACAGCGCCTCGCCCTCCTCGGAGGACTTGAGTTCGCCGGAATAGCGATCCGCCTTAAAGAAAAGCACCACGTACCGGGCATCTTCCCTTGTATAAAACTGCTTGATGCCGCACAGCTTCGGATTCTCCACCCGAATGCCGGTTTCTTCCCACACTTCGCGGATCACGGATTCCACAAAGGATTCTCCGTATTCCACATGGCCGCCCGGAAACACCATGCCCGGCCAGTTTGTGTCGCTTCTGTCCTGCACAAGCACACGGCCGTCCTTGTCCGTGACCATGCACATATTGGTGAAGATCACCTGTTCTCCCCTTGCCATTTTGAATTCCTCATTTCTATGTTTCCAAACCCCTGTATTTACAGAACGAATCCGTCTTCCATTTCGCCGCAGAGCAGTTTTTCCACAGCCGCGCCGATGCGGTCAAAGCCGTGGAGCGTGCCCATATTCTTCGGCTGTACCTGCTGCCCGAACGCCAAAAACGGGATGTACTCCCGGGAATGGTCCGTGGACGGCGTGCCGGGGTCACAGCCGTGGTCGGCCGTGATGAACAGCACATCGTCCTCTTTGAGCGCCGCGAGCAGCTCCGGCAGGCGGCTGTCGAAATACGAGAGCGCCGCCGCATAGCCGTCCACATCGTTGCGGTGGCCGTAGAGCATATCAAAATCCACGAGGTTCACAAAGCACAGGCCGGAAAAGTCCTTTTTCAGCATGTTCAGCGTGGCGTCGATGCCCTCGGCGTTGTTTTTGGTGCGCACCGCTTCCGTGATGCCGCGACCGTTGAAGATATCCACGATCTTCCCCACGGAGATCACGCTTTTGCCCGCTTTCTGCAGGCGGTCCAGCATGGTTTCGCCGGGCGGGGAGAGCGAATAATCGTGGCGGTTGGCGGTTCTTGTGAACTGCCCCGGGGTGCCGACAAACGGCCGGGCGATCACGCGCCCCACAGCAAGGTCTCCGGTGAGCATTTCGCGGGCGGTCTCGCAGATGGCATACAGCTTTGGCACGGGCACGAGGTCCTCATGCGCTGCGATCTGGAACACGCTGTCCGCCGAGGTGTAGACGATGAGCTTGCCGGTCTTCAGGTGCTCCTCGCCGTAATCCTCCAGCACCTTCGTGCCGGAATACGGCTTGTTGCAGAGCACGCCGTACCCCACTTTTTCCGAAAACCGCTGCAGAAATTCCGCCGGAAAACCCTCCGGAAACACGGGCAGCGGGCTGTCGCTCGTGACGCCCGCTATCTCCCAATGACCCACGGTGGTATCTTTTCCGTTGGATTTCTCCGAAAGCCGCGCAACGGCGGCCTTCGGCATTTGCGTTTTTTCTCCGCAGCGCACACCGTCTAGGTTGAAAAGGCCCGCCTCCCGCAGATGGGGCAGCGAAAATTTCTCACTTTTCGAGCAGCTTAAAAGTGTATCACTGCCCGCGTCGCCAAACTGCGCGGCATCCGGCATGGCGCCAATGCCCACGCTGTCCAGCACGATCAGAAAAACACGGTTTGCGTGCATACGATCCCTCTTTTCTTATACAATGCCGGCTTCGATCACCGCAGCCAGCTGTTCTCTTGTGGGCAGTCCCTCGTTGTCGCCCTTGTTGGAGATCTGGATGGAGCCGATCACGGTGCCGCGGAAAGCCGCCTCGCTGAGGGAAAGGCCCTCGGCCACAGCGCTGATGACGCCGGCTGCAAAGCCGTCGCCCGCACCCACGGTATCCACGATTTTGCGGACCGGGAATTCGGACACCACGCCGCTCTCGCCGCCGGTGGACCAATACGCGCCCTTCGGCCCGAGCTTCACAACAACGCTGTCCACGCCCATATTGTGGTAGAACGCCGCGATGTCCTCGGCGGTCTCCTTGCCGGTGAGGATCTTGCCCTCGCCGAGACCGGGCAGAATGAGGTCGGCATCCTGTGCCAAGGTATTCAGGCAGCGCACCATTTCCTTTTCGCTCGCCCAAAGCTGCGGGCGCAGGTTCGGGTCAAAGGAAATAAACATATCCAACGCCTTCGCGCGGGAGATCAGGCGGCGCACCGCATCATAGGCGGATTTGGAAACCGCCGGGAAAATACCAGTGATGTGCAGGAAATCGCAGCCGTAGAGATCCAGCTTGTCGATGTCGTGCACGGAAATGGTGGAAGCCGCGCTGTTCTTGCGGAAATACGCGATCTTCGGGTCGCCCACCTCGGTCATGCCCTTCATCATGAAGCCGGTGAGGGCATCATCCGTCACAGTGACGAGGTCGGTCGCCACGCCGTTCGCTTCCATGCTTTTTAAAATACGCTTGCCCATCGGGTCATTGCCCAGACGGGTGCAGTACAGCGCGGTATGCTCCAGGCGGGACAGGCCCACGGCCACGTTGTATTCCGCGCCGGCAACGGCCGCAGTAAAGTGCTGTACATCCTCGAGCTCACCGAGTTCATCGGCGATGAACAGACCCATCGGCTCGCCGACCAGCACGATCTTGCCGCGCTCTTCGGCGGGCATATCGTCTTCCAGTTCCAGTTCTTTTTCGTCTACAAATTCCATTTTCATATGGTTTTCTCCTGAAAAAACATCTTAAACGGTGGTCTTTACAACGGTGCACTTACCGGTGATCTGCACCTTGCCGGCGCCGGCCGGGACAAACAGGCTGTCCGCTGCCTTGAACGCGATTTCATTCTCCGCGCCGGTCACTTTGCCCTCGCCCACGGTGATGACCAGAGACGCAAAGGAGGTCTCGTCCACGTCGATCTCCACGGTGCCGTTCACCTCGTACTTCTCGGTGGTGAAATATTCGCAGGATGCCAGTGCGGTTTTGGTGCCGCCGGGGATCACTTCCGGTGCGCTCTGCTTATCGGCGGTGTCACTCGGGGTCAGTGTGGAGACGTCAATGGCCTTTTCCACGTGCAGCTCGCGCAGCTTGCCGTCCGCACCGCGGCGGCCGTAATCGTACACGCGGTAGGTGGTGTTGGAATTCTGCTGGATCTCGCAGATCAGAATGCCTGCGCCGATGGCATGGATGGTGCCGGCCTCGATGAAGAACACGTCGCCGGGCTTGACATCCGCCTTATAGAGCACGTCGGTGAGGGTGTTGTCCTCAATGTGCTTCTGGAATTCTTCCTTCGTGAGTTCCTGATTGACACCAAAATAGAGAGATGCACCGGGGTCGCTGGCCACAACGTACCACATTTCGGTCTTACCGTATTCCCCCTCTACGCGCAGCGCATATTCATCGCTGGGATGCACCTGCACGGAAAGCGGCTGCTTCGCATCGATAAACTTGATGAGCACGGGGAAATCGCTGAAACGGGCACAATTCGTGCCGAGAACGCCGCGGCCCAGCTTTTCGATATAAGCACCCAGTGTGAGGCCGTCGTATTCGCCGCCCTCAATCACGCTCTGGCCGGCGGGATGGGTGGAAAGTTCCCAGCTTTCGGCAATGATGTCGAAATCACAGTTTTTGCCGTAGACATCGCGCAGCTTGGTGCCGCCCCAGAGGTAATCCTTAAACGCGGGGGAAAGTTTTTCGATCTTCATCTTAAAACAGCTCCTTTTCAGTATTTGTATGTTGAGAGAAATTATTTCTTTGTGGATTGTTTTTCGTGCAGGGGCATATCCAAAATGAGCGGATACTCCAGCTCCCCGCTGCGCAGCATATGGATCAGCTTATTGGCCACAATGCGGCCCATTTCATCCTTCGGGTGATTGAACGATGTGATCTTCACCGGGGAATATTCGGAGATGCTGGAGTTGTCAAAGCCGGTCACAAGCACAT
>JAFQWC010000133.1 GCA_017407665.1 Clostridia bacterium | reverse complement strand
CGCTTTCGTGTGGTCAACCAGGAGAATGCCGGTGCCGGCGCTGCCAGAAACAAAGGTTTTACCCACGCGAGGGGCGAATACGCGATTTTCCTCGACAGCGATGATCTGTTTTCTCCCAAGCTTTTGGAGAAACTGTATCAGGCGATCACGGAAAATGACGCGGATATCGCAGCCTGTAACTTCAGCCGGTTTGATGTAAACGGAAAAGAGACGCAGCATGAGGGTGTGCACACCCGATGGATCCCGGAGGGCCTGAAGGTGTTCAGCTATCGGGATACCCCGGACTACATCATGCGCGTCATCAACCCGACCCCTTGGAACAAGCTGTACAGAAGTGCCTTTATCCGGGAACATAATCTGAAATATGAGGAGATCTCCTCCACCAATGATATTACCTTTGCTGCGGTCAGCGTGGCAGCGGCGGAGCGGGTGACCTATATTAAGGATTCGCTCGTCCGGTATCGGATCGGGCACGCGGGCAGCATCAGTGCCCGAAAGACAAAGAATCTGAACAATGTGAAGATTGCGGTTCTCAGTGCAGTCAGACAGGCCCGGCAGCTCCCCCACAGCGAGGTGATCAAAAATTCTATCCTGAGCTTTGTGGTGGACAATTTCGTTTTTTCTCTGGGGAGATATGTCAAGGATTTTTCGGATCCCGCTGCCGAGGCGTTTTACCGCATGGTTCATGAAACCTTCAACAGGGAGGAGTTCGCGAACGTCGATCCCCGAACTCTCCACAATCCCCACCAGTTCCTGGAGTTCTGCACCGTCCGAAAGCATGACTATGAGACGATGAAGCGGATGATCGCAAGACGCCTGATCGTATCGATGACGACCTATCCGGCGCGCATCCATCTGATCCCGCAGGTTCTCGAATCCATTGAAAAGCAGACCAGAAAAGCGGACGAAGTGATCCTGTGGCTGGCCCGGGAACAGTTCCCCGGCGCGGAAGCGGATCTTCCCGAGTCCGTACGGTGCCTGATCGAAGAAAAACGCCTGACACTGCGCTGGTGCGATGATCTGAAACCGCACAAAAAATATTTTTATGCCCTGCAGGAATACAACGAAGATCTGGTCGTGACCGTCGATGACGATCTGCTGTATTCCCCGAATATGCTTTCCACGCTTTATGCGAGCTATCTGCTCTATCCCGATGCGGCTTCCACCGTCCGGGCCCATCTGATCATGCTCGATGAGGAGCAGCGGATCCTGCCCTATGGGTCATGGATCCAGGAAACGGATGCCTGCCTGAATAAACCCAGTATGCAGCTTCTGGCAACCGGCGGCGCGGGCGTGCTGCATCCGCCCGGACTGTACCGGAAGGAAATGTTCGATACGGAGGCCATCCGGGAGCACTGCCTTTGGGCGGATGACCTGTGGCTGAAGGCTATGCAGGTGGTGTCGGATGTTCCGGTGGTACTGGCAAGGCCCTTTGAGCCGCTGCAGTACCTGCCGGATTCTCAGGAGAATGCCCTGCATCTTCTGAATGTTCAGCAGCGTCAGAATGATTTTCAGTTGGAAAAGACGATCCAATGGCTGGATGAAACGTTTGAGCCCGGTATTTTTATGCGCAAGCTGACGGAAGATTGTGCCGGAGAACGGATCCTGGGCATGAAAGTGGTATCTGAGCATCTGGACCGGGAGCGAAAGCAGAACCGAAGAATGGCTCTGCAGGCGGACACCAAGCTGAAACAGACACAAAATGATGTGCGCAGACTGCAGCAGAATATCAAAAAACTGGAAGAAAAGCAAAACGGACTCCAGAAGGAGATCGCCAAATATCAGGCACAGCTGCGTGAGCGCGAAGAAAAGCTGCAGCGTGCGCAGCAGCAGCTCAAGCAGGAACAGACCGGTCGGCGCGATGCAGTCGGAAAGCTGCGGACAGCTGAGGAGAATGCATCCATCGGCAGGCAGCTGAAGAATGTGGGCGAGGATCTCCGCAAGCAAAGAAAGGCAGGGGGGAACCCTCTGTACGCTGCGTTCAAATATGGCGTGTATCTGCTTGCGTGGGTGCCGGAGAAAATGCTTGCCTTCATGCTGTATTTTCTGAAAAACGGCGGCAAGCAAACCATCAAAAAACTGCTGGGACGGTGACCCCTCAGGATCATAACCTTTCCGCAGCCGTAATCGGGGGAATCCCGGAAAAAGCTTTATAAATTGACGGGCCCCTGTATCTGAAAAAGGTACAGGGGTTACTTCGTTTTTTCGGAAAATCTACAATCTTTTTTGCGGAAGAACGTTACTGTGAATAAAGCTGTGCCTTTGCACATCGAATGCCCCACAGGCCTACGCTCCCTATCTGCGCATTCTCCCTTCGGTTCAGGACAAATACAAAGACAGGAGGACAAAGCGGCCTCTTACAGCCGCGTTATCCACCTGTCAAATCCGGTAAAAGTGTATATATTTTTATTTCATAATCATTTCTTTGTCTGAAGGCAGCGGCTTAAGCGGTGCCGGCGGCAGGGTCTGGTACCAATAGGCAACAGAGGTGTAATCGTCATATCTCGGTCCGGTCCAGCCAAGGTTATCCAGGGTCATCCGGAAGCTTTCATCAAAGTATATCGGGTCATTTACGTGCCAGCGATACAGCAGGAATCGCTGCTGACCGTTATACTGCTTATCCCTGTCATTGCCCAGGATGGCAAACATACCCGCATAGTGACCGCTGAAAGTCTGGTACTTGTTGAGAATAATATCATTGCCGAAAGCATAGGAACCGCAAAAGTAGTCTTCCGTGCCTGTATAATGGATGGAGGGGTACTTGTCGTCATCTATGTACATTCTGGCTTCACCCTCGACCCAGCAGGTGTTGTTGCCGTTCATTCCGGAGGCAAGTGTCATACCCACAAAATGACCTTTACCCTTAATACCGTCGATAACGGTATAGGACTTGCCCTTGGTAACCGGATGCTCCTGGCGGTAAGATGCGTGAAAGTAACAGATATTCTCTGGTACCTCGCCGTGACAGCCCGTAATGATGTAATAAAGATTCTGGTCGGTTTCGCCTCGGTTTTCCATGGTTATGCGGCAATGCTTTTTGAAAGGCATCTGAAAATAGCAGTTGTAACCTCTGCCCGGTGCCACAAGCATCATTGCGGAATTCAGACAAGGATATTTGCCCTCAATATCTTCAAAGTTTTCATCGTAGGCACAACCGAAGAAAGCAGAAAGCGGAGCTTCAACAGAGGGGTGAGCACAGTGGTCCCAATACATACGGATGATAAAGCTGTGACCAACGTAACCTGTAAACCACATATTTTGAATCATGCCGGGACCATCGGTATCCACCAGTGTTACCGTTTCTCCGGAATGAATCGTCACCGTTGGGCGCAGTTTGGTGCAGTCGCCGCCGCGCGAACCGCCGCCACGGGTGCCGGTGGGGTTTTCGGCAGAAAAAGCAAAGGTTTCGCGGGAACTGTCCAGATATAACTGATCAAACATAAAGTCACCTCATAACTGATACTGAGTAAAGTATATCATCCGACGAAGCGGGTGTCAAATAAAGAAACAGGACAGAGATTGGCTCCGCCTCCTCATGGTAGACAACCACATCCCGGCAGGCGCTAAGCTGTATTAATAAAATCACGAATCCCCTGTATCTGAAAAAGGTACAGGGGCTTTTGGCTATAAGAAGACCACCGGCGGGACCGGTGGTCTTTAAGGCATTTGTGGGATGTTTCAGCGGTTTCGCTTATTTGCCCATGAACTCCAGGTTCTTTGCGATGAAATCGCAGCGCTGCTTGACGCAGTCCGGAGAACGGAGCGGATCGGAGGGCGTGTTGAAGGTGTAATCGATCAGCTTGTCGATGGTCGTGGTCGCGACGTGCAGTCTGGTATCGTCGGATGCGTAGTAGATGAACACTTCGTTCTTCTCGTTGACGATGGCGCCGTTGGTAAATACAACGTTGGAAACGTCGCCGACACGCTCTTCGCCCAGCGGGGCAATGAAGAAGCCGGAGGGCTCAGCGATCAGCTTTGCGGGATCCTCCAGATCGGTCGCAAACACATAAATGACATAGCGCAGGCCGGCAGCGGTGTTTCTTACGCCGTGTGCAACGTGGATCCAGCCCTTTTCGGTCTTGATCGGCACGGCGCCGGAGCCGTTCTTCGCTTCTGTGATGGTATGGTACTTTCTCTTGGATACGATGATCTCGTCGCCGATCTCCGGGTTTGTGATGTCCTCGCAGAGCGCGAAGCCCACACCGCCGCCGGAACCGGTGTCGATAAAGTCATCCTGCGGTCTGGTGAAGAAGGCGTACTTGCCGTCCACAAACTCCGGGTGCAGGAGAACATTTCTCTGCTGCGGGGACTTGGTCTTGAGGTTGGGCAGTCTTTCCCATGTCTTCAGGTCCTTGGTTCGGACGATGCCGGCAGCTGCGTTGGCCGCGGAAAGATCGGGATTCTTGGTGTCCTTGCTTTCGGAACAGAACACACCGTAGATCCAGCCATCCTCATGCTGTGTGAGTCTCATATCGTATACGTTGGTTTCCTCGGGGCAGGTATCCGGCAGAACAACGGGATAATCCCAGAAGCGGAAGCCTTCGGTGCCGTTGTCGGACTCCGCGACCGCGAAGAAGGATTTTCTGTCGTTGCCCTCCACGCGGACGACCAGATAATACTTGCCGTTCAGATAGATGGCGCCGGAATTGAAGGTTGCGTTGACACCCAGACGCTCCATGGAATACGGATTGGTCTCCGGGTTCATGTCATACTTCCAGAAAACCGGAATATGGTCGCGGGTGAGAACGGGATTTACCCAGCGGTCGTACACACCGTTGTAGAACTTCTCGCTAACGGTGTTGGGCTTGGAAATAACGGCCTCGTACTGCTTCAGTAATTCGTTGATTTTAGCTGTGTACATAGGAATACTCCTTTCGTGTTTGGCCCCTTAACTTGCGGAAATGACGCGAAAGCCGGGGGACGGTTCGTTTATATTTTGTTTTGCAGATCAGAAGCCGCGGTTGACGATCTCAAAGCACATTCTGCCGTTGTGATACGGGCACTTCCACGGTTCGACAATGGGCTTGCGGCTTGCGGGGACACCGGTTTCGTCGAGATCCCAGAACCACTCGCTGCCTTCGCGCTTATCCACCAGTTTGTCTTCGATGTACGCGTAGATGTCCTCTGCGGCGGCGAGGTATTTTTCGTCCCCGGTGTACTTGTAGGCATTCAGGAAGCCGACAACAGCCTCGGCCTGGACCCACCATACTCTGGTGGTATCGGTCACGCCGGCTTCACACTCGTTTTCAAGGCTGTGGAGCTTGTACGCGTGCGCATAGACCTGCTCTGCGACCGGACCGGTGAAACCGCGGACCGTGCGGAGCAGCTCGCTGTCGTCCAGCACCTCGCAGGCTCTGTCCAGCAGCCATGTGGCCTCAATGTCATGGCCGTAGGAATCGAGGTCCAGCAGGCTGTTGTAGTCGTAGTCGAAGAAGACTTCCAGTCTGGCCTTGTCCGGGTTGTAGACGTGCTTCTGAACGATTTCAATGATGTTTCTCAGCTTTTCGCCGACGGTCTCGTCCTTGGAAACGCGGTACAGCTCGGTGTATGCCTCCAGAACGTGCAGAACGGTGTTCATGGTTCTGTCAGCCAGAACGCCGTTTTCGGAGAGCTCTTCGTTGGCAATGGGGCGGAACTCGCGGTCAAATGCTTCGAGATATCCCTTTTCGTCGGTGCAGATCTTCTCGATCAGCCGGAAGATCTCAAAGGCGATCTCCAGCGCTTCTGCCTTGCCGGTGGCCGCGTAGTAGGAGGAGAGGGCGTAGATGGCAAAGGCCTGATTGTAGGTGTGCTTGATGGAATCAAACACGCCGCCGTCGGCCTTCATCATCCAGTAAACACCGCCGAATTCACGGTCGAGGCAGTGGTCGCGCAGGAAAAGGTAGGCATGCTCGGCATAGTCCAGCATATCGGGATCCTTATAGGTCAGGTATGCGTTGGAGAAGAACCAGAGGATACGGCTGTTGAGGATGACACCCTTGGGCGCGTTTTTGTCGAGATTCAGGTCGAAGTCTACGTAGCCGTAATACCCGCCCTGCTCGCGGTCTATGAGTTTTTTCCAGTACGGTGCAATGACCTCAGCGTAGTTGAGATCGGATTTGGGGCTTAGTTTATGCATGAAAAAAATCACCCGTTTCTGCCGTGGTATACGGCGTTGTTCTAAAGAAAATATAGCATATCAGCGGCAGCTGCGTCAAGTGCGCGGGCTGTTTCTTTCCGTGTGCAGAGGAGTATTAGAAAATGGCTCTTCGCGCGGAAAAGCCATTTTTTCTTATACTGTAAATTTTTCGCCGGGGTAGAGGACGTAAAGCCGGTCGGGGTTTTGGATCCTGCCTTCCAGCGCCTCGGGATTTCCGCAGAAGGGCGCAAAGGTCGGGGCGTCCACGGTGCCCCAGTGGATGCAGATCAGTTTGGCTTCGGGATAGGTATTGGCGAGGCGGATGGCGCCCTCCAGTGTGATGTGCCAGTCGTTGTCGGAGAAATCAAAGAGGATTACATCGGGGGCGGGCATATGCAGATGGCTTTCCAGCAGTTTGGAATCACCCGGCAGCCAGATGCTTCCGTCCGGTGTATCAAACCAAAAGCCGCAGCAATCCGCCTCTTTCCAGTCGTGATCGCTGTATGCCGGGATCCCCGCCTGCCAGTCGTGTTTGACGGGTGTCAGGGTGACTTCGGTGTTGCCGACACTGAACTTGCCGCCGATGTCGTGTCCGGTACCCGGCACGCCGATCTTCACCATTTCCTCAGCCACGTAATTTGTGGAATGGAAAGCCTTGCAGACCGTTTTCAGCGCGGTGCAGGTCTCGCGGCTGAAGTGATCGCTGTCGATGTGCGTCACGAGGTAGGCATCGAGAGCGGGAATGTTTTGAATTTGCAGGGGGATTTCAAAAAGCAGCGGCATATCAAAGCCCGTGAGAAGCGGGTCGATGAGGATGGTGCTGCCTCTGGCATTCAGGAGAACGCCGGCGTTTCCAAGCCATGTGATCTCGGTGCGGTCTGTCGGTGCAAACGCCTCCGCGCCCACCGGAAGGACCTTTGCCGGCTGCGCCTGACCTTTTTCGTTTACAAAGTATCGTTTCATGCTTTCCTCCTGATTGACAAGTTTTGTGCTTATCTGTATAATAACACTTAAAGTGAGCTTTAAGTCAAGTGTTTTGAGAAGAGGTTATTTTATGACGTACACCATCCGTGAAGCCGCCCAGGAATTCGGCATCGCTCCCTCCGCGATCCGGTATTACGAAAGCCTCGGCATCCTGCCGGGTCTTGCCCGCAAGGGCAGCGTTCGTGTCTTCAGCGAGAAGGACATGGAGCGGCTGCGGCTGATCGAATGCTATAAGCTCTCCGGCATGAAGATGAAGGAGATCGTTGCGATTTTTGCCATGATCGATGAGAAACGGGATGTGGCGAAGCGCCGCGAGATCTTCCGGAACAAGCATCAGACGATTCTCGAGAAGATCGAGGAGCTTCATGAGACGGAGAAGATCCTCCGGTACAAGTGCTGGATTTATGACCGCGCCGTGGAGATGGGGCTGGAGGATGTCTCGCAGGTTCTGGGGCAGGTGGAGCTGCCGCCGGAAATCGCCGAGGGAAAGGCACTTCTGAGCCAAAGACACGGCAAAAAAGAGGCGTAAGCCCAAAACGGCGGGGCAGCCGTACGGTACAATTTAAGGCAAAATGCAAAGTATCCCCTGTATCTTAGACGGTACGGGGGATGTTTTTGTTGTTGTTCGCTTTTGGGGATGGATCGAAGAAACCGGCGGCGCTCAGGCGGGCGGTTGTCGGCTCAAAGCAGCTTTTCGATATCCTCCTCGATGCGGCCCTTGCTGCCGAACCCGCGAAAGAAACCCTGACACAGGTGTTTCGGCGGTTTCCTGCAGTCCGATACCATGAACCGGATGCGGAACTCAAAATCATGGTATTCCATTTCAGAGAGTGTGAAGGGGTGCTCCTCCGCCGCGAGGACCTGCCGGTTCCCGCGGGTGAAGCGGGGGTATGCGCCCTCGTAGCCGGCTGCGCGGAGCTTTTCCGTGACCGTTTCCCGCGCGCGGACGATCCCGGCATTGCGGGTCTCTCCGTAATCCCTTGGGGGATGTTCGGCGGACGCTTCACAGAGGCGGCTGTAGATTTGTTCGTAAAGCGGTGCGCGCTTTGCGGCATTCATTTTCCGCGCGATGCGCCTTGCAAACCGCAGGCTCGGCCGCTTTTCATAGGCCATCAGGCGTTTTACAAATTCCACGTCGCCGACCTCCATGGCCATTTCCCGCATGAGATTCACCGCTTCGTACGTGTCGGCATAGAACTGGTGGATGCCTTCCTTAAAGTAAGAAAATTCCCGCAAAGGGGCAAATTCGATCAGCGGCAGAAGTTCCAGTTCCTTTTCATTGCAGAATGCTTCGCCGCCATAGGTGAATTTATCGTGCAGGGTGCCGGCCATGTACACGATCCGCCGCCAATGCTCGAAGCCCTTTGCCCAGAAGTGGCCGATCTCGTGGTAGCGGCTGCATTTCTGCACGCGGAAAACCGCCTCGTACCAGAGTGTCACCACGTTGGTGTTTGCCTGACGGATAATGAGTCCCGTCAGCCCGCCGTCTGTTACGGCTTCGGCTGTCGTATCCTCCTGCAGGTCCGGGTCATAGTCCCCGCGGATGCTGCAGTTTTTGAACACAAAGTAATCCTCGATGCTGTCGTTCAGGATATAGGGCACAACAAAGTCATCCCCAAGCGCTGCCAATTCAAAGGCGCGGCTGTCGGAGATCGCTTCAATATATTTTGAAAGTTCTGCAAAAGTAACCGCTTTCATGGGTGCCCTCCTTTACAATATACATGAGTATAGCAGGCATCGCGAAAAAACACAAGTTTTTTACCCTTTGCAAATAAAACTGTGGAAAAATAGATTCTGCAGTGGTATGATTAATGCAGTATTATTGCAGGAGGTTCTTTCAAATGAACGAGTATCTCAGTCAGGTCAACTCGGGCTTTTTCTATCTGATCGTAGCCCTTGCCCTTACCTTCATGACCGTCATGTGCTTTATCTTTCTTATCAAGAGCTATCGTGCGGGCATCAAGCTGGGCATGGACAAAAAAGTCCTCAAGAAAACCATCACATCCAGTGCCACCTTCACACTGCTGCCGTCCATCAGCATTCTGCTCGGTGTTGTGGCGCTTTCCGGCAGCCTGGGTGTACCGTTCTCGTGGCTGCGCCTTTCCGTCATCGGTTCCCTGCAGTATGAGCTGAACGTGGCCGAGATCGCTGCACAGAGCCTTGGCCTGCCGGGTCTCAAAGTCGATATGATGGATACTGGCAAATTCGTTACCGTAGCCCTTGTCATGACCCTTGGTATTCTGGGCGGTATCTTCATCAGCATCTTCTTCCTGAAGAAATATCTCAATAAGGTGCGCTCCAAGCCGAAGAAGGAAAACACTTCCGGCAAGCCCGGATTCGGCGCTCACGCCACGACCGCGATGTTCGTCGGTCTCTGTGCCGCGTACATAGGCGCCTATATCGGACAGGCGATCCCGCGCGAAGGTTTCGACATCATGCCGCTGCTGGTGGCGATTTTTGCCGCCATCGTGATGGCCGTGTTTGAGTTCTTTATCCAGAAAAAGGGCATGAAGACACTCGAAAACTTCAGCCTGGCTGCGAGTATGCTCATCGCCATGGCCGCTGCGGTCCTCGTTAGTTTTGTACTTTAAGAGAAAGGAGCAGAGAAAATGGAAAATAAAGAAAAATTCTTTACCGATTTTAATAACGGTCTGCACCGTCTTGGTCGTGTGACGCTGATCGCGATGGTCATTATTTTGGGCGCGATTCCCTTTGTTCTGAGTGTGTACTTTAACACGGATATCGATGCCGGCGGCTTCTGGGCCGGTTTCGCGAAGGTCATCGTCGTTTATCTGCCGGTTTCCGTCGTGGAGTTCCTCGTCTATGCACCGATGCTGGGCGTGGGCGGCAGCTATCTCTCCTTCATCACCGGCAACGTCACCAACATGAAGATCCCGGTGGCGATGAACGCGAAGGACATCGCCGGCACGGAAGTTGGCACACCGGAGCATGAGATCATCTCCACCATCAGTGTAGCCACCAGCGCCATTGTTACCACGCTTGTGATCGTGCTGGGCGTGATCCTGCTCGTGCCGCTGCAGCCCGTACTGCAGAACGAGATCCTGCTTCCGGCGTTTAACAACGTCGTTCCGGCGCTCTTTGGTGCCCTCGGCCTCAAGTACTTTGCCAAGAGCCCGAAGATCGCGATCATCCCGCTGCTGCTCATCAGTGTGCTGTGCATCTTCGTGCCCAGCATGATCAACCAGACCAGCATTCTCATCATTCCGAGCGGCGGCCTTGCCCTGCTGATCGGCTACCTGCTGTTCAAAAAGGGTATGATCTGAGGAGGATATCATGATCGGAATTATCATTGCAGCCGTCGTGCTGATTTTCGTTGCCGTTCTGCTGATCAGAACGGTTTCCCTCAAGCCAACCGAGGCGCTCAACGCCAAGGTTGAACTGGACACCAGTGCCCGCGCCGAGCAATACGGCCGCGAATTTGCGTCCATCATCCGTCACGAGACGATCTCCAGCCGTTTTGATGACAGCCGCGAGAAGTTCTATCAGCTCCATGAAACGCTGGAGGAACTTTTCCCCAACATCCACGCCAAATGCGAGAAAAACGTCTTTAACGGCAGCCTGCTTTTCAAATGGGAAGGAAAAAAAGAGCATGACCCCATTCTCTTTATGAGCCACCACGACGTCGTCGAGGCCGGCGGCACATGGGAGCATGAACCGTTCAGCGGCGATATCGACGAAAAAGGCCGTGTATGGGGCCGCGGTGCCGTGGATACCAAGGCCAGCCTGTTCTGCATGCTGACCGCCGTCGAGGAGCTGATTGCCGAAGGCTACGAGCCGGCGTGCGACGTGTACATTGCGAGCTCCTGCACGGAGGAGTACAGCGGCGACGGCGCCCCTGCCACCGTCCGCTACCTGCAGGAGAAAGGCGTCCGCCTCGCGTTCGTCATGGATGAAGGCGGTATGATCATCGAAGAGCCCATCGCCGGCGTCAAGGGTGTTTACGGCATGGTGGGCGTTGTCGAAAAGGGCTACGGCGATCTGAAATTCATCGCAAGAAGCGGCGGCGGCCACGCCAGCGCGCCGAAGAAGAACACCCCGCTTGTCCGCCTCGGCAAATTTATGGCCGATATGGATAAGAAGAGCCCCTTCACTGCCAAGCTGACCCCGACCGTCAAGGAAATGTTCCGCAGAACCGCACCCAACATGAACTTCGGTATGAAGCTCATCTTTGCCAACATGAACATTTTCGCGCCCCTGCTCGAGAAGCTCCTGCCCTCCATCAGCTCCGTGGCCGGTGCAATGATCCGCACCACGCTGGCTTTCACCACCGCCAAGGGTTCCGACGGTCTCAACGTGCTGCCGCAGGAGGCCTATGTCACCGGCAATATGCGCTTTATCCAGCACCAGGACGCCGAGGAGAGCATTAAGTTGATCTCCGGCATCGCGAAGAAATACGATCTCGAGACCGAGGTCATTTACAGCGACGCAGCCTGTCCCGTTGTGGATTATAAGAGCCATGCGTTCGGTCTGGTCGAGAAGGTCGCCGCCGAGGTTTATCCCGGCGTGCAGATCTGCCCGTATGTCATGACCGGCGGCACCGATGCCAAGTATTATCAGGCGGTCAGCGACAACTGCCTGCGTTTTGCACCGCTCTATATCGACCAGCAGCAGTACGGCAGCATCCACGGCCTGAACGAGAACATCTACGCCGGCACGCTGCCCATGGGCGTCGATTTCTACAAGAATATGATTCGAAACAGCCGGGAAGGCATCTGACGCCGCCCGGACTAAACAACCCCAAGCCCGTGTATCTTCGGATAGGCGGGCTTTTTGCGTACGCAGGGACGGGATGGAGCGGTCTCTTTCTCTTTACACGGTCTGCAAAAACTGGTATGATGATATAAAATGAAACGCCAACCCGGCGTTTGCGGACATGGGGGATTTGCATGACGGAAAAAGAAGTTCTGCAAAGGATTGAATCGGAAATGAAAACACTTCCCGGGCACGTGGGGATGTACTATAAAAATCTGGTGACGGGCGACACGTTCGGCGTGGGCGCGGACGAAGCCTACCTCGCCGCCAGTGTGATCAAGCTGCCGCTGTTTCTGCACATTCTCGCAGAGGCAGAGGCCGGGCGCACCGATTTGACACAGCGTCTGACCGTGGAAAACGCGGAGAAGGTGCCCAGCTGCGGCGCGCTGACTCTGTTTACCGGCGCGGTGGAGGCTGATATTATGACGCTTTGTCGCCTGATGATCGATATCAGCGACAATACAGCCACCAATAAACTGATCCGTTTCTGCACCATCGAGGGTGCCAATGCCGGGTTCCGGAAGATGGGGCTGGAGAAAACCGTGCTGCGCCGCGTCATGTTCGATCTGGAAGCGTCCGCCCGCGGAATTCAGAATACGATCTGCCCGCGGGAGATCGGCGATCTGCTCGAGCGGCTGTACCGCAAAACCTTTGTAAGCGAAGCGGTATCCGCAACCGCGCTGGATGTCCTTCTGCACCAGCAGATTGACCACAAGCTGAACGGCAAGCTTTGCGATGCGGTTCCCGTGGCGCACAAGACGGGCGAGGACGACGGCCTCAGCAACGACGTGGGTATTATTTTCGCGAAGGCGCCCTTTGTGCTGTGTTTTGCCGGGCACGATACCGATGTCTACCGCTGGGAGGATCTGATGCGCCGTGCGGCGTATGCGCTGGTGGAAGCGCAGGCGGCGCCGTAAAGCAGCAGAAAAGTGTTTTGAATCTTAAAGGAGTACAACCAATGAAAAAATTATTTGCAGTCCTGCTGGTTTTTGCGCTGCTGCTTTCTCTCTGCAGCTGCGGCGGCGTAAAGCTTGTCGAGACAGAGGCGGAGGACTTGGCCGGCGGTGCGCTGCCGGAACTTGGCAATATCTACCTCGAAACCGATGGGCGTGAACCATGGGAGTACACGCGGGCGTCCATCCGCGCCGATTGGACGGGTGCCGAAATGCCGAAGCAGCATGTGCAGATCAAACTGCGCGGCAATTCCAGCACGCAGTCCCCGAAAAAATCGTACAACATCAAATTTTCGGAGAAAATGCGCTTTATGGGGCTTGGCGAGGGCAAAAAGTGGAGCCTGCTGGCGAGCCCGTACGATAAATCCCTGCTGCGCATCAGTTTGGCGTTCGATTACGCGGAGAACATCGGCCTGCCCTATGTGCCGGACAGCCGCCTGTGCAAGCTGTGGCTCGACGGCAAATACATGGGCATTTATACCGTGATGGAACCCATCGGCGACGGCAAGGACCGCATCGATATCGATGTCAAAGAGGGAGACGCGATCTTCGAGTGCGACGCGGACCGCTGGGAAGAGGGCGTCATGTACATCCATCCCCAAAATCTGAATCTGCGGTTTCAGATCAACGAACCGGAGACGATGACAGATCTGCAGGCGGCGCTGTATGCGGATAAACTCGATCAGATCTATACCGCCGTGCGCACGATGGACCACACCGTGTACGAGGAGTACATCGACATCGATTCCTTTGTGAATTTCTATATTTTTCAGGAGTTGGTGAAGGACATCGACTTCAACCGGTTCTCCACCCGCTATTTCCTGAAAAACGGCAAGCTCTATGCCGGCCCGCCGTGGGATCTGGACCTCTCCATGGGCAATGTATCCCGCGTGGTGAATGAAATTGGGTATCACCGGTACCATAATAAGCGCGGCTTTGGCAGCGAGTCGGAAAAGAGCACGGATGCCCTGTGGGCGCAAACCGGCTACTACGAGTGGCTTTGTCAGGATGAATATTTCCGCGATTTGGTCCGTGCCCGCTGGCAGGAACTGAAGCCCATCACCGAGAACCTCGTCATAGACAACGAAGAGGGGAGAAATCAGATTGACCGCTATCTCGAAATGTACGGCGAGGAACTTCAGAACAATTACGGCCCGGAAACGACCGGCTGGGCGGTCTGGCTGCAGGACGGCACGTATGCAGACCAGTCCGTTGCGGTGGATTATGAGGGCAATGTAGAGGAGCTGCGCACATGGCTCACGGAACGCATCGCCTGGCTCGACACGCAGTTTGGCGTGCCGGCGGAATAATGCGTCCGGGACGTGAATCGCTTTTGGACCCTGCAAATGGAATGTAAGGAGGTATGGATATGATAGAATTGATCGTTTCCCTGCTGATCGTGGCGGGCGGCATTTTCGGGTATTTTAAGAGCAAGTCCAATTTTGAAGACCGGGCGCTGCGGATGATCAGCTGTCTGGGCTGCGCGGTCGCGGCGGTTCTGGCCGGCTTGTACGCACTGCTGACGGCAATCATGCTGCTGCCGTTTTAAGAAAATCAAACAGCACCGTTTCCCGCCGGCGTGAAAACCGGGGAAGCGGTGCTGTTTTTGTGTGGTTTGGGATGGGGATCAGTCGGCCTTCTTGCCGGCGCAGCACAGCTCGCCCACCTGCCGGAAGCCGATCTTCTGATAGCAGGCATTGGAGGCCGGATAGTTCGCGTCCGTGTAAAGGATGGGCGTGAGGCCGTCTGCGAGGATACCCGCCGAGACGGCGTGGACGAGGTTCATGGCATAGCCCTTGCGGCGGTGCTGGGGCAGGGTGTAGACCGTGGCGACTTTGTTGAACGGCGGGATATCTCTGCGGGCAGTCATAGCTGTGATTTCGCCGGTTTCATTGCGCCAGACAAACAGACCGTTTCGCTCCATATACTCCGTAACGCGTGCGAAGCAAAATGCCTCGTCATGGTCAAAACCCTCCATCTCCAGAGAGGCATCGTGCCAAAGTCTGCACAACAGGTCGATCTCCTCCGGCTTGGCGGTGTCGGCGTAGCCGCCGCACGGATGTGTGACGGGGAGGATCTCATCCATCCGGTAGGAAAGCAGGCCCATGGCGGTGGAAAGGCCCTCAAAATACGGGTCCGCTGCTTTCAGGGCTTCAAAGAGGGAATAGGTCATATTCCAGCGAAAACCCTCTTCCGCCGGGAAATGCGCCTTGATGCATGCGGCAATGGCGGCGATATTTTCCGCACAGCCGATATCCCGGCACCACACCCAAACCGGGTAGGGCGGGGTGGAGTGACAGAGGATCACGTTTTCGCCGTCCGTAAACGTGTGGGCACAGGGCACCTGCAGGATGTTCGCGAGAACGGAAAAGGTAATGGCGTCGTCGCCCATGAGCTGTGCGGCAGCTTCGGGGACAGATGTATTTACGTAATGATTGAGCGGTGTGGGCATGGGAGTTCACTCCTTTTGAATTGAAAACGAAACAGAAGAAGGGAAGCCGCGATTCCCTTTTTAGATTGGCTTTTACTTTTTGCGTGTGCGCACGGGCTTGAGTACCATGGCGCAGCGGCTGGGCAGATAGACCCGGAAACCGATCTGGTTATTTGCGTCCGGAGAACGCACCGCTTCGTAGGTGTGCGGGATCGCAATGCGGTTCTGACCGCCGAAATTGTACTCGTCCGTCGTCAGGATGACCTGATATTTACCCTCCTGCGGGACCGGGATAAAGTAGCCGTTGAAGGAATCCGTGGGATGAAAATTGAACGCATAGACCAGATTGTTGCGCTCGTAAACCAGCGTCTTATCCGGCTGGGAGATCATCAGCTGATGCGGCTCACCGACCATCATTCTCTGCCGCTTGGCGTGGGAGATCATGACCTTGTCAAATTCGTTCAGATATTTGAACCGCAGGCTTTGGTTATCGGCCAGACTCCACTGGCGGCGGCAGTGCTGGTAGCTCCAGCCGTTGCCCTCGCGCGGGAAGTCGATCCATTCCGGGTGGCCGAATTCGTTGCCCATAAAGTTGAGATAGCCTTCGCCACCAAGGGAAAGGGTGAGGAGGCGGATCATTTTGTGCAGGGCCATGCCGCGGTCAATGACGATGCTCTGGCTGGCCTTATCCATGGACCAGTACATTTCCTTGTCGCACAGGCGGAACATGAGGGTCTTGTCGCCGACGAGCGCCTGATCGTGGGATTCCACATAGCCGATGACCGGTTCCTTCGGGCGG
The DNA here is from genome assembly GCA_017407665.1 of Clostridia bacterium. Taxonomy (GTDB): domain Bacteria; phylum Bacillota; class Clostridia; order Oscillospirales; family Acutalibacteraceae; genus Hominenteromicrobium. The sequence goes on along the minus strand of JAFQWC010000133.1, from coordinate 21,589 downwards.
CGGCCGGTGAGTTCCAGCCAGAGGTCCCACATATCCCACTGGTCATCGGTGCGTTCCTTGAGGATCTTGATCCACATATCCGGCGTACCCATGGCGAGACGATAATCGAAGCCCATGCCGCCCGCGGAAATGGGCAGGCAGAGACCCGGCATGGCGGAGGTATCCTCGGCGATGGTGATGGCGTGCGGGTTCACCTGACGCACCAGCTCGTTGGCCAGCTGCAGATAAGTGACGGAATCGGTGTCGGTATTCATGGAGAAATACTGGGCGTAGCTGCCGAAGCTGGTGCCGAGACCGTGGTCGTGGTACAGCATGGAGGTCACGCCGTCAAAGCGGAAGCCGTCAAAGTGGAATTCCTCCTGCCAGTATTTGAGGTTGGAAAGCAGGAAGTGGATTACTTCGCCTTTGGCGTAATCGAAGCACTTGGTCTTCCAGGCGGAATGGTCGCCGCGCGCGCCGGCGTGGAAGAACTGGGTGACGGTGCCGTCAAACATATTGAGGCCCTCGCGGGAGTTCGGTGCGGCGTGGGAGTGCACCACGTCCAGAAGGACGGAAATGCCCAGCTCGTGGGCCTTGTTGATGAGGGATTTGAGCTCCACCGGCTTGCCGAAACGGGAGGAAGCCGCGTAGAAATTCGTGACCTGATAGCCGAAGGAGGCATAATAGGGATGCTCCATAATGGCCATGATCTGCAGTGTATTGTAGCCTGCGGCGTGAATGCGGGGCAGGATCTTTTCTTCAAACTCTTTGTAGGTGCCGATGCGTGCTTCTTCCTGCGCCATACCGATGTGGGTCTCGTACACGAAGAGCTTCTTTTCGGGGCGGAAGCCGTTGTCCGTCCAGACGAACGGCGTGTCTTCCACGCAGATCTCCGCGTTCCACTCGATGGTTCCGGGCATCTGCACCACATAATTGGCGTAAAGCGGGATGCGGTCCAGCTCCTCACCGTTGTGCACCACAATGGCCATCACTTTCTGGCCGTTTTGGAGAGCATCTCTGCCGGGCAGGAACAGCTCCCAAACACCCTCGCCGACTTTTGTAAGCGGGTGCGCATGGCGCTGCCAGCCGTTGAAATCACCGGTGAGGTACATGGCCTCCGCACCCGGTGCCCACTCGCGGTAATACCAGCCGTCCTCACCGCGATGAATGCCGAAGTAATGATGGCCGTTGGCAAAGTCGATCAGTTTCTGACCGGGTTTTAATAGCATCTTCTTTTTAATTTTCAGATTATTCATACGGATATGAATATCGTTCTCGTATGGCTTCAGAAGCGGATCAATTTCCAGAATTTTGTATTTCATAGCGGCAGTCCTTTCAAACATGAAATTGTTTGGGAAATATAGCTAAAATTTGCACAAGACATGCGTCTTCTATTATCATTATTATAGTCTTCCGGGCGTGGTTCGTCAACGGGTACACGGAAAAAGATTTGCAGCGTTTTTTGCGAAATCGGTTGCAGTTCCCGGAAAGTATTGTTATACTTATTTCAAATCCAAGGATAATTTTGAGTGAATAAGGAGCGAAGATTATGCTGCACGAAAAAATCAAACTCAACGTGGAAGGCTCTGCCGACTACGCAGCCCTGTATACATATTTTCTGGATCTCTCCCCGGAGATCGCCATTGAAAAGCGCCCCACCGTCATCGTCTGCCCCGGCGGCGGCTATGCCTTTACGAGTGACCGCGAAGCCGAGCCCATCGCCATGGGCTTCAACGCAGCCGGATTCAATGCCGTGGTTCTTCGCTATTCCGTAGCCCCGGCGCGCTTCCCGACGGCGCTGCTCGAGGTGGCAACGACCGTGAAATACATCCGTGAGGAAGGCGTAAAATACGGCTGTGACCCGGATAAGATCGTGATCATCGGCTTCTCCGCCGGCGGCCACCTGACCGCCAGCTACGGCGATTTCTGGAACCGCGATTTCGTGTGTGCAGCACTCGGCTGTGAAAAAGAGCTGCTCCGTCCGAACGGCCAGATCCTCAGCTATCCGGTCATCACCTCCGGCGAATTTGCGCATGAGGGCTCTTTCCGCAATCTGCTGGGCGACCGTTACGACGCAGAAAAGGAGAATTTCTCTCTCGAGAATTTTGTCACCGAAGACACCCCGCCCACCTTCCTGTGGCACACCCAGCCCGACGACGCCGTACCCGTGGAAAACTCCCTGATGATGGTTTCCGCGCTGCATGAGAAGGGCATCCGCACCGAGTTCCATCTGTTCCCGGACGGCGGCCACGGTTTGTCCCTCTGCAATGCGATCACATCCCGTACACCGGACCAGATGGATGCGCACACCGCCAAGTGGTTCCCGCTGGCTGTGGAGTTTGTAAAAGGTCTTTGATCCCATCAACCAAGGAGGTTTTCGCTTATGAAAGCGATCGAACTTGAAGTACAGCGCCTGTGTGACCACCTCGCCGGCCACGAAAAGCTGCAGACGCTGATCCGCAACTGCTATCCCAACACGGTGGATACCACACTGAAGATCCCCGCCCCGGGCGATGCCTTTGTCATCACCGGTGATATCCCGGCCATGTGGCTGCGCGATTCCACCGCGCAGGTGCGGCATTATCTGCCGCTCGCCAAAGAAGACAACGAAGTCGCCGACTGCATCGAGGGCCTTGTGCGCCGGCAGTTCCGCTATATTGCCATCGACGCGTACGCCAACGCCTTCAACGAGGAAGAAAACGGCATGTGCTGGCCGGAATATGCGCCCATTTACATGAAGCTGCCGCCCGATGTGCCCTATGAGCCGTCCTATGATCAGACCGATTTTGAGAGCAAGTGGGTCTGGGAGCGCAAGTATGAGATCGATTCCCTCTGCTACCCGGTACAGCTCGCGTGGCTGCTGTGGAAGGAGACCGGCCGCACCGGTCAGTTCGATGCGCAGTATCTGGCGAGCACCAAGCGCATCCTCGAGGTGTTCGAGCTCGAACAGGACCACAGCCGCTCCCCATACTATTTCTACCGCGAAAACTGCCCGGTCACCGACACGCTGTCCCATGGGGGACGCGGCGCCCCGGTGGCGGTCACCGGTATGACCTGGTCCGGCTTCCGCCCGAGTGACGATTCGTGTGTTTACGGGTATCTGGTGCCGTCCAATATGTTTGCCGTGGTTACGCTGGGGTATACCGCGGAGATCATGCGCACGGTGTACGGGGATGAAGCACTCGCTGCCCGCGCCGAGAAGCTCGCCGCGGAGATCCGTACCGGCATCGAAACCTACGGCGTGGTGGAGCATCCAAAATTTGGCCAGATGTATGTGTATGAGACCGACGGTATGGGCCACTACACCTATATGGACGACGCCAACGTGCCGAGTTTGATGTCCATTCCGTACCTCGGCTACTGCAGCGCCGATGACGAAACGTACAAAAACACCCGCGCCTTTGTGCTGAGCCGCGAAAACCCGTATTATTACGAGGGTACCGCCGCTCGCGGTGTGGGCAGCCCGCACACGCCGGAAAATTACATCTGGCACATCGCGCTTTCCATGCAGGGGCTTACAAGCACCGATCCGGAGGAGTGCAAAGCGTTGCTGCAGATGCTCACGACCTGTGATGCAGACACCGGCTTCATGCACGAGGGCTTCCATAAGGACGACCCGGCACAGTTTACCCGCCCGTGGTTTGCATGGTCCAACTCCCTGTTCAGTGAATTTGTTCTGAAATGCCTTGACGAGGGCATTCTCTGAGAAAGGAAAATACAATGGCAGATTTTTATGCACTCGGCGAAATGCTGATCGATTTTACGCCCGCCGGCAAAACTCCGGCCGGTATCCCCATTTTTGAGCAGAATCCCGGCGGCGCACCGGCCAATGTGGCGGTGCAGGCCGCGCGCCTCGGTGTGAATGCCGGCTTCATCGGCAAGGTGGGCGAGGATATGTTCGGCACCTTCCTCAAACAGACCCTGCTCGATCACGGTGTGGATGCCAAAAATATGCTGCTGTCCGAGGATACGGCCACCTCTCTGGCTTTCGTGCAGCTTTCCGAGACCGGCGACCGCGATTTCAGCTTCTACCGCAACCCCGGCGCGGATACGCAGATCACCTTTGAGGAGGTCTCTAAGGAAGATCTCGAAAACGCAAAAGTGCTGTGCTTCGGTTCCCTGCTTCTGACGGCGGAGCCCGCCCGCACCGCCGTGCCGCAGATCGTAAAGTACGCCCGCGAGCACGGTGTGATCACTGCGTATGACCCGAACTGGCGCCAGCCTCTGTGGCCGGACGACGAGACCGGCATTGCAGCGATGAAGAGCCTGCTGCCGTTCGCCGATGTGATCAAGGCTTCCGACGAGGAGCTCACGATGCTGACCGGCTGCGCGGAAATCGAAGAAGGCGCGAAGGTGCTGTTCGATCTCGGCATTCAGGCGGTCGTGATCACCCGCGGCGCAAAGGGCTGCGCGGTCTGCACCAAAACGGAGACGCTGTATCTTTCCACGTACGATACCAAGGTTGTGGACACGACCGGTTCCGGCGACAGCTTCTTCGGTGCGTTTCTCACGAAGCTCATGGAAACCGACAAGCCGGTTTCGGAGATCACCGTGGACGAGCTGCGCGAAGCTGCCGATTTCGGCAACGCCGCCGGTGCGGTCTGCGCGACAAAGAAGGGCGCCATCCCGGCCCTGCCCGACCGCGAAGCCATTGCGGCCTGCAGAGCGGAAGTCCCGCTGCTGAAGCTGTGATGCTGTACCGAATCGCAGCGCCGGAGGAGATCCCCACGCTGATCGAACTGCGCCGTGTGCAGCTGATTGAGGAAAGCGTCAACGAAGAGGGAAGACGTGCGGAGGAGTTCGATGCCATCGATATTTCCGAACAGATGGCGGATTTCTTCACGCGGAAAATGGCGGACGGCTCCATGGTGGAGTGGGTCGCGGAGGAAGATGGCGAGATCATCGCGACGTCTGCCGTGCTGTTCTATGAATTCCCGCCGAGCCTTGATTACCCAAACGGCATGAAGGCGTATATCGCCAATATGTACACGAAGCCCGCGTTTCGCGGACGGGGTATTGCCACCGCGCTGATCGGAAAGCTGGTGGAGGAGGCTGAACGCCGCGGTGTGACCCGCCTGTGGCTCAGTGCATCCAACAAAGGCAAGCCTGTGTATTTGAACAGCTCGTTTGTGGTGGCAGACTGGCTTATGGAACGCTATTTATAAAAGAGAATCCCGTGGATGGCGCCATCCACGGGATTTCTGCATGTTGGAAAGTATTTTTAAACAAAACAAAAGAGAAGCCGGAAACCCGACTTCTCTCGATTGTATTCAGGGGGATTATGCCTCGTAGATCGCAGCGGCGTTCTTCAGCTCTTCGATGATGCTGATGTGCTGCGGGCAGTGTGCCTCACAGGAACCGCACTGCAGGCAGGTGCTGGCCTTGCCGCCGTCCTTGGTGATGCGGTCGTAATGGCCCTGATTGTACGGCTTGTTGGTGCCGGCAGCGTTGCCGAACTGCTTGTAGCCGTTCACAGCCTTGAAGATCTCCGGGATGTTGATCTGCATCGGGCAGTCATCCACGCAGTAGCGGCAGGCGGTGCAGGGGATGGTCGGGATGGCGTTCAGGGTCTCCACGGCCTTGTTCAGAACAGCCTGTTCCTTCTCGCTCAGCGGCTGGAAGTTCTCCATGTAGGAGACGTTGTCATCCATCTGCGCCTGTGTGGACATACCGGACAGAACGGTGACGATGTTGTCGAGACCTGCGCAGTAACGAACAGCCCAGGACGGGATGGACAGATCCGGATTCTCGGCCTTGAGGATATCCTGTACTTCCGGAACCATAGCGGCCAGAGAACCACCCTTGACCGGCTCCATGATTACGATGGGCTTGTTGTGCTTCAGGCAGACTTCGTAGCACTTTCTGGCCTGCACATTTTCGCTCTCCCAGTCCACATAGTTGATCTGCAGCTGAACGAACTCAGCCTCCGGGTGCTTCTGCAGGGCTTCTTCCAGAACGTCTGCGCTGTCGTGGAAGGAGAAGCCGCAGTGCTTGATCTTGCCCTGTTCCTTCATCTTGAAGATGAAGTCCCAAGCGCCGATCTTGTCCGCCTTCTCAAACTTGGTCTTGTCCATGGCGTGGAGCAGGTAGAAGTCGATGTAATCCACACCGAGGCGCTCCATGGAAGTATCGAAGATCTTCTGCATATCTTCTTCGGTCTCCACGTTGTCCCACAGCGGGAGCTTTGTGGCGACGGTGAAGCTGTCACGGGGGTAGCGCTTGACAAGGGCTTCGCGGCAAGCGACCTCGCTCTTGCCGTTGATGTAAACATAAGCGGTGTCAAAATAGGTGAAACCCTTTGCCATAAAGGTGTCGACCATGGAGATGGTCTGCTCCATGTCGATTTCTTCGCCGATCATCGGCAGACGCATGAGGCCAAAGCCGAGCTTCGGAATGTTGTCGCCAAGATAACCTGTGTTCATTTCAAATTCCTCCAGAGTTTTATTTTTTCGGTACATGGACCGGAAGCTGTGCTGCACAGCTCAATGTCTATTATAAAGGAAGCAGAAAAAAATTGCAAGCAAAATACGGAGAATCCGCATGAAAACGTGTTTACAGGCAGAAAACCGGCCTGTAAAAACGCAGAAAAGCCGCCGGAATTGCTCCGCGCGGCTTTGTGGGGATCAACCGAGGTCGATGCTGCGCTGGGCGCAGGCATTCAGCTCCATACCGGCCGTGTTGCCGGCGAGGTATTCGTAATAGGCCTGTGCGCCCACCATCGCGGCGTTATCACCGCAGAGGGAAAGATGGGGCATATACAGCGTACGGCCGGTTTTCTTGCATTCTTCCTGAAGGCGGCGGCGCAGGAGGGAGTTCGCGGAAACATCGCCGGCAATGACCAGCTTCTTGTGGCCGGTCTCCTCTGCGGCGCGCATCACATTGCGCACCAGACAATCCACAACGGCCTTGCGGTAAGAGGCGGCAAGGTCCGCGGTGTTGATGTCCTGCCCCTTTTGCTTCGCGTTGTGCAGGGTGTTGATGACGGCCGTTTTCAGGCCGGAAAAGCTGAAATCCAGCGGGGCGCCCTCCACCGTGGGGCGGGGCAGCGTGAAAGCCTTGTCGTTGCCGGTTTCCGCCAGCTTATCCATGTGGATTCCGCCGGGGTACGGCATACCCATGGCGCGGGCGGCTTTATCGAAGGCTTCGCCGGCGGCGTCGTCCCTCGTTTTGCCGAGGATGCGCAGTGTGGTGTAGTCTTTGGCTTCAATGATGTGCGTGTGGCCGCCGGAAACGACGAGGCACAAAAACGGCGGTTCGAGATCCGGTGTAGTGATGTAGTTTGATGCAATGTGGCTGCGCAGATGATGCACGGGGATCAGCGGCAGACCCGCGGAAAGGGAGAGACCCTTCGCAAAGTTCACGCCGACCAGCAGCGCGCCGATGAGACCCGGCGCATAGGTGACGCCGATGGCATCGATGTCGGACAGCGTGAGCTGTGCCTGCTCGAGTGCCTCGCGGACCACGCCGACGATGGACTCGCTGTGGCGGCGGGAGGCGATCTCCGGCACGACACCGCCGTATAGTTTGTGCTCCTCCACCTGTGTGGCGATGACGCTGGACAGGACCCGGCGGCCGTCCTCCACAACGGCAGCGGCGGTTTCGTCGCAGGAGCTTTCAATGGCAAGAATTTTCATATCTGTATCCCTCAATTCAGGTTTTCTTTTTGAATGAACGCGGTGAGCTGCTTCTGGTTTTTCAGCACCGTAAATTTCTCCGGATATTTTTCCTGCAGCGCGCGGTAGCGGTCTTTGGCGCGCTTTTGACGGCTGTCCCACAGGATCCACCGGGCAAATTCCACGTCGAGCTTTTCGTTGCAGCCCTCCGTCATATCCGGGCGGCTTTTTCCTTTGTACTGTTCCTTGCGTTTCCACGCGCGATACAGGCAGGAGAAGCGGTTAAAATTCAGGAAGATAATGCGGTCGGCCTTTTCCATGCGCTCTTCGTAAAATACTTTTGTATAGTTGCCGTCGATGACCCAGTTTTCGTTCCCGTCCAGAAACTGCCGCACAATGGCTGCACGTTCTTCTGTGGGACGCTCTTTCCAGCCGGGCATCCAATGCGCGGTGTCCAGATACAGCACCGGCAGATTTTTCTTTTCGCTGTAAAGCCGGGCCAGTGTGGATTTTCCGCAGCCGCTGTAGCCGATGATCGCAATACGCATAGAGATACCCCCTCGTTTTCCCGTAAACTCTATTTATTGTAGCATAGAAAATGCCGCAAAACAACCCGGCAAAGCGGCAGAAAACACACAATTGACAGTCCACATTTTGGTTGCTATAATGAAGGCATAACCTAAGGGAGAGTGATTATATTGAAGTATTATATTCCGGATTATCCGCGCCCGCAGCTCGTCAGAGCCGATTGGGTCAACCTGAACGGTGCATGGGATTTCGCTTTTGACGATGCCAACGCCGGCGAGAAGCTCGGCTGGCAGAAGGGCTTTGAGAAGCAGCACACCATCACCGTACCGTTCACCTATGAGACCAAGATGAGCGGCATCGGCGACGAAACGCACCACAACCATGTCTGGTATGCCCGCACACTGGATGTCAAGCCGCACGACGGCCGCATCCTGCTGCATTTTGAGGGCAGCGACTACCACACCCGTGCCTTTGTGAACGGGCAGATGGTGGGTGAGCATTTCGGCGGCTACGCCCGTTTCTCCTTTGACGTGACGGATTACGTGCACGAGGGCGAGAATCAGCTCGTCGTCCACGTGGAAGACACCGTCAGCCGCAACCAGCCCCGCGGCAAGCAGCGCTGGATCGACCGCAATTTCACCTGCTTCTATGTGCAGACCACCGGTCTGTGGAAGACAGTCTGGATGGAATATGTGCCGGCGGTCCGCATCACAAATGTAAAGATCACCCCGCAGATGGCGTCTCAGTCCGTGCGCATCGAGGCACAGGTCTCCGCCGACCTGCCGGAGCTCACTCTGTATGCAGAGGCTTCCTTCAAGGGTGCATCGGCGGGCAAGACCTTTGTCTCCGTCAAGAACGGTCTGGCGGTTGCAGAACTCAATGTGGAGTGCCGCCTGATCAACGAGTGGACCGTGATGAAGTGGAGCCCGGACAGCCCGAACCTTTACGATCTCGACCTCATGCTGTTCAGCGGTGAGACCGTGCTCGATACCGTCGGTTCCTATTTCGGTATGCGCGAGATCACCATCAAGGGCGACCGCGTGCTGCTCAACGGCACCGTGCTGTATCAGCGCCTGATCCTCGACCAGGGCTACTGGAAGGATTCCCACCTCACCCCGCCGAGCGAGGCCGCGCTGATCGAGGACATCGACAAGATCATGGCGCTCGGCTACAACGGCGTCAGAAAGCACATGAAGGTGGAGGACGAGCGCTTCCTCTACTGGGCGGACGTGAAGGGCCTTCTGGTCTGGAGCGAATTCCCGGCCACCTATACCTATACCGATGAAGCGGTGCAGAATTTCACCCGCGAGTGGATGGAAGTTGTGCGCCAGAACTACAGCCATCCGGCCATTGTTACCTGGACCCCGTTCAACGAGAGCTGGGGTGTGCCGATGATCGACACCGACAAGGCCCAGCAGGAGTTCACCAAGTCCATCTATTACCTGACGAAAGCCTATGACCAGATGCGTCCGGTCATCACGAACGACGGCTGGCGCCATACCATTTCCGATATCGTGACCCTACACGATTACGAGGAGAGCGGTGAGGCGTTCCTCAAGTATTACACCGAGCACAAGGATGCCTTCCTCGAAAACGAGAGACCGTACCATGTGGGCGGCCAGTTCTTCGCCTTTGCGGACGGCTATAAGTATCAGGGCCAGCCGATCATCATCAGCGAGTACGGCGGCATCGCATTCAACAACGGCGAAGCCGGCTGGGGCTACGGCAACAAGGTGGCGGATAAGGAGGCTTTCATCAAGCGCTTCGATGCCATCACCTCCGCGGTAAAGGCGCTCGACTACTGCTGCGGCTTCTGCTACACGCAGGTCAGCGATGTACAGCAGGAGATCAACGGCCTGATGGATATGGACCGCAACTTCAAGATCGATCCGGAGATCATCGCAGAGATCAATAAGAGATAAGAGTATAGCGAACAAAAAGGCTGAACCGTTTCGGTTCAGCCTTTTATGTACAGGAACGCTTATTTTTGACGCGGCAAATAGGGAAGAACCGCCAGAGTTATTGCCTCGGCAGAAATACCGCGGTGCTCCAACTCCTGATAGCCCACCGTTGCTTTAGGACAGGGATACTGCGGACAATCCGTACAAGCTGAAATGCCTTTCTCCTGTGCACAACGGAGCTGGTCACAGCCATCTTCTGCACAGTAGCAATCTGGCTGACCACAGCCGCCACAGCGCATAGACCAGTCCGTAACGCCGTATACGTGGGTGAGATGCGGAATCATTTCCGTGCGAAGTGCTTCATCGAGCGCCTTGTTGTGTACGCAAAGATCGCATCGGTGACCACATTTTCCGTACACTGCATTCTTCTGCGGCAAGGGCTTTCGGTTCGGCTTTTTCTTGAGCAGAATCAGTTTCTTGACCGCCTCCAGCGTTTCCAATGTATCTACACGGATCAGCAACCATTTGCCGTCGTGCAGCGTACGCTCGTTATCATACAAATCCTGAATAAATTTCGGAAAAATATCCCGCTGCGCTTCAAACTTTTCCCGTTCTGCCTTGCCGAGAATAATCTGAAATTCATAATGATCTTTATGTAAATTTATAGATAAAATAGTCTTTTTACCCTGTCGGAATTTCAAACAATCTATGTCGTAGAATTTACCGGGAACCTCATCCAATCGATAGTTCATCCGCATAAACCGGGCGGTTTCAATTTCAATTTTCTGTAATTTAGTCATATCGTTATCTCCGGTATCATCGTTCATTGACAACCCACACGTCGATCTCATCGCGTGTCGGCTCCTCGAAGAGGGACAAGAGCTTGTGCAGCAGACCTTCGTCCAGCGCGTAGTCCGTAGTCTCGCCGGCGGCGACGGCCGCGTTGCGGGAAGCGATGTTGCGCTGCCAGTTTTCATCGGAAATATCGATATAGTGCCATTCGACAGAGATACCTTGGTTTACATAAAAATCCGTGGCGTACTGCCGGTCCGCACGGCGCCAGAAGCCCCACTCCAGAATGACGGAACACCCGGCAAGAGCGATCTCTGCGGCCTTTTTGTGCAGATAGCGGTGCACGCGCACCATCATGGCGTCGTGCTTGTCCCCGAGATCGTTATCGAACAGATCCCATGTCAGCTCGTCACAGGACAGCACCACAGCGCCGCTTTCTTTTTTTATTTGGTTTACATAATAGCTCTTTCCGCTGCAGATCTTTCCGCAGACCAAAATTACTTTTGCGGGCATAAAATCTCCTTAAAGTTCACAGTATCAGCAATGGATCGTGCCGAGGAACAGCGGGGCCGTGCCATCGAGAACAGCGCGCAGCTGATGCGTCAGCAGACGCGGTTCCAAGGGCAGCGCGTCCACCTCAGAAAGCGGAACCCACACCGGTTCGATCATCTGGTAGTCCGGTTCTTTGGCTTCTTCCGGCGGGCGGCTTTCGTCGACCTCGCACAGGAAGATCTGCATCATGCGGTGGCAGTAATCGGGGTGCTTCGCCCGAACAACGGGATCATCCCAGATCTCCTCGCATACGGCGGCGAGACGCAGCACGCGTACGTGCAGGCCGGATTCTTCCAGACATTCCCGGCGCACGGCATCCTCCAGCGGCTCAAAACGATGCTGCCCGCCGCCGGGCAAGGAATAATACTCCCCGATGCGTTCACCCATACAGCGGTTCAAAAGCACTCTGCCATCCCGAACAATGATGGCCTTTGCGGTGCTGCGGATATTTTCTGCCATAAATGCTCCTTCAAAAATCAATCGTAATAGCGCACCACGGCGATGACCTTGCCCAGAATGGAGACCTCATCGGAAATGATGGGCTCAAAATCCGGGTTCTCCGGCTGTAGGCGGAAGGTGCCGTTTTCCTTATAAAAGCGCTTCACGGTGGCCTCGTCCTCGATCATACCGACCACGATCTCGCCGTTTTCGGCTACGGGAGTCTTCTCTGCGATGACATAGTCACCGTCCAGAATGCCGGCGTCCTTCATGCTCAGGCCGTCTACGTGCAGGGCAAAAAGCTCCTTACCGGTCTTGTCCGGATAGGGAATGTAACCTTCGATGTCTTCCACAGCCAGAATGGGCATACCGGCGGTGACCTTGCCCATGATCGGCACCTGCTTTGCGGCGGCTGCACCGGCAATGTGAATGGAACGGTTCAGGCCGGCATCACGGGTGATGTACCCGAGGGTCTCCAGCGATTTCAGATGCGAATGCACGGTAGAAGTGGAGCGCAGACCGGTGGCTGCGCAGATCTCACGCACCGAGGGGGGCACGGCGCGCTCCGCCATAGTGGCGCAGAGATAGTCATATACGAGCTGTTGGCTTTTCGTCAGTGCCATATCGATTCCTCCGTTATCGGCGGCTATAAAATGCCACCATAATGTTCTGTGTACAGTATAACACATTTGTTCGGCAATTGCAAACACTTGTTTGGTTTTTTTAAGATTTTTTTCGCATTTTGCGGTGCGTGTTCATAAAAGTGTTCCAATTTCTTTATGGTCTGTTCACGGTCGATTCACAACTCGGGGAGAAAAAGGCGTATAATATAGGTGTAATCCATCAAAGGAACCGCACCTTTTGTGGATACATGTTCTACCCTCCTCAATATACCCCTCAAGCTAAAGGAAAAAGGACCGAACCGCATCGGTCCTTTTTTCTTTACTTTTGTATATTACAGGCAGTTCGGCCAATACTATCCACACCGAAAAACAGAAAGGTATGAAGAAAATGGCGATGCATAGGATGAATGAACAAGATAAAGAAAAAAAGAAGAGCGGCCGCGGCGGATTTTATGCGGCTTTGGCGATCTGCGTGCTGGCGATCGGCATTGCAGCCTGGAGCACATACGATACCATGTCCGGCTTCCTGACGCCCACGGACACCGACGGCGCCAAAAACACGGTACGCGATACGCTGACGGCTATAGAGCCGGCGGATGATCCCGAGGATACCGTTACGGCAGGACACGCCCACGGTACGACGTCTGCGGTGCCGGCGGAGCCGGAGCCGTCCGACGTGCCGAAGAGCGAAGCCGCCGGACGCGCAGAGATCGAGCCGGAAAAGCCCGCAGCCGAACCGGCAGCAGCACCGACGGAAGAGAGTGAGCCTGCGGAGCCCACAGCGGCCGAGCCGGCGTCTTACCGCGTCAGTGAGCGGTTTGTGTACCCGGTCAGCAGCGGGGAGGTTCTCGCCGCGTATACCGATATCCCGGTCTATTCGGAGACTATGCGGGATTACCGCGTGCACCTCGGTATGGATCTGAAAGCGAAGCGCGGCGAGACCGTGAAAGCGGCCGCCAACGGAATCGTCAAAGACGCGTATACGGACATGCTGCTCGGGAATATTCTGGTTATAGAACATGGCGATGTGGAAATACGCTACTGCGGACTCGGGGAGACCTTCCTTGTCAAACCGGGCGAGGTCGTCACGGCTGGGCAGGATATCGGCAGTGTGACGGCAGCACCGTTTGAATCTGCTATGGAAACGCATCTGCATCTGGAAGCTGCGGAAAACGGTCAGGTGATCGACCCGGCTTCTCTGTTTTAAGACGAACGCGCCCCCGTCATCGCTCAGGGGCAAAAAAGTCCGGTCATTTTCCGTTTTTGGAAGATGACCGGGCTTCTTTATGCTTGAAATACGGGAGAACTGTGTTATACTGAAAACAAGACCAAATTCTCCCGCACCCGGGCGGGAAAGACAGGAGTTGTGTTTATGAAGATCTTGGAACATGTTGTCTCCACAGCCGAAAAGAAGCTGGAAGGAAAAACCCGACAGCGGTGGACCGCGGACATCAACACGGAACTGACCGTGCTGAATGTTTACCGCAAGGCCAAAAAGCAGACATGGCTGGGCTTTGGCAGTGCGCTGACGGAATCCGCTGCCTGCGGCTACGCACAGCTGCCCGAGGAAAAGAAAGCGGAAATATTGAAGCTGTTCTTCTCCAAGGAAGAGGGCCTGGGCTATGACTGGGGCCGTATGCACATTGGCAGCTGTGATTTCTGCGAAGGCGAGTACGCCTACACAGAGCCCGGCGACCGCGAAATGAAGACCTTTGATCTGGGCCGCGACCGTGAATACGTTCTGCCCATGGTCAAGGATATTCTGAAGGCTTCGCCCGATCTCTTTATTTTTGCATCCCCCTGGAGCCCGCCGTACTGGATGAAGAGCAACGGCAATGTGCGCTTTGGCGGCAAGCTTCTGGATGAGTGGAAGACTCCCTGGGCGGAATATGTCGCAAAGTATCTGGAAAGCTGCAAGGCAGAAGGCATCGATATCCCGGCGATGACCATTCAGAACGAGCCTTGGGCGGTGCAGACCTGGGAAAGCTGCCAGTACACCGCAGAAGATGAAGCCGAACTGATCCGCGACCATCTCGGACCGGTACTGGAGGCGCACGGTATTCCGATGAAGTACATCATCTGGGACCACAACAAGGAACGTGTTTATGAGCGTGCCGTGGACACCCTGCAGGATCCCGCTGTACGGGACAAGGTTTGGGGCATCGGCTTCCACTGGTATTCCGGCGATCATTTCGACGCGGTCGGTCTGACCCACGCAGCCTTCCCGGAGAAGGTACTGATCGAAACCGAGTACTGCGTCAGCTGGCGTCTGGAAGGCACGGGCATGATGCGCTACGCCCGCGAGATCCTCGGCAACATGAACAACGGCACACAGGCGATGGTGGACTGGAACCTGCTGCTGGATGAGACCGGCGGCCCGTACCATTATCGCTATCACGGTGCCAGCGCTCCCGTGCATATCAACCGGGAGACCGGCGAGCTGACGATTCAGCCGGCATACTACGCTCTGGCCCATTTTGCAAAGTACATTCCGCAGGGTTCCGTGTGTCTGGCCACGTCTTCCTTCGACCGTGACGTGACACTCACCGCTTTTGAGCGTCCTGACGGCAAGATCGCCGTAGTGGTGATCAACGAAAGTGACGTGGAGAAGCGTGCTTACCTGCGCATGAACGACCACACCACACCGCTGGCGCTGGAGCCTCGGTCCATTGAGACGATCCTCATCGAAGAATAATTCCATAGCGAGCATAAAAAAGGCGTGTCTGTTTTGGCAGACACGCCTTTTCACGTGGGATAAAATTAGTCTTCGTCGGTATTTTTCAGTTCCGCAAATCGCAGACCGGCAGTACTGGTGACCGGCAGTGAGAAGACGATGGAACGGGCTTTGTGTTCCAATCCGGTGTCCGTCATAATGGACTGCATGACGGCGTTTTTATCCTCCTGCTTTACAACGATGAGGATAAGCTCTTTTTCTTCCGCCAGAGAGACACCGAGGAATTTCTCTGCGCCCTCCATGCCGGTGCCTTTGGCGTGCAGAACGGTGCCGCCGCCGGCGTTGCCGCGTCGGGCTGCATCCATGATCTGTTCCGTATAACCGGGGTTTGCAATGACCACAACCAGTTCGTGCTTTGTATCTTTCAAAACGGATTCTTCTCCCTTCTTAAATTCCTGTCCTCCGGTGAGAAACTGCAGCTGGCGCATACCGCCCACGCTGCTCATCGGAACGACGAACGCAATGCCCGTACCCGGGATATCGATCTGCATAATGGACTGCAGGCCTTTTTTAACATTGCTCCATACCGAGTCTGTTACCGCAGCCAGAAGCACCTCTTTCTGCGTGGCCTCCAGACCGAAATAGTTCAAAACATCGGAAGCGGCGGTGCCGTGCCCCAAAGCGCTGAACAGCACGGAGATGCCGTAGTTCTTATAAAAGGAAACAAACTTGCGGCTTTGATTTCGATCGATGATGGTGATCATCCAATAGATAGAATTACTCATACAGCCTTGTCACACTCCTTTACAGCTCAATGATCGCATTGTCATCCAGCATATGCGGTTCCACAGTGACGGACTTCTTGCGATGCTGCATGATGCGGGCAGCGAGCCCCATAACCTGAATGGTAATCAGCGGTGTCATCGCGACCATGGCCACAACGCCGAATGCGTCGGTGACGATATTGCCGCCCAGTGCGGTGCAGGCGCCCTGTGCCAAAGGCAGCAGGAAGGTAGCGGTCATCGGACCGGAAGCCACGCCGCCGGAGTCGAAAGCGATGGCGGTGTAGAGCTTCGGGACAAAGAAGGAAATGCCCAGTGCAATGACATAACCGGGGATCAGGAGCCAAAGGATCGAAATGCCGGTGAGCACGCGGATCATGGCCAAACCAAGGGAAATGGCCACGCCGATGGAAAGACCCAGACCCATGGCCTTGGCAGAAATGGCGCCGTCGGTGATCTCCTCAACCTGCTTGTTGAGGACATACACGGCAGGCTCGGCACGAACGATGAAGTAGCCCATGATCATGGCCAGCGGCACGAGGATCCAGGGATAACGGAACTGAGCGAGCATTTGGCCGAGGAAATTACCGGCCGGCATGAATCCGACGTTGGCGCCGGTCAGGAATAAAACGAGACCTATGTACGTGTAAACAAGACCCACGCCCATGCGCAGCAGATGCCGGCGATCCATCTTCAGCACAATGACCTGCGCGGCCAGGAAGAACAGGAGAATCGGCAGCAGGGAGAAGGCGATCTCTTCCAGATATTTGGGGAGTCCGCGGCCGAACATCTGCCACAGCTCCACGGAATCCGAGATCTCCGGAATAACGGGCGGGATGTAGGTTGTCTTTTTGGAGTTGTAGATCATGCCCAGAGCCATAACCGCCAGAATGGGGCCGACGGAAGCCAGTGCGACGAGACCGAAGCTGTCGTCTGCGGCATGACGGTCACTACGGATGGCGGCAATACCGACGCCCAAAGCCATGATGAACGGTACGGTCATGGGGCCGGTGGTCACGCCGCCGGAGTCAAACGCGACGGCCAGAAATTCTCCGGGGACGAAAAAGGCCAGAATAAAGACCAGTACGTAGCAGCCGATCAGCAGGTGCGGCAGCGCGATGGAAAACAGCATACGCAGCAGCGCAACGATCAGGAAGAGGCCCACACCAAAAGCCACGGAAAGGATCAATATGATATTGGGCACGGACGGAACCTGCTCGGCCAGAACCTGAAGGTCCGGTTCGGAAATCGTGATGATAAAGCCCAGCAGAAAAGACAGCAGTGTAACGATCCAAAGCTTCTTGGTTTTCGTCATGGCTGTACCCACGCGTTCACCCATGGGGGTCATGGCAATTTCCGCGCCGGCCGTGAAGAACATCATACCTACCAACAGCAGCACCGTACCCATGAGGAAGCAGAGCAGAATACTGGGCGAAATGGGTGCGACCGTGAAGCACAGCAGCATCACGATGCACACGATGGGCAGCACCGCCTGGAGTGCTTCCTTCCATTTCTCGGATAAGTTTTTACGAAGACTCAATTTTTTCTCACAACCTTTCCGCAATCTATAAAATATTTTTATATAGTATAACATAAAAATCGTTATTTGTGCCAATCTTTTTGTGATTTTTTCGGGAAATTTTCAATAAAAAAGCCCCAAGTCCGAAGACTCAGGGCTAAAGCGCACAGGATCACAGTGCGGAAAGGAGCATATCGATGTGCTGCTGGGAATAGGCGGGCTTGTCCGCCATGGGAAACTCGATTCCCAGACTTTTATATTTTTCGATGCAGATGTTTTTGAACGGCAGCCACTCGATCTTTTCGATGTTCGAAAACTGTCCGCACAGGTCGCGGATCGCACGCATGGAGGCGGGGGTGTCTGTGAGACCCGGTGCCACCACGTGGCGGATCCACACCGGAATGCCCATGTTCTCGGTCAGCTTGAGAAAATCCAGCGTGTGCTGCAGAGAGCCGCCGCAATGCTCGCGGTAGGCGGTTTCCGTCGGGAATTTCAGATCGCACAGGACCAGATCGGTGTGCTGCAGCACCTGTGCGGCCTTCTCCAGATCGCCGGCGCCGGAGGTGTCCAGCGCGGTGTGGATCTTCTGCCGGTGCAGGAGGCGGAACAATTCTGCCGTAAATTCCGGTTGCAGCAGGGGCTCGCCGCCGGAGACGGTCACGCCGCCCTGTTCGCCGAAATACGGCTTATATCGCTGGATCGTGGTGCAGAGGTCCTCTGCCGTGTGCACGGTGCCGCCGTCGGGCAGCCAGGTCTCCGGGTTATGGCAGTATCTGCACCGCAGGGGGCAGCCCTGCAGGAAAACCACATAACGCAGACCGGGACCATCGACGGCACCGAGGGATTGCACGGAACTGACGCGCCCTTCCATCAGATGGCCTCGTGGAAGGTGCGGGAAATGACTTCACGTTGCTGTTCTCTGGACAGGCGGTTGAAGTTGACCGCATAGCCGGAGACGCGAATGGTGAGGTTTGGGTACTTTTCCGGATGCTCATACGCGTCCATCAGGGTCTCGCGGTTCAGGACATTAACATTCAGGTGATGTGCGTGCTGAATGAAATAGCCGGTGAGCAGCTGCACCAGATTGGTGATGCGCTCGTCCTCGGTTTTGCCCAGTGCCTCGGGGATAATGGAGAAGGTGTTGGAAATGCCGTCGCGGCAGTAGTTGTAGGAGAGCTTTGCCACGGAGTTCAGCTCGGCCAGTGCGCCGGACTTGTCGCGACCGCTCATGGGGTTTGCACCCGGGGCCAGCGGTTCGCCCAGCTTTCTGCCGTCCGGGGTGTTGCCGGTCTTTTTGCCGTACATCACGTTGGAGGTAATGGTCAGAATGGACAGGGTGTGCTCGGCGTCGCGGTACAGCGGGTATTCCTTCAGCGCCTTATAGAAGCGGCGCACCTGCTCGCAGGCGATGGCGTCCACGCGCTCATCGTCGTTGCCGAAGCAGGGGAACTCGCCGATGGTCTCAAAATCGGTGACAAGGCCGGTCTCCGGATCACGGATGCAGCGCACCTTGGCGTACTTGACGGCGGAAAGGGAGTCCGCCATGCAGCTCATGCCGGCGATGCCGAAAGCCATCAGGCGGCGCACCTTGGTGTCGTGCAGTGCCATCTGGGACTTCTCGTAGGCGTACTTGTCGTGCATATAGTGAATGGTGTTCATAGCGTCCACGTAGGTCTTGGCCAGCCAGTCACGGTAGAATGCAATGCGGTCAATGAGCGGTTCGTAATCCAGATATTCTTCTTCCCAAATCGGCATTTCCGGTGCAACACGCACCTTCTTGACCTCGTCCATACCGCCGTTGATGGCCAGCAGGATGAGCTTTGCGAGGTTGGCACGGGCGCCGAAGAACTGCATATCCTTGCCGACACGCATGGCGGAAACACAGCAGGCAATGGCGTAGTCATCGCCGTAGACCGGGCGCATCACGCGGTCGTTTTCATACTGGATGGCGTCCGTGTCGCAGGAGACCTTGGCCACATAGCGCTTCCAGTTTTCCGGAAGATGGCGGGACCAGAGAATGGTGAGGTTCGGCTCCGGAGACGGATTCAGGTTATACAGCGTGTGCAGCATACGGTAGCAGTTTTTGGTGACCAGTGTGCGGCCGTCCTCACTCATACCGCCCAGTGCTTCAGTGATCCACATCGGGTCGCCGGCAAAGAGCTCGTTGTATTCGGGGGTGCGGAGGTGGCGGGCCATGCGGAGCTTCAGAACGAAATCGTCCATGATCTCCTGTGCGCCGGATTCGTCCAGCGTGCCTTCGGCCAGATCGCGCTCAAAGTAAATGTCCAGGAAAGTGGAGACGCGGCCGAGGCTCATGGCGGCGCCGTTCTGCTCCTTGATCGCGGCCAGATAGGCAAAGTAGAGCCACTGCACGGCTTCGCGGGCGTTTTCCGCCGGGCGGGAAATATCAAAACCGTACATGGCGGCCATTTTCTTCATATCCTGCAGCGCGGAGATCTGGTCGGTCACTTCCTCGCTGAGGCGGATGGAATCGGCATCCAGCGGCTTGCCGGCCAGCATTTTGCGGTCGTTGATTTTCTCCTCAATCAGACGAGCCACACCGTAAAGGGCTACGCGGCGGTAGTCGCCGATGATGCGGCCGCGGCCGTAGGCGTCCGGCAGACCGGTGATGATGCCGGCATGACGTGCCGCACGAACATCGTCCGTATAGGCGGAGAACACGCCGTCGTTGTGGGTTTTATGGAAACGGAATTCGTTTTCGATGTTTTCGGAAACCTTGTAGCCGTAAGCTTCGCAGGAAGCACGCACCATGCGCATACCGCCGAACGGGTTGCAGGCGCGCTTTAAGGGCACGTCGGTCTGCAGGCCGACGATGATCTCGTTTTCCTTGTCCAGATAGCCCGGCTCAAAAGAGGTGATGGTGATGATTTTATCGGTATCGATCATCAGAACGCCGCCGTTCTGGCGTTCTGCATGGCAGAGGGCTTCGTATTTTTCCAGCACCTTTTGGGTTCTTACCGTAGCCGGCTGCAGGAAGGATTCGTCACCGAGATACGGTGTGTAGTTTTTCTGAATAAAGTCGCGGACGTCGATTCTGTCCGTCCATTTTCCAAGGCTGAAGCTTCTCCAAGCGTTCATAGCGAGCATTCCTTTCTGTAAGACTGTGTTTGGTGCACAGGTGATACGTGTCCGTCTGACGTGCCTGAAAAATAAAAGCAGGGCAGTGCTGCACGAACACTGCCCAGACGGTCGGCGAAACTGGCTTTTGCTCCACGATGGTCGCCCATCTTGTATCCGTCAGTCACAAAAGCACATTGGATTGTGGTTCTATTGTACAGGATAAGCCGGAAAAAGTCAATTGGAGAAATTAACGGACTTCTTCGCGGCTTTCCTTGGAGATGTGGTCGAAACGGCGAATAAATCCGCTTACCTGTGCGGCTGCTCGATAAAAACGGTGCGCCCGTTTAGTTCGGCTTGGTCGATGCGAATACCAAAAACGCGGTTCAGGACACCGTCGGCATACAGCGCCTGCGGTGTACCGGCGGCAGCGCAGGTGCCGTTTTCCAGCAGGATCACATGGTCGGCCGCGGAAAGTGCCAGGGGCAGATCGTGCAGCACGGTGATCACGGTCTTGCCGCTGTCTGCAAGCTGCCGCAGCAGGTCGATCGTCTCAAATTTGTGGCGGGCATCGAGATAGGTGGTGGGCTCATCCAGAAGCAGGATGTCCGTGTCCTGCGCGAGCAGCATGGCAAGGTACACCCGCTGCCGTTCGCCGCCTGAGAGACTCGGCAGGGGACGGTCGGCATAGTTCAAGGCACCGGTTCGCGCCATGGCGGTTTCCACAATGTGCCGGTCGGATGCGGTCAGCTTTCGGGAAAGGCCCAAATGCGGGAAACGTCCGTGACGGACGAGCATTTCGGCCGGAATATCCGGGATGGGACGGTCCTGCGGCAAAAAGGCGATTTGCTGTGCCCTTTCTTTGCGGGGGATATCGCAGAGAGTTTTGCCGCCAAGAATCACGGAACCCGAATCCGGTACAAGCAGGCCGTTCAGGAGACGCAGTAGGGTCGTTTTGCCGCTGCCGTTCGGGCCGAGAACGGCGGTCAGCCGGCCTTTTTCGAAGGTGAGGTTCAGATCGTGCAGGACGGGTGTCCCGTGATAGGAAAAGGAAAGATCGCGGGTTTGCAGAGCGATGGGGGTCAATCGAGTCCGCCTCCTTTCCTTGTG
>JAFQWC010000132.1 GCA_017407665.1 Clostridia bacterium | reverse complement strand
GTTCCTGTGCAGCACCTCCGCCATGGGCGAACCCGTCACATACACGCGCTCCTTCGGGCAGCCGCATTCATGCAGATACTGCCTTGCCTGCTCCGAATACGCGAGATTCACATCCGAGATGATGTCCACAATGCGGCGGTTCGTTTCTTCCGGCAGGCACTCATCCTTGCAGCGGTTGCCGGCTTCCATGTGAAAAATCGGAATGTGCAGGCGCTTTGCGGAAACGGCGGAGAGGCAGGAATTCGTGTCGCCGAGGATCAAAAGCGCGTCCGGCTGCACGGCCGCCATCAGCTTATACGAACCGTGCAGGATGTTTCCCACGGTCTCGCCGAGGTCCTCCCCTGCGGCATCCATGTACACTTCGGGCGCCGCGATCTCGAGATCGCGGAAGAATACGCCATTCAGGTTGTAGTCGTAATTCTGTCCGGTATGGGCGAGGATCGTATCGAAATACCGGCGGCATTTGCGAATCACTTCGGACAGCCGGATCACCTCCGGCCGCGTGCCCACGAGGATCAGGAGTTTGAGTTCTCCGTTATTTTGAAACGAGACATCGCTGTAATCGAGTTTCAGCGCCATCCTTATACCTCCTCAAAAAATGTATCCGGCCGGTCGGGATCGAACCCCTCGCTGGCCCACATGACCGTGACGAGATCTTCCGTTTCGCTCAAGTTCACGAGCTCGTGCGTATAGCCGGGCAGCATGTGCACGGCCTCAATCTTTTCGCCGGAGACCTCAAAGGCAAGAATTTCTTCCGAGCCGATTTTCCGCATCCGGATGCAGCCGCGCCCGGAAACCACGATGAACTGCTCCCACTTGGTGTGGTGCCAATGCTGTCCCTTTTTTACACCCGGTTTGGTGATGTTCACACTGATCTGCCCGCCCGCGGCAAAGCGCATGAGTTCCGTAAAGCTGCCGCGGGGATCCGCATTCGTTTTAAGCGGAAAGGCGATCTTCTCTTTCGGCAGATAACTCAGATAGGCGGCGTACAGCTTCTTTTGGAAAGAGCCGTCCGGCATCTGCGGCATGAGAAGGGATTTCGGCTGCGCTTTGAACACTTCGAGCCACCGGATGATCTCCCCCAGCGTCACACGGTGCGTGACGGGTGCGGCGTAATACGGCCCGTTTTCCGCCGGCACGGTGCAAAGCCCCTCAAATACACATGGATGCGCCGTGCCCTGCAAGGCGTCGAGCATTTCGTCGATCCAGTCGTCGATGTATAACAGCTCGAGCTCGGTGTTCGGGTCATCCACGGTGACGGGCAGGTCATTTGCGTAATTGCTGCAGAACGTTGCCACCGCGGAGTTATAATTTGGCCGGCACCATTTGCCGAAGAGATTTGGGTGGCGGTAGATGAGGATTTTGGCGCCTGTTTCGGCGCTGTACTGCAGAAGGACTTCCTCCGCCGCCTGTTTGCTTTTTCCGTATGCGTTGTTGTACCGCCCCAAAAGGGAAGCCTGCACGGAGGACGTCAGCAGCACGGGGCAGGTGTTGTTGTACGCGCGCAGCAGGGCGCAGACCCCGGCGAGAAAATCGCGGTTCCCCGCCATGAATTCCGCCGGGTCCTTCGGGCGGTTCACCCCCGCAAGGTGGAACACGAAATCGGCGTTTTTGCAGCCTTCTTCCAGAACCGCGAGCTCCGTATCCCGGTCGACAAGATACAGCACGTCGATGGTCAGAGCCGGAAAACGGCGGTCCTTCCCGTCGCGGATGGCACACAGCGCCGCCGTCAGGTTCTTCCCGGCAAAACCGGCCGCGCCGGTGATCAGAATCTTCATATCGCGCCCCTCCAGTGCCGGAGTTCCTCGCGGATATACGGCAGGGAGAGAAGTTTCTCCTCCACCTGCTCCACGGTCAGGATCTGCGTGTTGTCGGATCGGAATTCGTCCAAAGTGTTCCGGTTCGTGTCGCCCTGCACAAAGTACGGATCGTAATTCAGGTCGCGCGCGTCGCTCGGCACACGGTAATACGCGCCGAGATCCTCCGCGCGGGCACGTTCCTCCTGCGTGAGCAGGGTCTCATACAGCTTTTCGCCGTGCCGCATCCCGATGACGCGGATCTCCTGCCCGGGAGAAAACAAGCGCGTGACCGCCTGCGCCAGCGTATCGATGCGGCAGGCCGGGGCTTTCTGCACAAGAATATCGCCGCTTTTGCCGTGCAGGAACGCCGTCAGCACGAGCTCCACGGCCTCCTCCAGCGTCATGATAAAGCGCGTCATGGACGGCTCCGTGATCGTGATCGGCTTGCCGGCCCTGATCTGTTCGATCCAAAGCGGCACAACCGACCCGCGCGAGCAGAGCACATTGCCGTAGCGGGTGCAGCAGATTTTGGTTTTTTCGGGAGAAACCGTACGCGATTTTGCCACCGCCGCTTTCTCCATCAGGGCTTTTGACAGTCCCATGGCATTGACCGGGTACACCGCCTTATCCGTGGAAAGGCACACCACATGACGCACGCCGGCCTCCACCGCCGCCGTCAGGACATTTTCCGTGCCGAGCACGTTGGTCTTCACGGCCTCCATCGGGAAGAATTCGCAGGACGGCACCTGCTTCAGCGCCGCAGCGTGAAACACGCAGTCCACGCCGTACATTGCGCTGCGGACGGAGGCGGGGTCCCGCACATCGCCGATAAAATACTTCACCTTGCCCGCAAGATCCGGCGCGGACACCTGCACGGCGCGGCGCATATCTTCCTGTTTTTTCTCATCGCGGGAGAAAATGCGGATCTCCTCGATGTCCGTATGCAAAAACCGGTCCAGAACCGCGTGCCCAAAGGAGCCGGTCCCGCCGGTGATCAGCAGTGTTTGATTTTGAAACAGAGACATTTCTTACCCTCCGTTTTTCCGTTTTGAGAAAACGCCCTGCAGCCGGACGGCTTCCCACATCAATTTTACATTGGGGCGCATGGACGGAATCAGCGCCGGGATCAGCGTCACGGTCAAAATCTGCGTGACGAGCGATGCCGCAGCCGCGCCGACCGCGCCAAACTGCGGGATCCACCAGAAATTCAGCAGCACATTTGCCGCAGCCGCGCCGCCGCTGAGCCAGACGAGATGTTTTTGCTGATTGCGGCAGACGATCCATGTATCCCGTGCGCCGCCCAAAAAGGAGAACGCCGTGTACCATGTGAGCACCTGCAATGGACGCACGGCGGGCGCATACGCGGCCCCGTACAGGAGAAGGATCAGCGGGCGCGCCAAAACCGTGATGAGGATGGAAACCGTCATCGACAGATAAAAGATCAGCGCGTAGAGCTGCCGGTTTTTCCGCTCAAACGCGCTCCGTGCGCCGTGGCTCGCTTCGATGATTTCGGGTGCACAGGAGTGCAGGATCGCCGTGAGTACAAAGGTCCACGCGCCGCAGAGCGTCACCGCCGTGGCGTAAAAGCCGGTTTCCGCTTCGCCGACCATCTGCTTGAGCATCACGCGGTCGATCTGCCCGTAGAGCGAGACCATCAGCGCCGGCAGGAGGAACGGTACGCTTTTTTTCAGCAGGGAAACGGCATAACGGCCCGAAAAAACCAGCCGGCTTTTCGTCTCCCGGAAAAAGCAAAACAGCAGGATCGCAGCTTCCAGCAGGTAATCCACGGACAGCGCCAGCGCAAACCAGCGCAGCTCCGCATGCAAAAGAAGCAATATGCAGCGGTACACCGCCATCAGGGCATGGCCGCTCAGCGCCGCGATCGCTGTGATCTTGGACCGCAGCCCGGCCTGAAACCAGTAGTTTAAGTTGTCAAATGTGTGCAAAACGAGGCTGACCGACGTCAGCGCCACGACCCAAACCGCCTGCGGGTCGCCGGCATCCACAAAAATAGACAGTCCCACACAGCCCGCGGCGGACAAAAGCCCCGCCAAAAACCGGAGACCGGTCGCGGTGCCCGCCACCATGCCCGGTGCAGCGGGATGCTCGATGTATTCTTTAACGAGGACGGCGCTGAGCCCCAACCCGCTGACCGCGCCGAAAAATGCCGTGAGCGATGCCGCATACTGGAGCACGCCGAAATCGGCCGGCCCCAGAAACCGCGCCAGAAGCACACTGACCACCAGCTGGATCAGCATCTGCGCGATGCGGCAGCCGATCAGCCAGGAGGCGTTTTTCAGTTGTCGGCTGGACAGAAATCTCTGTATGGTTTTCATGCCGATCCCGCTCCGTCCTGATTTTCTTTCATGTCCGTCCTGCTGCTGCGCAGCAGCAGGAACAGACCCATGAACACGTATAAGCATAATCCGCCGGAAAACGCCGCCGCTTCGCCGATGCCCAGCGCCATGGCACACGCAAAACCGAGCGTGCGGATATAATCCATTGTGGTTGCGC
The DNA here is from genome assembly GCA_017407665.1 of Clostridia bacterium. GTDB lineage: Bacteria > Bacillota > Clostridia > Oscillospirales > Acutalibacteraceae > Hominenteromicrobium. The sequence goes on along the minus strand of JAFQWC010000132.1, from coordinate 25,521 downwards.
CGTCCGATGCCGTGCCGCGGATCAAGCGGTACAGCCAGACGCAGATGAGCAGAAAGACGCCCGTACCGTAACTGACGAGGATATCCAGGTGCGTGTTGTGCATCTGAAAATGCTCCATGTGCCGCATAACTTCCCCGTACGCGCCGATCACCGGTGACGTCCAAAACGCTTCGAGCGCGCCGCTCCAGATCTCCGCGCGGGACAGGAGGCTCTTTCCCTCGCCGCCGAGCACGGACAGGAGCGCCTGTACCCAATCCTTCGGTACGAGCCACAGGTACAGCACGGCAAATACCATCGGAAATACGGCAGCAAGCGCCGCGGACACACGGGAAAAGCGTGTCCTCTGCAATCCGAAGACCCCAAAGCAGAGACACGCGGCTGTGTAAACCACCGCCACGAGCAGTGTGTTGCGGGAGCCGGTTTTCAGCAGCAGAACAAACTGCACCGCCGCCAGAACACCGTGAAACAGCTTTCTCTGCCATCTGCCGCTTTCAAACAGCCGCGACGCGACCAGCATATAGATGCAGCACAGAAACAGGCCGGCCAGATTCGGATTTGTGAACCCAAACGTGAGATACCGGGAGACCGCGCCGCGATACAAATGCATATCCACCGGCCAAAGGCAATAGGCCGCCGTCAGAAAAACCGCGAGTACCGCCGTGCCGTCCAGCAAAATTCTGCAGAACGCGCCGGAAAGCCGGACCTTCGATGCACTTTGAAAATACAGAACCGAACACGCAAACAGAATGTATTTTTTGAAGTATAGGGGTGACACGGCCTGTGCCTCTACGGCGATGCCGATCGTAATATGCGCGAGCGCCAGCCCCAGCACGGCGAGGCAAAGCCAATCCGTCCACGTAAAGGCCGTGCACAGGGTTACGGCCCACAGCAGGACCGAGGTCAGCAGCGCGGCGTAAAAGCACAGGCTGACCAGATTTTCGAGCTGCATCACCTGCAGCACGACGATCCCGAAGGCCAGCAGGTGTAATAGTGCCGCGAGGAATGCTTCCAACCGTACCGGCTTCATCCGTTTTCACCCTCTTTTTCCGCGCACAGCCGGCGGTAAATTTGCCCGTACCGCGCGCACATTTCAGCTCTGTCGAATTTGCGGCAGGATGTTTCCGCGATCTTCGCCCGGTCAAACGGCGTACGCAGACGGTCTTCGAGGGCGCGCTGCAGGGCATCCGTATCGCCCTGCTCCACAAACGTGCTGTACATTTCCGGTGCGATGCTCTCCGGCCCGCCGGCCCTGAAACCCACCACCGGTGTCCCGCAGCAGAGACTTTCCGCCGTCACCATGGAGAAGGTCTCGCGTGTGCTCGTGAGCAGCACGGCATCCGCCGCCGTGTACCACTGTGCCAGCCGGTGTGGGCCGTTCACACTGCCGGGACGGTACAGATTTTTCGGCAGCACCGTATCGGCCGGGATCTCGTCCCGCGCCGCAAGGACCACGAATGCTGTGTCCGGCATTCGCTTTGCAAGCGCGATGACGTACGCGCCGCCCTTGATGTGCCCTGCCGCCGCAGAAAAATGCGCCGTGACGTGCAGAACGAGTTTATCTTCCCGGATGCCGGACGCATTTCGGAGATTCGAGACGGTCGGGTGAAATGCCCCATGGGTATCGATGCCGTTCCATACCGTTTCGTGCCGGAAGTGTTCAAAAATCGGGGACTGCATGGCGCGCAGCCGCAGCCAATCGGAAACCGACACGATGACGCAATCCCGCTCAAAACCGGAAAAGGCTTTCTGCATCCGCCGCCATGATTCGGCAGTACGGTCGAAGAAGAGGCTTTGCGTCGCCTCCCATCGGTGCGGGCAGGCGCCGCAGCCGGTCCGCCAGCGGTCACAATGCATGGCGATGCCGCAGTTTGCCGTATACATAAACTCCGCATGGAGCGTTAATACCGTCTTGATCCGGTTCTTTTTCAGCCAATGAATCAGACGATAAATATGAACAAAATAGCCGTTGATGCACTGCAGATGTACCACATCTGGCTTTTCGCGGCGCAGAATGTGCAGCAGCCGCTCCGTGGAAAAAAAGCACCCGCCGTACATCAGCCCGGTGATCCGGCGGCGCAGGTTGCACCACTTGCCGTAAAGCTCGCCGCAGGTTTTATAGACGCCGGGGTCCTTTGTCTTCGGCCCGCGGCCGTAACACACAACGGATGTTTCGCCCTGTTCCTGCAGCGCCGTGTGCAGATCGTATGTGATTTTGCCGGTACTGCCGCGTTGATACACGCAGTTGATCTGCAGGATCTTCAAGTTTTCACACCTGCCTTAAAATCTGTTGAAACTTTTCCGCATTCACCGCGGCTGTATGATTTTTCGCCGCCACAGCCGCCGCTTGCACCCGATACCGCAGACGCGCATCGGGATTTTGCACCAGCTCCCGCAGGCACGCGCTGAGTTCCTCCGGGTTTACCGCGATCCATGCGGCCCGATGTTCCCGAAGATAAGCCGTACACACCAAATTTTCCGGTGCATACAAAAGAAACGGACGTCCGCAGGCCAGCGCATCCGCAATTTTGGTGGAAAACGCATACTGCAGATCCTCCGCATAAAAATCGCCGAAATTCTCGGCGTGTATGAGCAAATCACTTTGAAGCATCGCGTGCTTCACCGTTTCATACGGCACCGCCCCGTGATACCGAATACCCGGGTACCGCTTGAGGCACAGCGCCTCCTCCGGTATGCGCGTGCTTCCGTAAACATCCAGATGACGCGCCGGGGAGATCGCCTGCAGCGCATCGGCCACTTCGAGGAGCGGTTCCACACGCCCCACACCGAGGTTTCCGGCATACAATACAGAGAAACCGTCCGTCTGCCGCACCGGAAAGACCGGCAGCTCCGAAACCGTATACAGCACCGAAAGCGGTACATCGAATTCCGCCGCATACCGCGCCCGCAGCGGTTCGCTGTTCACCACCATGTGCTGCGTGCGCCGCATCGTTTTCCGGAATTGCCGCCGGAAGTACTGCCGCAGCAAAGGATACAGCCGGTGCGGTATCCCGGTGGAGCGCATATAATCCACGGTTTTGAAATAATACGCTTCACTGTTGTAGATCACGAGTTTGGCCCGGAACCGGTCGGCAATCTTTTCCGCGAGCGCAAACATGAAGGGGCTGTCCCCCGCCTGCAGCAGCACGACCTCCGGGTCGATTTCTTCCAGCCAGCTGTTAAAATCCTTCGATATCCACAGGCCGAGATTCCACACTGCCGTGCGCACCAGAACGGTCCATGGATTTTTGCCGTATTTCCGGCGCAGGTCCGGCTCCTTGGAGACGTGCTCCGCCAAGTCCGGTTTCTGTTCCACACGTCCCTGCACGGCGTGCGGTCTTTTCAGGCTGCACAACACATCCGAATCCGTTACGCAGTAAAACTGCCCACAAACAGAAAAATCCGGCGTGCCGGGTTTCGTATAAAACTGCGCCAGATGTTCTTTGGGCCAGCCGAGCAGGAAATTCCGCAGCGTTCTGCCGTTGGAACTGTTCTCCGCCAGACATTCATTGCTGACGATCAGCACACGCGGTGTATTCGTCATCCTGTCCTCTCCTCATCGCATACTCTTCGACCGCACCGTGATCTTCCGGCCGGCCTGCATTTCGAGGTAGTCTTCGTATGTATGCTCCGTATCGACAAGATCCGCATGGACCTTGCTTGCCCGTTGTGCCGGCGGCGTCGGCGTCCTGTAATCGTCGTACATCCGGGTCAGCAGCGCATCATAGTGCGTCGATACGGGCGCAAGGGCATCGCCGAACGGCATATACTGCAATTTTCCGAACCAAGCCCGGGGAAATACATTTCTTTTATATCGTTTTGCACCGCCGAAAAAGGTGTGCACATCTTTGGTTTTGGTGTTTTCCCGCATCTGCACAAAGCGCCGCAGCGCCTCACACGGCATACCGCGGCTGATGGCCATAACCGCGCGCTTAACCGGATTCTTCGTTTGATACCCACGGGCATCCAGCGCTTTGGCGATCACAAATTTGGAGGCGATAAACTGCAGACCGCGCATGATCTTCCGGTCGGAGAGATTGTCGCAAGGGAAAATGTCGATGTAAATACCCTGGTGCATCGCGCGGTCTTTTGGGATAAAGCGTTCCATGCAGGCCGTGCCGTTTTTCCGGATTTTGGAAAAGAACATAGGCCAATGCGCCGAAAATTCCGCCTGCAGAAAATACAGATCCGGAAGTTCCTGCCGGGCAGCCTCTAAAAAGCGGTCATAATCCGGACGGAGCATCACCACATCCAGATCGTCGTCCCAAGGGATGATTCCGCCGTGCCGCACCGCGCCCAGCGCCGAACCGGCAAACAGCATATACGGGATCCCGTTTTTGCGGCAAATTGCATCCACCACGTGCCACAATTCCATCAGGACAGCCTGATGCGCTTTTCGCATATCCGATGGCTCTGTTTTTGTCATCGTGGCTCCCCTTTCCGGCAGAAAAGTCATGGTCCGCCTGCCCGCTCATCCGTCGCCTTTGCCGGACCGCGATGCTGTGCGAATTATTTACAGTATATCATAGATTATTTATAGCGTGTCAGCAAAAAAGAGACAAAACCACATCTTTTTATATAGTATTGCTTAATATTGATCTTTTGCTTTCCCACACACTATACGCACATCGTATCCTCTGCGGCGCCGCCCTATGCACTGCATCCGTTTTGGCGACAAAAGTTTGCGAAGCATCTTGAGAAAAGCCGAAGGATATGCTATGATGTAAAAGTAGTATTATGCGCTTTTCTCAGGACGGAAAGGCGTACGATCGGGATGATCTGAAAATTCAGTACGATCCCATGCGAAAATGGCGTAAAAATGGCGTAAAACCGAAAAGCCAAATCGCAAAACCCAGTAAATCCGGGAATTTTTCTAAGGAGAATGAACAATATGAAATTAGGTATCGGAGTCCACTGCCTAAGTTTTCATATCTCCATTTTTCCTTATAAATGCCGATAAAGCTAGATTTCATGCGCTTTTTCATCACTCACTAAAAACATAAAAAAGCATATATCTCTATGCCTTCCCACGCAGAAATGGCGTAAAAATGGCGTAGTAGATTTTTGACGGTACAGCTGCGAAAAGAATACACACTACAGAAAGCAATCACACCCGGAGATGGGAGTTCATCCCTCATCTCTGGGTGTTTTCTTGATTTTTACAACAAAACACTAAAACCGAAACCCCAAAGGTTGTATCCCTGTGGGGTTTCGGTATACTTGCAGTTTTGAGTCTTTTTCTGCTGAAATGCATTAAGGATAAATGCTGCACAGATAAATAACAGTCCGCTGTATCCCCGAACACGGCTATGCCGCAATACTGTATGCTTACGCTGTTTCTCCGAAAACTCAGCGATCGTACTTTTCTGCCGACGGCGCTCTGCCAAAGCCGAACGTAGAACCTACAACTACATTGGTGGCTTTACCTTTTCCATTCATTGTGATTGTCAGGAATGCTCCTTCAGTAATATCATCTATACTTCCTGCGGCTTTTCCGTCATCAATCTGAATGGATATGTGTGCATCTGCCAGATCTACTGTTGTTGTTTCTCCGCCGGAAAACGCAGAGCCGAAATCCGGTCTTTCTCCATTTTCCGGCCGTTCAGGCATTTCTGCTCCCTCCGGCAGCTCGGGCATCGATCCCTCAAAGTCTTCCGGATTAAAATCCTCCGGATCAAAAGCTTCTCCATCGGACTTTCCGGAGTCAAAATTCTGGAAACCATTCGGATCTCCCATGTTCGGCATTTCTCCATCCGTCGGCATTTCACGCATTTCCGAATCGAATGTCTGTAAAGATACAACCGTTCCATCTACGGAAACAACCATGCCGGTCAAAGTTGTTTCTTCCTTCTTTCCGCAGCCTGACATCACAAGCAGCAGGAATGCGAACAACGCCGGTACTATTCTGTGTTTCATTTTGATTAACCCCTTTTTTCAACATGGTATGCAGACATACCGTATTGATTTTTTCTGTTATAATGCGCCAAACAAGAAACCGCCGAATCCACCGTTGAAATCCGGAGCAAACGAGATCTCAAGCGTATCATAGTAAGCATAATAGAACGTGCTGCCTGCACTCAAACCACCGGTGATCTCTACAGTTTGCCCATCCGAAACACCGGTAGTTACCGTAACCGGGTCGGTAAGTATACCGCTTTCTTCATCATATCCGGTATAGAGTATAGTCTTTGTTCCGTCTTCCACCAGCGCTTCTGCCGGCACGGTCAATACTGCGTTTTCTGTACCGGTCGTCATAACTGCTGTGGCATTCATGCCAACAAGCATATCTTCATGGCGGTCCATTGTAAGCTCTACGGTAAAGAAACTGTATCCGCCGCTGTTTTCACCCGTATTACTGATATCCGTAACGGAGGCCGTGATCTCCTCACCACCAAGTGCATCAATCCGAACCTCCGCCGACATTCCAATGTGGATTGACGTGATATCCAACTCGTTGATCGTAATATTCATCGTCACGGTATCCTGCGGTGTAACGACTGCTATCTCGGCAATATCCAAACTGAAGAGTTCAAATTCAGGTTCTGTCACAGAATCCTGCGGGTAACTGCCCGATCCGCCCCAGGAGCCTCCGCCGGACGGAAATACAGTACCCGGATCATCAGACGCACCGGGCTGTGTCGGCGTACTGGGATCAGACGGCACACTGGGTTCTGTCGGTGTATCCGGCTCTGCTGTGCCGGGAGTTTCCGGATCCGCAGGATCTTCAGCTGATTTCTGCAGCCGAATGATCCAGACAAAATTGCCGCTGTCGTCACCGGCAATCAGCAGTATATCCCCTGCAGCAATGTCCGCAGCATTGATTTGTACCCACGCACCGTCCACCAGTTCGAATACAGGCGTAGATGCTGAGACGGGATCATACACAAACAGCTCGGTCATTGCAGAATCATCCCAAGAAACACCGGAAAGTTCCATATAATCGGCAACGGGTATATTGCGAAGGTCCATGCTGAGAGCCAAGCCGTTCTGCCCAACCGCGGTGACCTTTCCTACAAAGTTGCTGTACAGCGTTTCTTCGTCACCATATGGCGCATTGGCAAGAGGGATCACGGAATAGGCAGCGGTACCTACTGTCAGAAGCTGCAAACTGTCCGCATCCAGACCGGAAATCAGACCGTCGCACGGGGCTGTGATCGTTTCGGTCTGGTACATTTCAAACAGTTCCAGCATCAGATCTTCATAAGTCTGCCGCTGACGAATCAGCTGCTTGTACTCTGCGCTGTAACCGACATCCGTCAGCTTCAGCAAAGTATCCCCGGCATCAACCGCTTCACCCTCACTGATTTTGACCGACTCTACCGTACCGGCATATGCAGCCGCATTCCAAGGACTGTAAATATACAATACACCGGAACCGATTGCTGTACCGTCTTCCAGCGTGACTGCAACCGTTTCACCAACAGGATAATCATCGTCTTCCACAGTCACTGTCAGTTCATCGGCAAGGCCGGTCTCTACCTTACCGGACACGACAGTACCATCCGAAAAGGTCACATTCACTGTGGTACCGACATCCGGTGCTGTTTCTGAAATCAAATCCACGGCCATCAGATCGTCCAGGCTCAAGGTTGCCAGCGCGCCGTATTCCAGCATTACATCCTGTACGGCGTCCCCTTCCTCGGCATAACAGATTTTTACAGTACCGCCGGCCTGCGCTTTCACTTCACCGTCCGTATCCTCTTCGCTCGCGGCCTCGATTTCTTCAGCGAGATGATCTAGAGTTTCCTGCACCTCAGAAATAGCTTTCATAACGGTAACCCGATCCACCGCTGCAATGGGATCTCCTTCACGTACGGTATCACCGTTCGAAACCAGATATTCCGTCAGTTTAACCTTCGAAGGGATCGAAACCGTTTCGGCGTCTTCTTCAGCGAGTGTTCCGCCGCCAATCACTTCTGTACTTACGCTTCCGTTCTCAACTGTACCCGAAAGGATACTGGCTTGCGGTCCTTCTGCCTTCTCGTCCGGTTTTGCAAGCAGCGGCATGGCAGCCAACAAACCTACAACTGCCGCTGTGCATGCAAAAGCAGCTATTCTTACAATATTCTTTTTCCTAACTTTAACCATAATGTTATCCTCCATAGTGCAGCGCATCGATCGGTTTCATTTTCGCCGCCTTATTCGCAGGATATAAACCGAAGACCACACCGATCACAAAACAGAATATAACTGCGATCAGCACTACGCTGCCATCCAGAGAGAAAGTCATATCCAGACTGGAAACGACCGTGGTAACGGTTTGCAGGATCGCCCACGAAAGGAATATCCCCAGACCGCAGCCAAGCATGCACAGAACGACCGCTTCCATCAGAAACTGACTGAGGATCGTACCACGGTTTGCACCTATAGCTTTTCGGATACCAATTTCTCTTGTACGCTCTGTGACCGTGACCAGCATAATATTCATAATACCGATACCGCCGACGATGAGGGAAATTGCTGCGATTCCGCCCAGCAGGATGGTCAGAACCGATGTAACGGAGCTCATGGTGTCTTCCAGAATACTCTGTGCCGATACGTCGAATGCATCTTCGTCTTCTTCAAAACGATTCATGAGAATCTGTGTCATGGCAGCTTCTGCAGTATCCATAGTACCATTCTCAGGCGCACTTACACAGAAGGACGTCACATCACCGGTCAAGCTGTCAGAAAGCCGAATCAGAGAGGAATACGGCAGGTAAGCCACCAGGCTTCCGGAAGAAACCAGACTGGTCAGGCTCTCCTGATCTTCGGAAAGTACACCAACAACGGTATACTGCACACCGTTTAGGTCAATTGCCTGCCCAATGCAATCCACATAGCCGATGACTTCCGAAGCTGTTGTCTCATTGATCACACAGACATAGGTATGGTTCTCCACATCAGAAGTTTTCAACCAGCGCCCCATGGCAAGCTGCATTCCTTGAATATCGTAGTAAACAGGCGTTGTACCATAAACGGTAATATCACCGCTTTCACCGTCTGCACGCACAGTGGCAGAGATGCTGTTATAGGGCGCAATATGCCCAATACCGTCTTCTTCATCCATCCATGTGTTGACGGTTTCAAGTGTCACCGGTACACCTTTATCATCGGAAATGCTGACTGTCAGCATACTGTTTCCCAAGCCGGACACAGCGTCGGTTACCGAACTTGTAGCACCGTTTACAAGGCTGACCAACACAACAAGAGCCATTACGCCGATGATGATTCCGAGCATTGTCAGTACAGCGCGCAGTTTATTGGAACTTATGGAGCGAAGGGCCATTTTCAGAGATAAGATCATAGTTTCACCTCCGTCGTTCTGCCGTCCAGTATATGGATGGATCTGGATGCCTGTTTTGCTACATCCTTGTCATGGGTGATCAACACGATGGTATTCCCTTGCCGATGCAGTCCATGGAAAATATCGATGATCTCCTGACTGGTTTTGGAATCCAGTGCACCTGTCGGCTCATCTGCAAGGATGAGTTTGGGGTTGGTTACGATCGCTCTGGCGATTGCCACACGCTGCTGCTGTCCGCCGGAAAGCTCCGTCGGCAGATGCTTGGCTCTTTTGGTCAGGCCCACCCGATCCAATGCAGATCGGACCCTTTCCGCACGCTCGGAGCGCTTCACTTTTTGATATATCAGAGGAAGCTCTACGTTTTCCTCTGCAGTCAGCTTAGGAATCAGATTGAAATTCTGAAAGACAAATCCAATCTTCTGATTCCGTATGGCTGCAAGCTGATTTTCCGTATAAGCCTCGATTGGAAGCCCATCCAAGTGATAACTTCCGGCATCTGCGATGTCCAGACAACCGATAATGTTCATCAAGGTAGATTTGCCGCTTCCGGACGGACCGATAATGCTGACAAACTCCTCGGGGTAAATATGCAGAGTCGCATGATCCAGTGCGCGGACTCGTTCATCGCCTACAAGATACACTTTACTGAGGTCTTTGATATCGATCATAACAGCCTCCTTAGTTACGACCGGAAAAGTTTCCGGGCATCTGACCGCCGCCCATCTTCGGCATACCGCCGTTTCCAAAGCTCGGCATTTCACCGCTGCCAAAATCCGGCATCTTGCCGCTCATGTCCGGCATACCGCCTCCACCAAAGCTGCCCCTGCCGCCAAAGTTGCCAAAGGCAGACTCTGTTTCGGTGTAATACACGGTATCACCGGCATTGAGCCCGGATTTAATCTCTATATAGGTACTGTTTTCCAGACCCGTAACAACATCCACCTTGCCGCCGTACTCCTGCAGCTCTTCATCGTAGCTTGTATACACATAGGCACCATCACTGGTTTGATGCAAAGCTTCGATTGGAATCAAAACCGCGTTCTCCACGCCCTCAATTTTCACACTCACACTTGCGGTCATGCCGGACAGCATACCCTCTGCCTTTTCAAATTCCACAACAGCAGAATATGTGCCGGAGGACGAACTGGTACGGTTAATCTCCGTCAGGGTACCGGCAAAGGTATCCTCGCTGACAGAACTGACAGAAACTTCGACTTCCTGACCAAGCTGTAAAGAAAGGATATCGGATTCATCCACACTGACAGTGACAGACATTTTTTCGTCCACGGAAAGTGTAGCTACTGATATTACTTCTTCCGCACTTGCCGTGGTGCTGTCTTCGCTGAAATCCACACTGTACACACTGCCAGAAACCGGTGCCAGCAAGGCTCCGTTACGCTGAAGGCTCAGCAGTTCCAGCAGAATCTCCTCTTTTTCATTACGGCTGCGCAGCAAGGAATTATAATTTGCACTGTAGCCGGTATCTTCCAACTTGAATAACCTGCTTGTGTCAGAGACTTTATCGTTAACATCCGCATAAATCGTCTTTACCGTGCCCGCATATCCGGTTACTCGAAGCGCGCTGTGAATATAGAGATTTCCGGATCCGATCTGTTTGCCCTCGCTGTCGAGTACAGTCACGGCTTCTTCATATTCCGGACCGTTATCCGTCACAAGGATCGTTGCTTTGCCGGCGGATACCGCTTCTACCGTACCGGAGATCTCCTCTTCGTCTGAAAGCCTGACTATAACCGTATCACCTGCACACAATACCTCCGTTTCTACATCTACCGCCATATATCCGTCCAAAGAGATCAGTGCCAAAGCACCTTTTTCATACATGGCATCTGTCACATCTGTACCTTGTTCGACGCAGATGGCTTTTACCCGACCCGATACACCGGCGTATATCGTTTCATCGGCTTCATCATTTTCGGCTTCGCTGATCTGTTCATCCAACGCCTCTATCTCCGTCTGCAGATCTGCCATGGCCTGCATGACGGAAGCCATATCTACCGTTGCGATGACATCCCCTTCCGCAATCGAATCGTTGGTTTGGATCAGGATCTCCGTGATCTCCACACCGCCGGGAACAGTAACTGTTTCCGGATCCACATCCGTTAGTGTACCCGAACCGGATACCACGGTGCTGATTGTTCCTACCGTGACTTCATAGGAAAGAACCTCTCCCGAAGAAGCGAATTGCTCCCGTACCCTTCTCTGCAGAATACTTACAGCCGTTACCGCGACGATCGCCAAAACAAGGATAATGGATACTACTGTTATCAGTATTCTGCGTCTTTTTTTCTTTTTGGACTTTCCCAACGCTACAAACAATGCATCATCCGCTTGTACACCGGGAATTGCTGTCTCTTTTTCTTTCTTAGCCATGACAGTTCCTTTCTGATCATTGAATTGTGAAAAAGCTTTCCGAAGCTTATCTTAGAGACTCACGCTAAAGTGATACTAAAGACCCCAGTGACGAAATTGTGAAATTCATATGGAAGCATTTTGAATCAGCAGATCATAAAATGCGGCACAGACCTGCATAAATCAGATCTGTGCCGCAACAGTTATTTCAATATCACCTTAAAGCCAATGTGGGTACTGTCTTTTTTGTATGCGATAATATCGCCTTTATGTTTTTTCGCAATTCCCTTTGCGATAGAAAGTCCTATACCAAAGCTGCCGGTATAGGTTCTGGCTTTGTCTGCACGGTAAAATCGGTCAAACAAGCGATCCAGCTCCACTTTTGCTACATCCCGGTATGTATTCTCGACCAGAAGAACCGGATGATTTCCCTTTGTAAAAACGGTCACATCAATCTGTCCTTCCTGATCACAGTATTTAATTGCATTGTCCATGAGGATCGATACCAGCTTTCGGATTAGGTTTTCATCGCCGATATACGATATAAGCGGTTCTATGGAAACCGTGATGCGCTTGTCGTTCCGTACAACGAATCCTTCAAATTCCGAAACAGTGTCCGACACCGTACCGCTCAGATCAAACTCTGCAGCGGAGAGATTTCCGGCATCTTCATCCATGCGGGACAAAGCCACAAGCTGATTGATCAGCACACTCATTCTGTTACCTTCGATACGTATGTCTTCCAGCCATTCATTTCTGCCGATCTCCCCTTCTACGATATCGACATTAGAGAGGATCAGCGTTAATGGCGTCTTCAGTTCGAGATTGGCATCTGTTACAAACTGTTTTTGCTTTTCATAGCTCTCGGCTACAGGGATCACGGCATATTTGGAGATCAAAAGAATGAGCAGTAAAATAATCAAAAGGCTGCCAACCATAACAGTACACACCAGATACAGCAGCCGAAATGTAGTATTACGATTCATTTCACCGTTCACAAAAACAACCGATTTATCGCCGCGTTCCGTTACACAAACTTTATACCGATAATCGGATATCCACCCGCGCTCCGTTCCGCTGCGCAGTGCCTTCGCGGCATATTGTTCCGCTTCTTCTTTTTCGACAGATGAGATTTGCTTGACATCCGTACGCAAAACGGTATTGCTGTCGTCTGTCCATACTGTAAAAAAACGAGTGCTGAACTGGGTATCCGGTGTAAAGAACTCTTTTTTTCGCATTTCAAACGGAACCCTCGAATTCCGGATGATATCATAAGCAGGAAATTTACCTTCATTACTCGAAATGATGTCCGTCAGCATATCCATGGATCTGTTCAACTGTGAGATGCTGACGAAATACACGATGCAAAAGATAATTGAAAACACAAGGCATACCGATACTGCTGAGATCACAATAAACTTTTTTCGCAGACTATAAATCATGATTTATCCTCAAGCATATATCCCGCTCCGCGGAGAAAGCGGATTTCAACAGGTGCTTTAATCATATCGATCTTTTTTCGAAGATTTGAAATATGCACCCATACCACACTGGTATCCACGTTTGTATCCCAACCCCATATGTGTGTGATGAACTGTTCAGCTGAAACAACACTTTTGGGCTGCTGCAGAATCATTTCAGCAATTTGAAATTCCTTTCCACTGAGCAGCTGTGCCGCTTCTTCATAACACAATTCATAGGTAGACCGATTCAACGCCAGACCGTTGTATGTAAGCAGATCCGGCGTATAGTTATCTTTTCGCCTCAGCATCGCACGAACCCTCGCAAGCAGTTCCGCAGTAGAAAAAGGTTTTGGAAGGTAATCATCCGCACCGGCATCTAACCCCTCTACTCGCTGCCACACCTCCGTACGTGCCGAAAGAAACAACACAGGGGTAGTCACATCTGCATTCCGCAGACGTTTTACAACCTCGATTCCATCTAACTCAGGCATCATGATATCCAACACCAGACCGTCATATTCTCCAGTCAATGCATAATCGAGTGCATCCTCACCATTGTCGACACCATCTGCGACGTATTTATTGACCTCAAAAATATGCACCAAGGATTTCAATAACCGGGGGTCATCTTCAGCTATAAGCAAACGCATATCAATCTCCTCCCTTCACACAGTATCCGAGTATATTATCATGGTAAACTTTTATCCTAAAGCACAGCTAAATAACGCGAGGTAAAATATATTTTCTTCATCCAAGATATACAATACTTTTGTGAACAACCGTTGATCAAAAAGAAAAGAATATCCGAACGCTAAATACCGTCGACATAACAAGTATACCCCGGATCTACCTTCTTCAAAGCGCCGATCTTATTTTGAAACTTTTGCGGAGATCGATGAAAAAGTTCACACAACGCCTTGAGAAAAAGAAAATTATATGTTATGATACACCCTTATCGTCAGCACGTATTTAATTTTGAGCACACAAGAACAGGATCACTGACATAATACCGATGGTCCATAGACCAACTAATAACCAAGCGTATAATGCCTGCATTTTTCCCTCATCTTCTTCATCCCTTGCCTAAAAATACTCTTAGCTGCTTCTGCAGAAGAAAGTCCGATGGTTATGGCAATCTCATAGAAGGTGGGGGACTTATATTTCGGGCTTTGTACTCTATGGCAATCCGGGCAGACCCCGGTGCGTATACGAATTACTTCCTGCTCCTTGTAGGAGAGTGCGTTGTAAGCAGAGAAGAGCGTTTCTGTTAACTCCTTTTGGACCAGTGTGCGCAGCGGTTCATATGTGTCATCTCCACAAATCTCTTCACGGCTTTCTTCACCGTCATCGTCGGCATACTGTCGGTAAAAGTCAATAAACTGCTGATTGCACAATGCACCCTGAAGGATCTGAGACGCAGTATCCTCTTTGACCCCGATTGCTTTGGATATCTTTTTCAAAGCATCGGGGTTCTTTTGCTTTTTGCATGCATTGTATATCCTCATTGCTTTCCTGACTTTCTTGTATTCGCTGTCAGTTGATATAGTTAATCCAGTCCGCATAGTCCGGATATATCGGTGCACTTCGTCCCACATTATTCTTGTCTTGTAGGTTAAAAACGGTGTCCCGCTGTCGGTAGGGTATTCGTCCAATGCCTGAAGCAGTCCGAGAATACAGACCTCTTTGATATCCTCAAAATGGCCCTGCATAGCATATCGCTGTACGATTCCCATAGCTGTTGTGTTCAGGATCGGCTCATAGTAATGCAGGAACCATTCAAAATACTTTTCGTCTTCTTCAGAAAGGTACAGATCAATGTACTCCTGTAAATCCTTTACCTTCGGCGGAGCCGGAGAAAGACGATACATGTACAGTTCTTTTTCCCATTCTTTCATAACATCATCTCCCAGTTAAGTATCATTGCATTCGTTCTTTTACTTGTGCATACAGCGCATCCTTTTCCATGTCCCTTTTGAATTCTGCCAGTGTATATCCGTCCTGCTTCAAGGCTTCAATTTTCAATCTGGATGCGATTCGTTTTGCTTGTTCCGCAAACTCCTTGGATATCTTCTTTTGTGAGAGTTCTGCACGGATACACGCACAGCGACGGTTGTAAATATCGATCACTGGATTATCTTCCGCCAGCTCGCGCCGCCCGCTGACTGCTCCGCACTGCCTGCAGCTAAGCCTCTTTCCGTTGTAATAGTAAGGGGACATTCCGTCACAGTATTTCTGCCTCCTAGCAGAGGTCATCAGAAAATACTTTCCACAAATCTCACATCGCTTGGGGTAATGCCCATAGCGCAGCCCTTCAAAGAAATCGGTAAGTATGAACCCACGGTAGTTGTCGAAATGTAGTCTTCGTGCTGTCCGAAAAATCTTTCCCCGTCCACGATTCCTGAGTCCTATGTATTCCGTAACGGCAGAATATGGCACCTGACCCAAAACTTCCAAAGCTAACGGAAGCAGGTGCCCTTCATCAAACCGTTCTGCCTCATGAATTCTGGCTGCAAACTTCCGGAATCCCTCAAAGGCAAAACCCATATCTTCTGCAAGACTTCTGTAAAAAGATAAAGCATCCAGTGTTTCATGTATCAGTGCCTGGCACTCCTCAAAAAATTCTTTGTTGCGTATTGAGTGGGGAATATGAAAGAGCGCAGCTCCCTCATCCATAGACATCAGCTTCGACTTATCGTGAAAATACTTATATATCTTTTTATAGTTTTCTTCAGTGAACAGAGCCTCAATACGCTCCTTTTCGGATTTCAAGTCCAGTGTGTCCATAGGCTTCAATCTTGGCAGAGCATCGAAAATATAGGATATCTTTTTGCCGGTGTCCAAAAAGTCAGCAGAGTTAATATAGCCTGTCTCAAATGCATTTTGTACTAACCAGAAGTCACAGGTGTACACAGCAATTCTTGCTGCTGTATCATCTTTATAATACTGATTCAAAAGGTGTACGGCGTAGCTTCCGGCAAAGGATCTTTTGCCCGCGACATACACGAAACCGTCCCGAAAATCCGCCGTAAGAATCCAAAGATTTTTCAGAAAAATTCACCTCCAAACCGCAAAAATCAAACAAATGTTTGTGTATACTATAGCACGTTTGTTCGATAAAATCAAGCTTTTTTGAGTGTTGCGCTTTTCATTTTCAGAGCATTGCGCAATTTTTACCTTTTTCGCACTTTCAGACTATTCTATAACACAGAAGGGCAAAACCGCAGAACACAGACACAGGCCGTCGGGCAACCGGCGGCTTTTTCTGTTGCTCGGTGAATCTGATAACCGCCCTGACATACACGGAGAAAGGACGTGATCATGAAGTTATGAAGTTAAAACACACATGGAAGGAGGTGAAAACATGAAAATCCATGAAGAAACAAACTTTGATGTCCCTTTAGAGATCATTCGAGCAAGCGAGGTCGAACCGAAGGAAGTGAAATGGTTGTGGTACCCCTATATCCCTTTTGGTAAGGTAACGATCCTGCAGGGCGATCCCGGAGACGGCAAGAGTACCCTTGCCCTGAAGATCGCTTCAATCCTGACAAAGGGAGATCCTTTGCCCTTTACGGATGAAGAATCGAGAGAGCCCGTAACGGTGATCTATCAGACCACAGAGGATGATTTGGATGACACGGTGGTACCGCGATTTCTGTCCTCAGACGGTAATGCCGAACGGCTTATCTTCATCAAAGAGAATGAGAAAAGGCTGACCTTTGGTGATCCCCGTCTGATGGAAGCTATCAGGAAATATGATGCAAAGGTTCTTATTCTCGATCCCTTGAGCGCCTATATCGGTGAGAACTGCTCCATGAACATGGCGAACGAGACCCGTGCGGAGTTCAATCATCTCATTGAGGCAGCAAAGTCTACTGACTGTGCCGTGCTCATCGTGGCGCACATGAACAAAATGAGATCCACAGAGCCGCTGTATCGAACCGTCGGTTCCATTGACGTAGTCGGTGCTGCAAGAAGTGTTCTCAGCGTTGTGCGAACAAACAACAAAGAGAACCCTAATGAGCGACTGTTGGTACAGGTCAAATCCAACCTTTCATCCACAGGCTCAGCCATCGTCTTTGAAGTTTCTGAAGACGGTGTCAATTTCATCGATGAGATTGAAATGACCGCCAAAGAAGCTTTTGAACTGTCCGGTCCTAAGATGGGACGCCCCAGTGAAAAATGCGATGAAGCCAAAAGCTTCATCGAAAAGCTCCTTGAAGACGGCAAGCCTCATTCGGCTTCTGAGTGTATTCAGAAGCTGAAGGCGGCCGGGTTCAAGGAATCAACCTTCAAAAAGGCCAAGAGAATGCTCGGTGTCGTTACAGACAAACCGAGTTTTGGTTTTACTTGGCAATTGCCGAAGGTTGATGAAGGAAAATATCAATGGGGGGAGATCACGGCAGACGATGATCTCCCTTTTGATATTTGACGCAAGGAAGGTCAAGGGAGGAAAGCCCTTGCCCACGACATCTTTGCAGCAAAGCTGAAAGTGTCATAGTGGGTTACACACATTCAGCGAATGTTGTGTAACAGGGCAGCTCCCGGCTTACTGAAAGGAGGATTTATGCCAGGAAGTCAAAGACCCGACATGAGCTGCGCCAGAGTTAAGCAGTACGGTTCATCCGATATCGGCGCAGCTGAAAGACATAACGAACGAAAGAACCTTTCCTACGACAACATCAATGTCGTACCGGAACGCATCCCTATGAATGTCCACTTCAAAGATCCCGGTGAAGAATCCTATATGGATATTCTTCGCCGGATGGAAGAAAACGGACAAGTTTCCTTGAGGGGACTGCGGCAGGATGCTACCCTCTTCGATGAGATCATCATTGATGTGAACACCATGTACTTCGAGAGGAACGGTGGCTATGAGTATGCGAAAAGCTTCTACGAAGAAGCTTTCCGTTTCATAGAGAAGAAGTTTGGTTCGGAGTATGTGGTATCTGCCGTGATGCATGCCGATGAGATCAACAAAGCAGCCACAGATGATCTCGGAAAGGATGTGTACCACTACCATCTCCACGCTGTAGTGCTTCCCGTTGTGGAGAAGGAGATCAAGTGGAGTAAACGCTGTAAGGACCCGGAACTCATAGGAACAGTCAAAGAGGTGATCCATCAGATCAGCCATTCAAAGAAATGGGCGTCGGATATTCCTCTTACAGACGAGAATGGAAATATCATTCTCAGAAAAAACGGCAAGCCAAAGTTTCGGGCATCCTACAGCATTCTACAGGATGAGCTGTATCAGCACATGACTGAGCACGGATTCAAGGGATTTCAGCGCGGTGAACTCGGCAGTACCGCAGAGAATCTCACATCGCTGCAGTATCAGATCATGAAGGACAAAGAGCGGCTTGCAGATCTGCAGGAAAAGATTCTGGCAGAGCAAATCCGTTATGAACCGGCCCGGGAAGTTGCTCTCACCCTGCGGGAGATCGGTGACATGGGACAGCGAACTCTGACAGGCAAGATGGCTGTCAGCAAGGACGATTACCAAAAGCTGACTGCTCTTGCAACGGAAGGGATCACCAGCCGCAGTGAGATCCATGAACTGAACCGCAGTGTGGAGTATTACCGTGAGCGGTACTACAGCAAAGCCAAT
The DNA here is from genome assembly GCA_017407665.1 of Clostridia bacterium. GTDB lineage: Bacteria > Bacillota > Clostridia > Oscillospirales > Acutalibacteraceae > Hominenteromicrobium. The sequence goes on along the minus strand of JAFQWC010000132.1, from coordinate 6,800 downwards.
GCTTACAGCCGACTTGAGGAAAGGTTCGACGAGCTGAAAGAAAAGTGCCGACCTTTTCTGGATGCTATGGAACACTTCCCCGACCTTGTAAAGATATTCGCAGACAAGGTGCGGGAACTGTTCACCATCAAAGAAGCACGGGAAAGAAAGGCGCGAGAAGAAGCCGAGCGCAAATATCAAGCGGAGCGCGAAGCAAGAAAACAACAATCAAAGGTTAAGGGGTTGGAAAGATGACCTCATCCATGAGTGTAACAACTTCTCAACCTCTTAACCTCATCAATTCACTTATTATTCGGAGGATTAAAATGAATGATCAAATTACTTGCAACATTACTAAACCGATTGCTGTTCTCAGCGAAAACGACAGAGGTTACACCAAGGAGGCAAACTTCGTCTCTTGGAATGAACGGGATGCAAAACTGGATATCCGTGAGTGGCATCCGAGACACACCCGCTGCGGAAAAGGTATTACCTTAACTGAGGATGAGGGACGCAGACTTTGGGAGGCTCTTACCGAAATCTACTCTAGACTTGGCGGAAAGGAGGGATGCGAATGAAAAACGATGTAAATCATGTACCCATTCATCTGAAGATGAACCTGACATCAAAGGAAGCTGCCGAGTACAGCAATATCGGAATCAATAAAATTGACAGTATGCTCCGTACGCCAAACTGTCCTTTCGTGCTTTATGTCGGTACAAAAAAACTTGTAAAGCGTAAGGAGTTCGAAGAGTATATCAGTCAGAGTCTGATCATCTAACATGAATCGTTAACGAATACAGAAAAGTTTCAAATTATGCCTTGAGAAAAAGAGCACTTTATGCTAAGATTAAAGTCTAGTAGTGTGCTCTTTTCGCTCAGGCAGAAAGGAGTAAAACTATGGGCAAAAACCTCAAAGGCAAGGAATGCGGAAAAGGTATTCATCAAAGAAAAGACGGTCTGTACAGCGCAAGATTTGTTGACCGATCCGGAAAGCGGCACGAAAAGTATTTTCAGACACTTCCCGAAGCACGCAATTGGATCGAAGACAGCAAATACGCTGACAAACACGACGATGTTTTTGTCCCTACAGATATGACAGTCGATGAGTGGTTTAACTTCTGGATAGAAAACATTGTGGGCGATCTTGCTCCCAATACTCTCAGAAATTATAGAGAAAGATACGAACACAACATCAAGCCCGTTATGGGTAAAATGCTTATCTCCAATGTTAAACCGATGCACTGCAAGAAGGTGCTTCTCGATATGGATGCGAACTATGCAGGCTCTACCATTCGTCAGACTTATATCACAATGGGAACCATGTTCAAAGCAGCCAAGATGAATGATGTGATCGCTAAGCACCCTATGGACGGAGTTCGATATTCAAAGCCTGTGCGTGCGAAAGATGACATCAAATTCTTCACCCGTGAGGAACAGAGCAAGTTTCTTGAAACAGCGCGAAAATCGCATAATTACGAGCAGTACGCACTGATTCTAGAAACCGGACTTCGCACCGGTGAGCTGATCGGGTTAACATGGGATGCAATTGATTTTGAGCACCGGATGCTTACGATAAACAAGACGCTCGAATTTCGCCATGCGCAGCAATTCTGGCGAGCGGGTCCTCCGAAAACCCAGCAAAGCTATCGGACGATTCCCTTGACAGACAAGGCGTATGACATACTCAAGAAACTATGGGATAACAGGCACGAGAGATATGAATCTCCTGCTTTATCCGAAACTCTTGAATACGTGGACAGACGCACGGGCATGATGGCTAAACTTGTGATGCGTGATCTTGTGTTCATCAACTGGCGCACCGGGCAACCGAACAAAAACAGTTCTTATGATACCCACCTCTACAAACTTTGCGATAAAGCCGGTATCAAGCGGGTATGTATGCATGCTCTGCGGCACACATACGCAACCCGTGCAATTGAAAGCGGTATGCCCCCTAAAATACTGCAAACCCTTCTGGGACACGCCAGCATTAAAACGACCATGGATCGGTATGTTCATGTAACCGACGAATCCATGAATCATGCGCTGATCCAGTTCCAGCAAGACGCGGTCTGTTAATCAGTCATTTGTAAAATGGCGTAAAAAATGGCGTAGACAGAAAATCAGCAGGCAGAAAAAACAAGTAAAAAAATCGGTGCAATACCAAAAGCGCTGATTTCGGACATTTATCAGCAGTAAAATCCCCCTGAAAACGGGGGATTCTGATAAAAACCGATATATTTTAATGCGAAAATGGCGTAAAAATGGCGTAAAGCCAAAACGCCATGTCGCAAAAACCCAGTAAATCCGGGAATTTTTCTAAGGAGAATGATAAATATGAAATTAGGTATCGTGGGTCTGCCGAATGTCGGCAAGAGCACCCTCTTTAACGCAATCACCAACGCAGGCGCACAGTCCGCCAACTACCCGTTCTGCACCATCGAGCCCAATGTGGGCGTGGTAGCGGTGCCGGACAAGCGTCTGGACAAGCTGGCCGAGATGTATGAGCCGGAAAAGTTCACCCCGGCTACGATCGAATTCGTGGACATCGCCGGTCTTGTAAAGGGCGCCTCCAAGGGCGAAGGTCTGGGCAACAAGTTCCTTTCTAACATCCGCGAGGTGGACGCTGTGGTGCACGTTGTGCGCTGCTTTGAAAACGACGACATCATCCACGTGGAAGGCTCCATCGACCCTGCCCGTGACATCGAGACGATCGACCTTGAGCTGATCCTCTCCGACATTGAGATCCTCGAGCGCCGCATCGACAAGACCAAGAAGATGATCAAAGCCGACAAGAAGTTCCAGGTGGAGCTGGAGTTCTTTGAGCGCGTCATGGAAGCACTGGAAAACGGCAAGCCCGCCCGCAGCGTTTCCTGCAGCGAGGAGGAAGCCGAGCTGCTTTCCACCGTCAGCCTGCTGACCAACAAGCCGATCATCTTTGCCGCCAACATGAGCGACACCGATTTCTCCGAGGGCATCGAGAACAACCCCGGGTATCTCGCCGTGCAGAAGATCGCTGAGGAGCAGCACGCCGCTGTTCTGCCGATCTGCGCCGAGATCGAATCCGAGATCGCCGGCATGGAGCTCGATGAGAAGGAGATGTTCCTTGCGGACATGAACCTCACTGAATCCGGTCTCGACCGTCTCATCAACGCCTGCTATTCCCTCCTCGGTCTCATCTCCTACCTGACCGCCGGCAAGCCGGAGGTCCGCGCATGGACGATCACCAAGGGCACCAAGGCTCCGCAGGCAGCGGGTAAAATCCATTCCGACTTTGAGCGCGGCTTCATCCGTGCGGAAGTCATCGCCTTTGACGACCTGATGGCTTGCGGCACCATGGCTGCAGCAAAGGAAAAGGGCCTTGTCCGCTCCGAGGGCAAGGAGTACGTCATGCAGGACGGCGACATCGTTCTGTTCCGCTTCAACGTATAATTCTCCATAAATAAGGATCCCGGCTGGGAAAGCACACCGCTTTCTCAGCCGGGATTTTTGATAGGCACGGCCCACAACGACTTCGCGGGGTCGCGTGTCTGCACACGCTTCGCCGGTGGAGCGCGTAAGTTAAGCCAACGCGTACGGCAGCCGATGCCGAACACGTTGGCTCTGTTTTTTTCACGGATATTTGCAGCGATACAATCCGGGAGCTTCCAAAGAACGCGACCTCGGCAGTTGCTCCCTTCACAGGAGAGTGAGGCTTGCCGAACGACCCCGCGGACGAACGCTGCGGCACGCTGCCGCAAAAAGAAAGCCCCCGGTAAAAACCGGGAGCTTCCAAAGAACGCGTTATGTAAGTGATTTCCCCGCTGCGGCGAAGTTTGCGAAAGCAAACGACCCCGCGACGTCGAAGCGGCACGCTGCCGCTTACATGGTGATCATGCTGAACTTAACGATAAAGAGCAGAGCAATGATGGTGACCGGGATATCCTTCTTCTGATACTTGCCTGTGAACAGGGTGATCAGAGTGTAAGCGATCGCGCCGATACCGATACCGTTGGAGATGGAGTAGGTCAGCGGCATCATAACGAGAGCCAGGAATGCCGGAACAGCGCTGCGGGCGTCGTCCATGTCAACCTTTGCAAAGCCCTTCAGCATCAGAACGCCAACCCAGATCAGTGCCGGAGCGGTTGCGCAAGCCGGAACGAGGGAAGCCAGCGGGCTGAGGAACAGGCAGAGTGCGAAGCAGATGGAAACAACCAGAGCGGTGAGACCGGTTCTGCCGCCGGCAACAACGCCGGCTGCGGACTCAACGAAAGTGGTGCAGGTGGAGGTACCGAGAACGCCGCCGGCAACGGTAGCGATGGAGTCGGAGTTCATGCACTCGTTGACGCTGATCGGGTCGCCGTTCTCATCGAGCATATCAGCCTGAGCAGCGGTGCCGTACAGGGTGCCGATGGTATCGAACATATCGCAGAGGCAGTATGTAACGATCAGCATGATTGCGGAGAATACGCCGCCAACCAGCTCAACAGAGAATGCGTCCTTCCAGGACTGTGCCTGGAACACGCCGGTAACACCGATGGCTGCGAAATCCTTGAAGGTCTGGCCAACCTGACCCATATCGAAGGACGGAACAGTGCCGGTAACAACATAGTAGACAACGGTGATGATTGCGATAGCGATCAGAACGGAAGCGCCTCTCAGCTTCGGGAATTTCTCCAGAACTGCAATCACGAGCACGCCCAGCAGAGCCAGCAGAGCCGGCAGAGCCTTTGTCATGAATGCGCCTTCCTGAACTGCACCGTGGATGTCCACGAACTGAACCAGGGTGTACGGGTTAGTCTGGATGAGGCCAACATTCTGGAAGCCGATGAAAGCGATGAACAGGCCGATACCTGCCGGAATAGCCTTCTTGAGGCAGTCCGGAAGAGCCTTAGCAACCTTCGAACGGAGACCGGTAACAGAGAAGATCATGAAGATCACACCGGAAAGCAGAATGATAACAAGACCTGCCTGATAGCCATCGATCAGCGCTGCGCTGTCACCGCCGCCGATGAGAACCGGCAGAATGAAGGAGACAAAGAAGAAGGAGTTCAGGCCCATGCCGCAAGCCTGTGCGAACGGCATCTTTGCATAGAATGCCATGAGCAGAGTACCGATTACAGCAACGAGGATGGATGCAACATAAACTGCATTCCAAATCTGCTGGAAAGCCGGATCTGCGCCCTCTGCCAGATGGCTGAAGCTAACGATCTGGTTCGGGTTTGTGACTACGATGTAAACCATCGCAAAGAATGTGGTGAGACCAGCCATGATCTCTGTGCGCACATTCGAGCCACGCTCAGAAATTTTGAAGAACTTGTCCAAGGATGTCACTCTCCTAAAATAATTTCCCCCCTGCTTTTTTCTAATAAACAGGAAAAGATAGTTATAGTATATCCTCTCAAAAATGGAAAATCAAGAGAAAAGTCACAACTTGTTCACATCTTGTTAGAATACCCAAAAACCACTCAAAAACAGTCGAACCCACTCGGACAAAATGCTGAGTGGGTTCTGCGTGTATTTTTTTTATTCTTTCACATCATAGAAGGCATCGTTGCGCTCGGCCCAGCTCAGCTTCATTGCGGAAGCGATCTTGCTCACCGCGAAGCACAGCACGAAGGACAGCGCCATTGCCAGGCAGGCGTAGAGCGGACCGTTCGGCGTTGTGAATCCGGATGCCGCAGCCGGGATGAACGCTACAAGGAAGCCGCCCAGCATACCGGTCCATGCACCGGCCTTATTGATTCCCTTCCAGTACAGGGAGAGCACATACGGAGCGAGGAAGGAACCGGAAATGATACCCCAGGAGTAGGACATCATCTCGAGGATCGGTGTGGGATAGTTTGCGATCAGGTAACTCATCACGACGAAAACAAGGCAGAGGATCCGGGTCAGGATCGTTACGTTTTCGTCCTTCATATTTTTCTTCAGCGTCTTCTTGACGAGATCCATCGAGACCGTGGAGCAGGCTGTCAGCGTTATGCTGGACAGCGTGGACACGGATGCGGAAATCAGCAGAACCAGAATGACACCGATGAGGATGTTGGGCAGACCGGCTGCATCCAGCATCAGCGGTACGATGTAGTCCTTGCCGCCCTCCGGCATGGTTTCGCCGAAGAACAGGTGGGACAGGGAACCGATAAAGTAACCGCCACCGGCCACGAGCAGGGCAAAGAAGGTGGAGATGATGACACCGCGCTTGACTTCCTTTTTGTCGCGGATGCCGTAGTACTTATGGACCATCTGCGGCAGGCCCCAGGTACCGAAGCTGGTCATCAGCAGCGTGGAGATGAGCGATACGGCTGCATTCTTCGGCAGCGGGCTCATTTCATGGGCCTTCATGTACGCGGTCATGTTGGCAAAGCCTTCTGTCAGGCCGCCCACCTGCGGCGAAGCGACGATGAGAATGATCAGCGCCGTGACACCCACCATCATGATGAGACCCTGCAGGAAATCCGCCTTCAGCGTGGCCATATAGCCGCCAAGGATCAGCACAACGGCCGAGGCAATGGCAATCACGATCATACACACCATTTCATCCACGCCGAGGATCACCGAGCACACACTGGTGAGGCCCTTGTACACGGACGCGGAATACGGGATCAGGAAGATAAAGATCACAACGCTGGAAAACAGACGCATCCCGGAACACTTGAACCGCTCCTCAAACAGCTGCGGCATGGATTTGATCTGCCAGCGGCGAGTGATCACGCGGGTCTTTTCGGCAAGCACGAGCCAGGCAAGCAGCGTACCGAAGATCGCGTTGCCCACACCGACCAGCACACTCCAGAGACCGAAGCTCCAGCCGGAACCGCCGGAGTAGCCGATGAACATGACGG
>JAFQWC010000131.1 GCA_017407665.1 Clostridia bacterium | reverse complement strand
CGGGTTAAACCAGTTGACGCAGAGCGCCGCAGCGAAGAGATGTTTTTTCAGAATGTCCAGCCCGCGGATGTGCGCACATTCGTGGGCGAGCACGGCGGGAAGATCCGCCGGGGGCAGCGTTTCCGGCAGAATGATCTGCGGGCGGTAGAGCCCGGCCGTAAACGGTGCGGCGGCTGCACGGCTGCGGTACACACGCACAAAACGGGGCGTGCACTGCTCGGCTTCCGTGTCGCGTGTTTTTTCGCGGCAGCGGCGCATTTCCCGCAGATGCAGAAGTAGGAGGCTGCCCGCCGTCAGCACCACGCCGCAAAGCCAGATCCACGGCAACAGCTCCAAAAAGGAGAGGGATGCTGCAGGTTCGGCCGGCGAAACGGGCGCGGCATCTGGGAGTGCAGGCAGCGCGGGTGCCGGGGCGGCAGAGGGCAGCGGAACGGTCTGCGGTATCGCGCCAACGAGGGGTTCGACTGTCGGTCGGACAGCGGAAAACAGCGCCAGAATACTGAACGGCGTGCGGATATTGACCGGCAGCAAGAGCCGCACGGATGCCGCGATCCACAGGGCCATCTGCAGGGAGCGAGGCAGTACGCGGCCGGTCAGCGGGCGCAGCAGCAGCGCGGAGAGAATCAGCAGGGACGCCGATCCGGTCATAAACAGGAAAAATTCCATAGCGGACTCCTTTATCGGTCTTCATCAAAGCTGTCGATCAGCGCGCGCAGCCGGTCGATGTCCGCTTTCGATAGTCTTTTTCGATCCAGAAGGGACGCCACCAATAGGTCCGGTGCGCCGCCGTACAGCCGGTCAATGACCTCATCCGTCTGTTCCCGGCCGATCTCCTCGCGGCTCACCACCGCGCGGCAAAGATACCCGGGGTCCCGGCGTTCCACGGCGCCCTTGGCGATGCATTTCTGGATCATAGTGTAGGTGGTGGTCTTACTCCAGCCCACGGTTTCGCCGAGGATCTGCGCGATCTCCTTGGCGGAGAGCTCGCCGCGCGCCCAAAGCACGTCCATGATGTGCAGATCACTGCTGTAAAGTTTCATGTTCATAACCTCCTCATTCTATAGCTGTAGAAAGATCTTTCAAACTCATTCTATGACTATAGAACGGAAAAGTCAAGAGCTTTTTGAAAAAAGTAAGGAACACTTGAAACAAGATGAAATCTGCGGTACAATACAGGATGCAAACGGAACAGAAGGGAAGATCGATCATGAGAATCCGTAAGAAAAAGTGGGCGCGGCCGGAGCTGGCTGCCTGCCCGTTCTATATTGACGAGCCGGAGAAGGCTGCCGGTACGTGGAAGGCCTTCTTCAAAAAGGAGCAGCCCCTGCATCTGGATCTCGGCTGCGGCAAGTGCACATTCCTCGCCGTCCTCGCGCACCGGGAGCAGGATGTGAATTTCATCGGCGTCGACATCAGTGTGGATATTCTCGGTGTCGCCCGCCGGAACATCGAGGCCGAGTTCGGCGAAGCGCCGGTGGAAAACGTGGCGCTCCTTTCCTATAATATTGAAAAGCTCGACACGCTGTTTGCGGAGGGCGAAAAAGCCGACCGCATTTACGTCAATTTCTGCAATCCGTGGGGCAAGGCCGGCGACCACAAGCGCCGCCTCACCCATACCCGCCAGCTGATGACGTATAAAAAGATCCTTGCGCCCGGCGGCGAGCTGTGGTTCAAGACGGACAACATGGATCTGTACCTTGCCACGCAGCGCTATCTCGCGGAGGCGGGCTTTACCATCCTCTGCAAGACGGACGACCTCCACAGCGAGGACGCGCCGGGCAACATTCAGTCCGAACACGAGGTGATGTTCACAAAAGAGGGCATCAAAACCAAGGCGATCATTGCACGGATGAATTGACAAAATCCACGCGGTACAGTAAACTAAATCACAAGGGACCTCAGGTGCCTGCACTTACGGGTGCAGCCGAACAAGGAACGGGGTGCAAAACCCCGGCGGGCCCGCCGCCGTAACGGAGGAGCCGCAAGCCAAAATGCCACTGCGCAAGCGGGAAGGCGGTTTGCGGTGCGGATTCCGGAGCCGGAAGACTTGCCTGAGGAGATCATGCGGAGCTGCGAGCGCCGGCGACAGGGGTATGACCCGCTGGCTGCGTTTTCCGGAAGCAGGAGGGAACGCGGTCAGGCTTTCTTCGCGCAGGATCTTTGCCCAAATTTGAAGAAAGCGGTGGAAAACCATGCAAAAAACAAAAAATCAGAAACTCATCATGATTGCGGCCATTGCCTTTGTCGTGCTCATCGTCATCGGCATCGTGGTCTGGCAGGCCACAAAGCCGGAAGGCACCGAGGGCATGAAGTCCTTCACCTTCACCGTCGTCGATGCCGAGGGCAACGAGACCGTACACAAGCTCAAGAGCGACGCCGAAATGCTGGGCGAAGCGCTGCTTGCGGAAGAGCTCATCGCCGGCGAGACCGGTGAATTCGGCATCTACGTCAAGACCGTGGGCGGCATTACCGCCGATGAAGCCAACCAGGAATGGTGGTGCCTCACAAAGGGCGGCGAAGCCGTGATGACCGGCGCGGACCAGACGCCGCTGGAAGACGGCGCGGCCTATGAATTCACACTGACCGTGGGGTGGTAACGTGCGACTGCGTCTCGTTGCGCTGAGCGGCATTTTCGGTGCGATCCTTCTCGTGTGCCAAATCGTCATGGCGCCCCTGCCGAATATCGAGGTGGTGACGCTGCTCGTCATCCTGTTCACCATCGTGCTGGGCCGGTATGTGGGCTACACGCTGGCGGTTTTCGTGCTGCTGGAAGGGCTGTATTACGGGTTTGGCCTGTGGTGGTTCTCGTACCTCTACATTTGGCTGATCCTCGCGATCGTCGCCTTCTGTTTCCGCAAGATGGAGTCCCGGCTGGGCTGGGCCCTGCTCTGCGGATTCTACGGCCTCCTCTTCGGCACGCTCAGTTCGTTCCCGACCTTTGTCCTCAGCGGATTTGCGGTCGGCGTTGCGTACATCGTCAAGGGCATTCCCTTTGATCTGATCCACGCGGTTTCCAATTTTATTCTGGCACTCCTGCTTTTGCCCCTGCTGCGTAAGCTGCTCAACCGGCTGATGAACGCCATGCAGATGGGTAAGCCCATGTAAAACAAAACGTCCGCCTGTCCGGCAGAAAGCCCGGGCAGGCGGTTTTTGTTGTGATCAGTGCATCGCATCGCCTTTTCTCAGCAGGAAAATTCCGGCGGCAAACGTAAGCAGTTCGGCGGCGGGAATCGCCAGCCACAGCCCGGTTATCCCGCCGAGCCACGCGCCGAGCAGTGCGCAGGGCACCACCAGGATCACACCGCGCAGCAGGGAAAGCCACGTCGCCGCGCGGCTGCGTTCGGTGGCGGCCAAACGGGCGGTCAGCAGGAGATTCGCCCCGCAGAAGAGATAATTGGTGAAGTACAGCATCAGCCCGGGCACGGCCAGCTGCGTGAGGATGGCGTCCCCGCGGCTGAATACAGCGACCACGGCGTCAGGGAACATCAGCGCCCCCAGCGTAAACAGCAGACCGATGCAGCCCGCAGTGCACAGGCCCCAGTGGGTCAGACGGCGGAGTATCGCAGGGTTTTCGCCGGCAAAGGCGCTGCTGAACAGCGGCTGCGCGCCCTGTGCCGCGCCGGTCAGCACCGCGGTGGCTACAAGCGCCACATTTGCGATGATCCCGTACGCTGCCACGGCCGTACTGCCGGACAGGGCAAGGAGCAGATAATTGAAAACCAGAATAACCACGGTGGAGGACAGCTCGCCGATGAACGCCGAAAAACCCGCGGCAAAAATGTGCGGGATCTCCGTCACAGCCCTGCAGCGCACCGGGCGGTAGCCGCGCCGGCGTATCAGACAGATCAAAATGCCGAACAGTGGCGCCATGCCCGTGGCCAGTACCGCGCCCAGCATCCCGAGTCCCATAACGAAGACCAGATACCAGTCCATTACAATATTCATGCCGGAGCCAAACAACATGGCGGTCATCGCCCGGCCGGGAGCGTCGTCGTTTCGGGTGAAGGCCACAAGGATGTTGTTCAGAATGAAGAACGGGGAAAACAGGCAGCAGACCTGCAGATAAACGGTGGTGGGCTGCAGCACGACGCCGACCGCGCCCAACAGTGCGGCAATTTTCCCGGCGCAGAGGAGACCGGGAAGCAAAAACAGGAGGGAAAACACGCCGCCGAGCAGCAGACAGGCGAAGAACACCACATCCGCACGGGCATCGCCGCGCGTGCGGAGAATCGTCCAGCGCGTGGCGCCGCCAATGCCGATGAGCAGACCGGTGCCGTTGATGATGCCGTACACGGGCAGGGCAAGATTCAGCGCGGCAAGACCGTCCGCACCGATGTAATTGGCGATAAAGAAGGTATCGGCCAGAATATAGACCGAGAGCCCCAGCATCCCGAGAATGCTTTGCAGAACAAAACGGAGATAGGTACGCATTGGGCGGCATCCTTTCCAAAAAAAATACCCGCAGAAAACCTTCAAAGACCTAACGGTTTCCTGTGGGCACACATTCCGCCTACCCGGTGGCAGACGGCGGTGGATCTGTGTTGTGCTATCAGTATAACAGAAACGGAAAAAGATTGCAACCAATGAATTTTATTTGTTGCGTGTTGACAAAAAGAATAAACAAGCATATAATATGTTTACGAAAGAAGGGGGGTTGCATGATCGAAACGGAAAAATGGACGGCAAAGGCCGCCGAGAGCGGTATTCTGGAAGAAGACGGGAACTATACCTGCATCTACTGCGGGAAAGTCTTTGAAAACGGCGAGGTGTTCCCGGTTGGGGAGCGCTTCTATACGGCGCAGCGGGCGGCACAGCTGCACGTGGAGGCGCACGGCGACGCACTGGAGCGTATTTTCGAAGCGGGGGAAAAAAGCCTGTCGCTGACGGAGAATCAAAAGAACCTGCTCGCGCTGTTTGCCGCGGGCAAGCGGGATGCGGACATCGCCAAAGAACTGGGCGTGACGGCATCCACGGTGCGGCATCAGCGGTTTATGTTCCGGGAACGGGCCAAGGGCGCAAAGCTGTTCCTGGCCGCGTGGGCACTGGCGGAAGCCGGAAAGGAAAAACAGAATGAATCGACGGCAGACCAATTGATTCTGCCGCATGAGGGGGCGAAAATGGTGGACGAACGCTACGTCATTACAGAAGAAGAAAATGAGAAGATCCTGGAGAACGTGTTTCTCAGCCTGGAACCGCTCCGGCTGAAGGTGTTTTCCAAGAAGGAGAAGAAAAAGATCGTCATTCTGCGCCGGGTGGCGGCTGAGTTTGAAGCCGGCCGGCAGTACACGGAGCCGGAGGTCAATGCGATTCTCAAGGATATCTGGGCGGATTTTGCCACGATGCGCCGGTATTTGATCGAATACGGCTATCTGGACCGCACCAAAGACGGCAAAACCTACTGGAAGCGCGGCTGAGCCGACCGCGCCGGGGCGCAGATCTTTGGAAAAGGCACATACGGGTCACGGGCGGGCATCGGGAAACCGGTGTCCGTTGTTTTCCGGGGTTGCGCAGAACGGGGAAAAGGTGCATAATAAGTACAGAAAAAAGATCGTGTGAAAGGATGAGCAAAGTGGAGAAGTTTCGCGTGCTGGGGTTCGGTCATGTGGGCATAGAGGTCGCGGATCTGGAGCGTTCCCGCCGGTTTTATGCGGATATGCTGGGCTTTGAGGTGATCTGGGAATACGTCAAGCCGGATTACCATATGCTCTTTATGGGCAGAAACGGCTGTGTGGTGGAGCTGATGTACGGCGGCCGACCGCGCGGAGACGGGCAGCTCAATCACCTCTCCATTCTGGTGGACGATGTGGAAACCGCCCGCGCCGAGCTTCTCCGAAAGGGCGTGCAGTTTGAAACAGACATCCTGCTCGACGCCGATCTCTATCCGCGGGGCGAGAAATTTGCCATGTTCCGCGGGCCGGACGGGGAGCGCCTGCAGCTGGAGCAGATTCTGTAACGGCGTGCGTACCCGGCCGGGATAAAATCGGTTTGGGCTCTGTACTTTTTGGCGAAACCGGTGTATACTGTGTTTCATACAAATCGAAATGGGATGTGCTGCCGCACATCTCCTTGGAAAGGGAAAGCAAAATGAAGATTATCATTGCCGGAGACGGACAAGTCGGTATCGCGTTGACCCGCCTGCTCTCGCAGGAAGGGCATGAACTGGTGACCATCAACTCCAATCCGGAAATCATCGAACGGGACCTGCAGGAATTCGACGTCATCAGCGTGGAAGGCAACTGTGCAGCGATGGAAACGCTGGAGAAAGCCAAGGTAAAGCAGGCTGATGTGCTGGTGGCCGCCACCAGTGCCGACGAAGTCAACCTGCTGTGCTGCCTGACGGCGCGCCGCATGAACCCGTCTGTGCACACCATTGCGCGTGTGCGCAACCCGGAATATATCGAACAGCTTTATATGATGCGCGACGAGTTCGGTCTGTCGCTGATCATCAACCCGGAGCGTGAAGCCGCCCGGGAAATGTACCGCCTGATGCAGATCCCCGGCTTTTTGAAGCGCGAGACCTTTGCCAAGGGCCGCGTGGAGATCGTGGAGCTGCGCGTGGAGGAAAACAGCCTGCTGGATAATGTGATCCTGCGGCACCTGCCCCATGTGCTGGGCAATCTCAAGGTGCTGGTCTGCGCCGTGGTGCGTGAAGGCCATGCGTTCATCCCCACCGGCGACACCACCCTCGTGCGCGGGGACCATATTTACGTAACGGCGCCGGTGTCCGTTCTTTCCGCGCTGATGAAAAAAATGGACATCACGAAGCGCAAGATCCGCCACGCCATGCTGGTGGGCGGCGGCAATGTGGGTTACTACCTCGCGCAGGATCTGATCAGCTCCGGTGTGCGGGTCAAACTGATCGAACGCAGCCCGGAGCGCTGTCTGCAGCTGGCCGGTCTGCTGCCCGCGGCGTCTGTGATCCAGGCGGACGGCACGGTGCAGGAGGTGCTCGAAAGCGAGGGCCTTTCCGAAACCGACGCCCTGCTGACCCTGACCGGTCTGGATGAGCAGAACGTCATCACCTCCCTGTACGGCACGAGCCGGAAGGTGCCGACAGTTATTACCAAGGTGGGCCGCATGGCGACAACCGGTATGCTGGAAAGCCTGCCTGTCGGCAGCGTGATCAGCCCGAAGGAGCTGTGCAGCGAGAACATCGTGCAGTATGTGCGCGCCATGGAAAATCAGACCGGTGCGGCGGCCTCGGTGCACCGCATTGCGGACGGCCGCGTGGAGGCGCTGGAATTTGTGATCAACAAGCATTCCCGGCACATCGGGGAGCCGCTGAAAAATATGCACCTGAAGCGCAATGTGCTGCTTTCCTGCATCACCCGCAGGGGCAACACGGTTCTGCCGGACGGTAATTCTTCCTTCGAAATCGGCGATACCGTCGTGGTTGTCACGAGCCGGGAAGAGCCCATCCTGCAGTTCAACGATATTTTTGCATAAGGCGGGCATCAATCATGAATGGTAAAATCATTTGCCGGATCACCGGTCTGGCGGTTTTGATCACGGCCGGCTTTATGCTGGTGCCGCTGCTTTTGGCCTGCGTGGACGGTCAGGTGCGCAACATCTGGTCGTATGCAATCACCATTGCGGCGATGGCGCTGTTTGGCGGGGCAATGCAGCTTGTCAGCTTCAAGCGTGAAAACACCTTCTATGCACAGGAAGGCTTTGCGGCCACCGGCATTTCGTGGCTTGTCATGTCCCTGTTTGGCGGGCTTCCGTTCTGCATCAGCGGGGAAATTCCGAATTTTATCGATGCTTTTTTTGAGATTGTATCCGGGTTCACCACCACCGGTGCGTCCATTTTAACCGACGTGGAGGCGCTTTCGCGCTGCCACCTGTACTGGCGCAGCTTCAGCCACTGGCTGGGCGGTATGGGTATGCTGGTGTTCATTCTGGCGGTGCTGCCCCAGGCGAGAAAAACCGCGGGCTTCGGTATGCACCTGATGCGCGCGGAAAGCCCCGGCCCCAGTGTGGGAAAACTGACGCCCCATCTGCGGCAAACGGCACTGATCCTCTACGGGATTTACATTCTGCTCACGGTCATCTGCGTTGTGTTCCTGCTGCTGGGCGATATGCCGGTGTTCGACAGCTTCTGTATCGCCTTTGGTACAGCCGGCACGGGCGGTTTTGCCGTGCTGAACAGCAGCATGGGTGGGTACAGCCCGTACCTGCAGGGTGTGGTCACGGTGTTCATGTTCCTGTTCGGTGTGAATTTCAGCCTGTACTATCTGCTGCTCCTGCGGCAGTTCAAAACGGTTTTCAAGAACGAGGAGCTGCGCCTTTATGTAGGCATTTTCGCGGCTTCCATCCTGCTGATTACCCTGAACATCCGCGGGATGTTCGACAGCGGCTTCGAGGCCTTCCGCCACGCGGCATTTCAGGTGAGCAGCATCATGACCACAACGGGCTTTGCCAGTGTGGATTTTGAGCTCTGGCCGGCGTTTTCCAAGGCGATTCTGTTCATGCTCATGTTTGTGGGCGCCTGCGCGGGTTCCACGGGCGGCGGCTTGAAGGTTTCCCGTGTGCTGCTCCTTCTGAAGAGCATCCGCCGCACCATCAACAAGGCGCTGAATCCCCGCCGCGTGCAGATCGTCCGCATGGACGGCGTCATGGTGCGTGAGGAAATGTCCAACTCCGTGAACGCGTATCTGGTCATGTACTGCGCCATCCTTCTGGTCAGCGTGATTTTGATCTCCGTCGATAATTTTTCCTTGGGCACCACGGTCTCTGCGGTGACCGCGTGCTTCAACAACATCGGTCCCGGTTTTGAGATGGTGGGCGCCACCGGCAACTACAGCGGGTTCAGCTGGTTCTCGAAGCTCGTGCTCTCGGCCGATATGCTCCTCGGCCGTCTGGAGATTTTCCCGCTGCTCGTGCTGGGCAGTGCGGATACCTGGAGCCGCAAGCGCTGATTCCGTATAACAAAGCATAAGCCCCGGAATCCATCGTTTGGATGGACTCCGGGGCTTTCTGCGTACCCGATCAGGCTTCTTTTTTGTTGTCGGACTCATCCACCGCAGTGGATACAGCCTGACGCAGGCGGCTCAAAAGCCGGGTCAGCGCCGGAAATCCCGGCACGCCGATGGCTGTCAGATTCTCCAGGATGGAGATCAGCTCGTTGATGATCAGCCACACGGAGACCATCATACCAAAGAACATTTTCAGCTGCAGGTCCACGCCGGCCGTCTGCAGCGCGGTTTCCAGCAGATAATCGATCACCGCGCCCACGACCACCATGGCCATGTAGCTCAGCTTTTTCAGGATGCCGTGGATGCCGGTCCTCGAGCTGAGGTCCGCGGCGAGATACGCCTTGGTGAGGCCGGTGATGTAGTCCACCAGCATCACCAGCAGCAGAATGCACACGGGCGCCGCCAGAATACCGAAGTACGCCGCCACGGAAGCCAGCGCCGCCGCTGCAGCGGTTTTGCATAACATATATTTCATTCAGAACACCTTTCTTTTGGTTTTTATGTCTGTCTTCCGTGCGGGGAAAACAAAAAGAGGCCGCGCGGCAGAGCCGCGCCAACCTCGTGACGCCGAAACAAAGACCGGGATTCAGTTTTTTGCCGCCAGCTCGGCCAGTGCCGTTCGGTGCAGACGGCGAACGTGCCCCTCGGAATAATGCGTTGCCGCCGCAATCTGCCGGAAAGATTCCTCCCGCAGGTAACGCCGCTCCAGAATCTCCCGCAAGAGGGGCGCGGTGAGCTCATGGATCAGGCACTCGACGGCCTCCATGCAGTTGTAGAGATCCGCCGCCGTTTCCGTGCAGCGCGCCGTCAGATCCTGCAAATGCGAACCAAGGTCGGGCGCGGTATCCGGCGCGGTGCTGCATACACGTTCTGCCAGCTGCTTGGCGGTGCGGAGCTGCTCCAGGCGGATCTGCAGACATCGGCGCGTGGCAGCATAAGCGCCCAGACGCGTGCGAATGTCCTGGCTCAAGAGTTGACAACCTCCCGGAAGCGGTCCGCAAACTGGTCGGCAAGGCAGTATACATTGCGCACTTCCTCGCGGTCCGGCAGACGCCCCACGGTGTACAGCGGGGTGATGCGTGCCTTCGGTGCAGCCGGTGCATAAACAACGGGTCGTACCACGCGGCGGCGATCCGCCTTCTCCCATGCACGGACGATGAGGTCCACAGCGCCGAGCAAACCGCAGACGGAAATCAGAGCGACCAGAAAATAAACCATGTACATCATAATAGACTCCCCTTTCAAAAACGAACGCTTGTTGCGAACAATTGTTTTCTACAATTTAGATTATAAACGAATGTTCGGGGTTTGTCAATCGAACAGAACAAATTTTCCGAAAAAATGTTCGAGAAAATTCAGAATACGGGGAGAAAGGGCCGTGAAGCAGTGAAATCGGGCGCGGACAGTGCACATTTTCCGGACAGCCGCTTAGTATGGAAGGAGGACATGCAGAAAGAGGCGAGTCAATTGAATCGAACCGAATTTCAGGCGGCCGTGGAACGGCATAAAGCGGCCCTGATGCAGACGGCGGCCCGCAGCAATCAGCCGGAGAACGCGGTGGGCACACCCATCACCCTTCCGGCGGACGACAACGCCGTTGTCAATCCGCCGGAAGTGGGCCCCGGGCGGGAACCGCTGCAGGATTTTCCGGTCAAAAATGAAACTTATGCGGCGTTTCGGGCGTACAATACGGAATCCGGATTTCTGCGCGTGCAGGCCTTTGCCGGCCCGCAGACGATCCCGGTGCCCGGTGCACAGGTGCTTGTTACACGCGATTTTACGGACGGCACACGGCGGTTTGCCGCGGGGCAAACGGATGAAAGCGGTGTGCTGGACGGCATCGTGCTGCCCGCCCCGCCCGGTGCGTTGGCGCAGAACCCCGGCAGCACGGTGCCCTACGCGCTGTACGATATCCGGGTCAGCCACCCGGATTACCGCACGGAGATCTACAACCAGGTGCCGGTCTTTGAAGGTGTAAAATCCATTCAGCCGGTGCGGTTTCTGTCCAGCCACACGGGTATGTGAAGAAAGGAGCAACGCTTATGCCTTATCCCGATCCCCCGGTGATCCCGGAATATATCACCGTGCACCTCGGCCTGCCGGATCAGCCGGCGGAGAATGTACGTGTCCGGTTCCAGGATTACATCAAAAACGTCGCGTCCAGCGAGATCTACCCCAACTGGCCGGAATCGGCGATCCGTGCCAACATTCTGGCGCAGATCTCCTATGCGCTCAATCGCGTGTACACCGAGTTTTACCGCAGCCAGGGCTATGATTTTGACATCACCAACACCACGCAGTTCGACCAGAAATTCATTTTGAACCGCGATATCTTCGAGAACATCTCCCGCATCGTGGATGATATTTTCAACGATTATGTCGTGAAGCAGGGCACCATCCAGCCGTATTTTACCCAGTATTGCAACGGCACCACGTCCACCTGCCCGGGGCTTTCCCAGTGGGGCACGGTGGATCTGGCGCGGGAGGGGCTCGTGCCGTATCAGATCCTCCAGCGCTATTACGGGGACGACATCAACATCGTCTTCAACGCGCCGGTGGCCGAGGTGGGGGAATCGTATCCCGGCGTGCCGCTGCGCTTTGGCAGCGTGGGGGAAAACGTGCGCGTCATCCAGCGGGAACTCAACCGCATCGCGGTGAATTACCCCGCCATCCCCCGCATCCCCGCCACGAACGGCGTCTTTAACCGCGACACCGAAGCTGCCGTGCGGGAATTTCAGGAGATCTTCAACCTCACGCCGGACGGCATCGTCGGCAAAGCTACTTGGTACAGGATCAAATCCATCTATAACGGCATCAAGCGGCTCAACGAGCTGTACTCCGAGGGCATCACGCCGCAAGAAGCGGACCGCATTTACCCCACCGTGCTGCGGCAGGGCGATACCGGCCCCCTCGTGCGGGAGGTGCAGTATCTTTTGGCGGTGCTGGCCTATTTTAGTGACCAGATCCCCACGCCGCCCGTGGATGGCGTGTTCGACAGCCGCACCGCGCAGTCGCTGCAGGCGTTTCAGCGGCTGAACGGCCTCACGCCGGACGGCATCGTCGGCCCGGCCACCTCCGCGCGGCTGCTCGAACGCTACCGCGCCACCGTGGCCAATATCCCGCCCAACACCGTGCCGGACAGCAGCCTGATTTACCCTGGGCGGTATCTGCTGCGCGGCCGCACCGGCGACGATGTGCGCGAGCTGCAGACGCTCATCAACGAGGCAGCCGCCCGCAACAGCACCATTCCCCGCGTGGATGTGGACGGCAATTTCGGCGCCGCCACGGAACAGGCCGTGCGTACGATCCAGCGCGAGCAGGGGCTGGACGTCAACGGCATCGTCGGCAGCCAGACCTGGGACCGCATCGTCCGCCTCACGCAGGGCGGATAAACCCCTGTTTTCTATGTGAAGATTTTTGAATGTTCGCTTGACACGATCCGCTGCCATAGCTATAATAGACACACCTAAAAGGAGAAGGGGTGCGGACCGTGAAACTGTATATTGTCGGCTCTGTGGCCAGCGGAAAATCCACATTGGCCGAGCAGCTCAGTGGAAAAACCGGTGTGCCGTGCTATCATCTGGACGAATTTGTCCATAAGAAAGACCCGACAGGGGAATTCGGCAATGTGCGGCGCGATCCCGAGGAACGGGATGCTCTGTTTCAGGCGGCGCTTGCCGGAGATTGTATTCTGGAAGATACCGGCCGGGAAATCTTTCTGGAAGGAATGCGGCAGGCAGACCGGATCCTTGTTCTCGATTTGCCCTACCGTGTGCGGGCGCACCGCATCCTGAAACGCCATGTGCGGCAGGTGCTGGGTGTGGAACGCGCGAATTATAAGCCCAGTCTGGAAATGGTGCGGCTTATGTTCAAATGGGCAAGGAATTTTGATACCGGCGCGGACGGCGTGAAAGCACGCATCGCGCCCTTTGCGGATAAATCAGTCGTGCTCCGAAGCAGAAAAGAGATCAAGCAATTTTTGTCCGGATTTCCGGAGAACATGGATTCCTAAAACAGATCAGTATAGAATATATTAAGAAGAGCCGGAGGAAACCCTCCGGCTCTTGGTGTATTTTGCGTATGCGGTTATCGTTCGTAATGGGCGGCGACCTGCTTCAGGTTCTCGATGATCGGCAGGTGCTGCGGGCAGACAGCCTCGCACTGGCCGCAGGCGATGCACTCGCTGGCCTTGCCGCCCTTAGCAGTGACCAGTTCGTAGTTTGTAAAGTTGATGGTCCAGCCCTTCTCGGCGAGGTTTTCGCGCATATCTTCGTTGTACATGGAGAAAACCTGCGGAATGGCGATGTTCATCGGGCAGCCCTCCACGCAGTAGGCGCAGCCGGTGCAGGGGATCGCGATCTGGCTGTTGATGATCTCCGCCACCTTGAAGAGGGTCTGACGCTCATCTTCGGTGAGGGGCTTAAAGTCCTGCATATAGGCGGAGTTGTCCTCCATCTGCTCGAGGGTGGTCATGCCGGAAAGCACGACTTCTACGCCCGGCAGGCTGGCGGCAAAGCGTACGGCCCAGCTCGATGCGGAAGCCTGCGGGTCCATGGCCTTTACGAGTGCCTCGGCCTCTGCCGGCAGATTGGCCAGTGTGCCGCCCTTGACCGGCTCCATGACGAAAACGGGCTTATTGTGCTTTACGCAGACCTCATAGCACTTGCGGCTTTCGACCCACTCGCTCTCCCAGTCGAGGTAGTTGATCTGCAGCTGCACAAATTCCATCTCCGGGTGCTTTGTGAGAATCTCGTCCAGCAGGTCGGCCTTGTCGTGGAAGGAGAATCCGGCGTGCTTCACAAGACCGGCGGCCTTCTTCTCGAGGAGCCAGTTGAAGCAGTCGAGTTTCTCATAGGTGGGCAGCATACCCGCCTCAATGCCGTGCAGCAGGTAATAGTCGAAATATTCCACACCGGTCTTCTCCAGCTGGCTGAAGAAAATGCGGTCGCGGTCGTCTTCGGTCTTCAGGAAACCGGCGTGCAGCTTGGTGGCCAGTGTGAAGCTGTCACGGGGATAGCGGGAGACGAGGGCCTCCTTGGCAGCCGGCTCGCTGGCGAAGCCGCAGTACATCCAAGCCGTGTCAAAATAGGTGAATCCGCGGGAAATAAAGAGATCCACCATCTTTTTGAGCTGTTCCATATCCACATTGGGGGACTTTACCCGATCCAAAGACGGCAGACGCATCAAGCCGAAACCCAGTTTTTTCATATATTTAAACCTCCGTTGATTTTTCTCTATATTACACCTTAAAGTCCGCTTAAAGTCAAGTCTTTTTTCGGGATCCCCGTGCTGTGAGGATATTTCACGACGGAACAGAGGGCACAGTGGGACTGTGTTACTTTGTAACCGGAGGGGAGCGCGATGAAAAAAGCAGGAAAAATGATATGGTTTTTGCCCTTGCTGCTGGTTTTTCTGTTGGGAGCCGGTCGGCTATCCGGTGAACAGACCCTCGCTTCCGGCCTTTCCGAAGGCGCGGAGGTGCTGCTTTTTGCGCCCGTGAACGATACCCATGTCCTCGCGTATACGGATGACACGACGGAGATCTGCCTTGCGGACGGCTCCGCCTCTGTGACCACCGTGTTCGCGGCGAATGCTGTTTTTCTGCATCAAAATTGCCTGTCCGCCGTGACGGCGCTGGAGGATTTTCTTGTGGTCGAACGCTTCGACGCCGAAACTCTGCAGCAAACAGATTTTTACACTGTGGAGATCCCGCAGACGACCCTCAAATATTATGAAATGGACCGGCACGCCCGGTTTTATGCGGTGCGGTTCGACACGCCGAGCGTCCTTTGGTGGTACGATGTGGCGGGCAGTATGGCCGGTAGTCTGGAATTCGGCGAGGAGATCGCGGGCATTCAGGTGCTGGAAGACCGGCTGGTCGTGTTCCTTCGCGAGCGTGCCATCGGTCTTGCCCTCGGGGGCGAGATCGAAGCCGCGGACGGGTTTTCGTATCCCGCGGAATCGGCAGCCGTGTATATGCTGACGCCGGACATGTACCTCAATGTAAACCGTGTGGTGTGCAGCACAGCAGGCGATGTTCTGGAGCATACCCGAACGAACGCGAAGTACACCGCGTGCCTTGCCGCGGATGAAGATTTCTTCTATTGGGCCGGCGAGGACGGCACCGTGGTACGCTGCGCATTTTCCGAAGCGAGAACCGCACGCTTTTCCGTGGACGGCCAACCGCAGGCACTGACGACGGCCGCCGTTCTGGTCCGCCGTGCGGACGACTATATCCTTGTGCCGTACGGTACGTTTGCGGAACCCACCGCCACACCCGAACCGACCCCGGTGTTCACACCTGAACCCACGCCAACCCCCAAGCCGACAAATACCCCTAAACCCACAGCCACGCCGAAGCCAACAAACACTCCTAAACCGACGAATACCCCTAAACCTACGGCAACATCCAAGCCAACAAATACCCCTAAACCCACAAATATCCCCAAGCCTACAGCTACCCCAAAACCTACCGCGACGCCCTATCCGTTGGAAGTGGAGTTTAGGGATGGATACCTGTTCGCTCCGGCAGGCACCACAGCCGCGAAGCTGAAAGCCGCCTTCCCGGATCAGAACCCCGCTGTGGAAAAAGAGGGGGAGGCCGCCACGGGTAAGCTGCGCACCGGATGGGAGGCCGTGATCGGCGGCGTGCGATATACGATTATTGTTCCGGGGGATATCAACGGCAGCGGCACCGTGAACACCGCGGATGTCCGCGTGCTTATGCAATGTTTGGCCGGATGTACACAGCCGACCGAGACGGAATTTCTGGCGGCGGACCAAAATGAAAACGACCGGCTGGAGACCGCGGATCTCGTCCGCCTCATCCGGATCCTTGAATAATTCTTGACATCTGCGGCCAAGATGCGGTATAATAATCTGCACGGAAAAACCGCATAGCGAGGTGTAGCGCAGATGGTAGCGCGCTTGGTTTGGGACCAAGATGCCGCAGGTTCGAATCCTGTCACCTCGACCATGACGAGTGTTCTTACAGCATTTGAAAAGCTGTAAGGACACTCGTTTTTTCATGCCGTAATTTGGCATGGAGCGTAGTTGACGAACACGCCTTTGCGTGTATTGACCGTGACTGCCGGAACGGGCAGGGTCTCAATATCAGGTACAAAAATTGCACCGACACAGTTATAGTGGATCGTGAGCTTCTGTACCCAAATTCCATCAATCTTCTCTGCTTGATGGACTTCGATTTTCTCAATCAGCTCATTCAGCATACGAGGGGTCAGTTTCTTGGCCCGCGTGTATTTCCGAACGGTAGCAATAAACATATCGGATGTTACTGCCTTGCTGCTGAGCTTGTCGATCTCGGCCCGGAGGACTTTGATCTTCTCAGCCAGATCCTTTTGTTCCGTTTCGTACCGCCGGGACATTTTGGCAAATCGGTCGTCGGACAGTTTGCCGGAAAGGTTGTCCTCATAGATACGCTCAAACAATCCATCCAGTTCTTCATCACGAGCTTGCATTGTTGCAAGCTCTTTTTGCATGAGCTTTCGATTAAGTGCTGTGCTCTGCTGGGTGCTACCCATGACAGCTTTTAAGAAATCATCCTCATAGCGATTGGCAAATTTGGTCAACCTCTTAATTTCACCAAGTACCACTTCTTCCAGGAAGTCAACACGGACATAATGGGTAGAGGTACAAGATCCTCTGTTGCCCTTATAGTTGGAACAGTTGAAATACTTGATCTCAGGGTTGCCCTGATTGAAATGGAAATGGAGATTGCTGCCGCAGTCAGCACATACCAGGAGGCCGGAGAACATATTACGTTCTCCATCGTTGGTCCGACGCTTACGCACCTTACCACGCTTCTGCTGTACCTGCTCCCAAACACACCGGTCAATGATCGGATCATGCACATCCTTGAAGATAACCCAATTTTCACGGTCGTTATCAATGCGCTTTTTGTTTTTGTAGGATTTGGAGTATGTTTTGAAATTGAGAATATCGCCGCAATACTCCTGCAGGGACAGGATCTTGGTGATGGTTGAACTGTTCCACTTCGTAGGAGGCTGCTGTTTGCCCTTTCCGGGCCTCTTGATGCCCTTTTTAAGCCAATAGGCGCGAGGGGTGAGTATTTCTTCCCGTTCAAGCTGGGCGGCAATCTGCTCCGTTCCAAGCCCTTCCAGGGTCATGCTGTAAATCCGCTGTACAACCAAAGCTGCTTCTTCATCAATGATCCACCGCTTCGGGTTATCAGGGTCCTTCATGTAACCATAGGGAGGCTGCCCCATAGGTTCGCCAGCATTACCCTTGATCTTATTACTGATACGGCGCTTCTTGCTGATATCACGCGCATACCATTCGTTGAACAGATTACGGATCGGGGCCAGCTCATTTTCACCTTCTGCGGTGTCAATGTTATCAGAGACCGCAACCAGGCGAATATCATGCTCTGGGAAAAATTCCTCCATCAACCGTCCGACCTCAATGTAGTTTCTGCCCAGACGGGACAGATCCTTTACAAACAATGCAGCAGCCCGACCTTCTTCAAGCTGACGCATCATTTCATTAAAACCGGGACGATCCATCGTAACGCCGGAAACACCGTCGTCTACGAAAGTAACGATGTTTGTATATCCCATATCCTTTGCGGCCTTGGTCAACAGCTTCTTTTGATTGCCGATGCTGTAACTTTCACCTTCCAAATTATCATCACGGGATAAACGAGGGTAAATAAACGCGGTGACGTCGCGTGTTTTCTTGTTGTTCGACTGTCTCATAAAGTCCTCCTTTCCGGGACAGCCAGACAACAAATATTCCTTGCGTGTATTTACTTCACACAAATATTATACCGCGCTGACTGCCACTTGTCAGCCGGTTCAGAAAATCTTAGTTGGCTTTTTCACACTCGGCCTGCATCAGGCGAAGCAGAATGTCACCAATGGTGTTGGCATTTCCTGTTTTGAAAACCGGTTGTACGACAAACGACCTACCTTCGATATGGTAGGTCGTTGTTTCTTCCAGAGGATTATGAGATGCTTTAGACGAATTGCTTTCAGGCAATTTAGTATCTCGCATTGTTTTCCCCTTTCATAAGTAGCTTCATAAAACATAAAATATAAAAATGGCATAACGGACGGCTGCTGGCGCAGCACCGCGGGAATCCCACCCCTCCGATGTTCTACCGGGCCCCACTCGTTGCCTGCGACGCCTCGCTGCCTGATAACAGTTGCACGCTCGGACTACGACGGTAGGGGCATACT
>JAFQWC010000021.1 GCA_017407665.1 Clostridia bacterium | reverse complement strand
TAACCGCCGCGCTCGGACTTGCCGTCGATGACATCATCGTTGGAAAGCACG
Organism: Clostridia bacterium; assembly: GCA_017407665.1. Lineage (GTDB taxonomy): Bacteria > Bacillota > Clostridia > Oscillospirales > Acutalibacteraceae > Hominenteromicrobium. The sequence continues at coordinate 24,411 of JAFQWC010000021.1, read as the reverse complement.
GTGCCGAGCTCTTCGCACCAGTTGACGGGCATTTCGATGCGCTTCGCATAGCCCTTCTCCCAGAGCTTTTTGAAGATCCACTGGGTCCACTTGTAGAAGGAGGGATCGGAAGTGGCAACAACCTTGGACCAGTCATAGTCAAAGCCGAGTTCTTTCAGCTGGCCGGAGAAGGTCTCGATGTTCTTCTGGGTAAAGCCATTCGGATGATTGCCGGTGGAAACCGCATACTGCTCTGCCGGCAGACCGAAGGAGTCATAACCCATGGGATGCAGAACATTGTAGCCCTGCATACGCTTCATACGGGACATGATATCCGTAGCGGTATAGCCCTCGGGATGGCCTGCGTGCAGACCGACACCGGACGGATACGGGAACATATCCAGCACATAGTACTTCGGCTTGGAGAAATCCCAGACATCGGTATGGAACGTATCGTTCTCTTCCCAATATTTCTGCCATTTTTTCTCTACTATACTGTGATCATAATTCGCCATAACGAATTGCCTCCTTACATCTCGGGGATGATAATATCTTTCAGATCGATCCGTTCACCGTCTGCCCAGAGACGGTCCAGATCGTAAAATTCACGGGCTTCCGGTGTGAACAGATGCACCACCACAGCATCGTAATCCAGAATGATCCAGGAGTTGGATCGGTAACCCTCCACGCGGGACGGGGCTGTGCCCTGCTCCTTCAGCTTCTCCTCCAGCTCATCGGCCAGTGCGTGCACGTGGGTGTTGCTGGTACCGCTGGCGATGACAAAATAATCGCCCAGCGAGGAAATGTCCGTGATCCGGACCACATTGAGGTGATCTGCTTTTTTCGCATCGAGAATGCTCGCCGCAGTTTTTGCAAGCGCTAAAGATTCCATGCTGTTTGTCCTTTCCTGTGCCGTTATTTGCCGTGACGCACGGCCCATACGGCGTCGTTATATGCATCGATGGTGTCGATCACGATCGGATCGCGATTCTTCGCCAAATCTCCAATCGTGAACGCAATACCTTCCACGATGGCTTTATCGAGGCTTTTATATGCCGTTCTGCGCATATCCTCCACGCCGGGATAGTCCCGGTCCTTGGAGATGAAATCGGCGATGAAGATCACCTTTTCGAGCAGAGACATATTGTTCCGGCCAGTGGTGTGGTAGCGCACGGCATCGAAGATCTCCGGATCTTCGATGTACAGCACGGTGCGGATATACACCGCGCCGGCAATGGCGTGCCAGAACCGCTTGGCCGAAAGTTCGACATTGTTTAGTATTATACCAAAGTCCGAGATAATTTTCAACTGTTTCTCGGAGGGTGTGTCCTTTAAAATATCGTGCAGCAGGCCGGCGATCTCCGCCTTTTCTTCATCCGCACCGTATTTTTTCGCAAGCTTTACCGCTTCCTGCGCCACATTGAGGGAATGTTCAAAGCGCTTGGGCGAAAGCATGGGCTTGATGGCTTTAATATATTCCTGTCTTTCCTTCTTGCTCAGTGCCATACAATCCCCTTTCCCGGATATAGTCTTCCACCGTTTCCGGCAGAAGATCCGAAACTGCGTCCCCCGCAGACAGCCGCTCCCGAACCTGTGTGGAAGAACCGGGCACATACGGGATATTCTGCAGGATGTAGTTGAATTCCGGGTATCTGCGCTTTACATCTTCTCCATGCGCCTGCAGCTTATGCATACTGTCAAAATCACGCGGCGCACCGCAAATCACGGCAGCACGGAAGATCCGCTCCGGCTGATACCACTGATCGATGGTAAGAAACATATCCTCGCCCATCAGAAGGAACAGCTCGTCCCCGGGATACAGCGCTTTCAGCTGAGTCAGCGTATCCGCCGTATAGCTCTTCCCTTCACGCCGCATCTCTATTTCGGAAATTTCCACCGGACACTCGGTGACCTCCGCCGCGGCAAGACGCAGCATCTGGATCCGATCTTCATTCGAAGCCAACTGCTTTGCCGCTTTATGGGGCGGCGTTCCGGTGGGAATCAGCAGGATACGGTCCAGCGACAGACGCTTCGCAAACTCCCGCACGAGATGAATATGTGCCCTGTGAATGGGGTTAAAGGTTCCGCCGTAAATACCCGTTCTCACAAAACCGCCTCCGGATCAGATTTTCTTTGCCTTGGGCAGGATGATCTTCGGCTCTTTCGGGTGACGTTTGTAGAGGCAGAACTTATTGCCGATGACCTGCACGACTTCGCTCTCGGTGGCTTCGGCGAGCATTTCCGCCGCTTCACGCGCGGAAACCGGCGCGGTCTCTGCCAGCACCTTGCCCTTGATGAGTTCTCTCTTAAAAATTGCGTCTGCAGCCTGCTTGATGACATCGCCGTCGATGCCGCCCTTGCCGATCATCAGGATGGTATCCTCATTGACGGCGAGGGAACGCAGGTACGCTCTCTGTTTACTGGTCAGCATATTGTTATCCTTCCTTTTCCTGAAGATAGTTTTCAAGTTCTTCTGCGAAAATCCGCAGGGATTTTCCTCTGTGGCTCACGGCATCCTTTTCCTCGGGTGTGGCTTCGCCGAAGGTTTTATTCATGCAGCCTTCCTCTGTGCAGAGGAAGATGGGATCGTAGCCAAAACCGCCGCTGCCGCGCAGTTCGCGGGTGATCCTGCCATAGCAGTGTCCTTCCGCTTCGAGCGCATCGCCGTTCGGAAAAACACAGGCAATGGCGCTGGTGAAATGCGCGCTACGCTGCTCGTCCGGCACATCTTTGAGCTTTTCGAGAACGGTCAGCTTGCGCTTGCCTTCTTCCGCATAGCGTGCAGAGTACACACCCGGCTCGCCGTTCAGATAGTCAATGGAGAGACCGGAATCATCCGCAATGCACGGCAGACCGGTCTCTTCGCAGGCGGATTTTGCCTTAATGTAGGCATTCTCCATGAAGGTGATGCCGTTTTCTTCCGCTTCCGTCAACTCCGCCGTGCGGATGGTGATGCCGAGCGGCGCCAGAATGCGGCTGAATTCTTCTACTTTGTGCCTATTGTGTGTTGCTATGATCATATCCATATGCTTTTACTTCCCTTCATTCCAAAATGCCGAGTTGTTTGGCAGCCTGCACCAGGTGTGCGTTCGTCATGCTGCCGCTGCCGGCCAGTTTCCCGGCAAGATTCAGGCAGTCCATCGCATAATTATGCGCGGTACGCAGCCCTTTCACGATGCAGTGCGCCCACACGGATGTACATTCTGGCAGACCGGCTTCCGTCATTTCCCGAACGACGGCTTCTATATCATACGGTACGTGCACAAGCTCCGGCACCCAGCTTTGACCGTTCCATTCCAGGAAGGCCATTTCTGCCTGCGGAATGCCTGTGGTGGGAATGCCGAGTGAGCCGGGATTCACATAGAGCTTCTCGCCCACCTGTTCCGTAAACTGTGTGTGGCTGTGGCCGCCCAGAAGAACCGGTTCCTGCACAGTCTCCAGCACCTGCGGCACACGGCCATTGCCGGGCTTCAGTTCCACGCGGGTTTTATAGGGTGCGCCGTGACAGATACGAATCGGGTCTGTGCCGTCAATGCGGATCACATCCGTCATCGGCAGGCTGTCGATAAAGTAGAGATCCTTCGCCGTCATATTTTCATACGTGTAGAGGAGTGACCCCGTGGTCTGGCCGTATGCCCAATCGCTGCCGTTTTTATGGTGGTTCAAAAGATATTCTTCCCGGTTGCCTTTCACAAAGCGGCAATCGTGCGTTTTCTGCGCCGTATAAAGCAGCTCCATGGTCTTATGCGGGCAAGCGCAATCGGATACGTAGTCCCCGAGGAAAACCCAGAGATCCGCACCGCGCTTTTCCGCTTCTTCAAAGCAGGCTTCCAGCGCGATGTGATTGCTGTGGATATCGGAAAATACCGCGAGCCTCATGCGTCGTTTCGCTCAAACAGTGCGCGGGCAAAATCCTGCGCATCAAACGGCTGCAAATCATCCACCTGCTCGCCGACGCCGATGAACTTCACCGGCAGACCGAGGTCTTCGCGGATCGCGAGCACAACGCCGCCCTTGGCGGTGCCATCCAGCTTCGTGAGCACGATGCCGTTGATGCCGGCGGCTTCCTTGAACTCTCTGGCCTGATTGACCGCATTCTGCCCGGTGGTGGCATCCAGCACGAGCAGCACTTCCTTGCTGCAGCCCGGCAAACCCTTATCGATGATGCGGGAGATCTTGGAAAGCTCATCCATCAGATGCTTTTTATTGTGCAGACGGCCGGCGGTGTCGCAGATGACGACATCGGCATGACGCGCCTTTGCCGCCGCGATGGTATCGAACACAACCGCAGCCGGGTCAGCGCCCTCGCCGTGCTTGATGATCGGCACGCCGGCACGGTCTGCCCAGACTTCCAACTGCTCAATGGCGGCAGCGCGGAAAGTATCGGCCGCACCGAGAATCACGGACTTGCCCTCCTTCTTCAAACGGGAAGCGATCTTGCCGATGGTGGTGGTCTTGCCCACACCGTTAACGCCGATCACGAGGATGACAGACGGCTGCGAATCGAGATGCAGTTCGTTGTCGCCGTCGATCATTTCGGTGACGACCTCGCGGAGCAGATCCATGATCTCATCCGGATCCGTGATGCCGCGTTCCTTGACGCGGGCACGGAGCGTATCGCAGATGCGGGTGGCGGTGTTGATGCCGACATCCGCCATCACAAGCAGCTCCTCAAGCTCCTCAAAAAGATCTTCGTCAATCTTTGTGAAGGCATGGAGCATGGAGTTGATCTGATTGCTGATATTTTCGCGGGTCTTTTTGAGACCGGCTTTGATTTTATCAAAAAAGCCCATAATTTACCTCTTTCCGGCCGGTTACAGGCCAAGTTTTTCTTCCACTTCGTGGGTGCGCAGGCTCAGGAGCTTCGAGATGCCCTGATCCTGCATCGTCACGCCGTACAGCATATCGGCTTCTTCCATCGTACCGCGGCGATGCGTGATCGCGATGAACTGGGTGTTGTCGTTCATACGGCGCAGATAATTTGCAAAGCGCACCACGTTGACGTCGTCCAGTGCAGCCTCGATCTCATCCAGCATACAGAACGGCGGCGGGCTGACGCGCATGATGGCAAAGTAAATGGAGATGGCCACCAGCGCCTTTTCACCGCCCGAAAGCAGCTCGATGTGGGACACGATCTTGCCCGGCGGATGCACTTTGATCTCGATGCCGGAATTCAGAATATCCGATTCGTCGGTAAAGGCAAGCTGTGCCGAACCGCCGCCGAAGAGATCTTTGAAGATCTTTCCGAAATTCTCGTTGATCACGGCAAATCGCTCCGTGAATTGGCTCTGCATTCGCTTTGTCAGCTCATCGATCAGCTTTAAGAGCTCCGCCTTCGATTTCTCGACGTCATCCGTCTGCGTCTTCATGAAGGTATAGCGCTCGGAGACTTCTTTGTATTCCACCACGGCCGCCACATTTACGGCGCCGAGGGCACGGATCTTGTTTTTCAGCTCGGTCAGTCTGCGCTGTGCCGCCGGAACATCGTCGATCGTAATGCCGATCTCCTCGGCCTCGCGGCGGGTCAGTTCATATTCTTCCCAGAGTTTTGCAAGGATCGTATCATATTCGCGGTTCAGGTTTTCGAGGCGCTCCTTCAGACGGGCGATCTCGAGACCCACATTTTCGCGCAGTGCACCGGTTTCTCTCTCCCGGATGCGCAGCGTGCCGGCTTCTTTTTCCAGCGCGGCGCGGCGTTCCGCGATCTGCGTGATGCTGTTTCTCTTTTCGGCAGCCTGCTCGCGCATGGACTGCATTTCCTGCTGCAATGCCAGAATCTTTTCCTGACGCTGCAGGATATTGGCTTCACAGGTTTGGATCTGCCCCTCCAAGGTGTGCAGGCGTTCCGTACGGTCTGTACGGCGCATCCGCAGCGCTTCAATGGACGCGAGCAGTGTCTCTTTATCCTTCTGCACGGTGAGACCCATGAGACGGATCTCCTGCAGACGGCGGGTCATATCGTCACAGCGGCGCATCTGCTCTTCGCGGCTTTCCGCCATGGCCTGCATTTTCGTTTGTTCTCCGGCGGCTTTTTCTTCCAGCGCGCGGATCTCCTCGTCAGCCGTCTGCATCGCAGCCGCCAGCTTTTCCAGACGGCCTGCTGCGTTATCCCGCTCTTCCACAAGCCCGGAAGCCTGCTTTTGCTGCGCCAGCACATCGTGCTCGGCACGGGATTTTTCCGACGTGAACCGGATACGGTCTTCCTGCAGAACACGCAGCGCACTGCGAGCGGTATCCAGCTCCGCGGCGGCCAATGCCGTTTCCTGCTGCAGCGCTTTCAGCTTCTGCTGTGCATCTTCTTCGGCTTTCTGCAGCTTGGCGGCTTCAGCGCGGATGCGCTCGATCTCCCCGGCACGGCTCAAAAGGCCGGAATTGCGGGCCGCAGAACCACCGGTGAACGTACCGCCGGAGTTGACGACCTGACCGTCGAGGCTGACTACGCGGTAACGGTAGCGGATCTGCCGCGCAATGGCTGCCGCGCTGTCCAAGTCTTCCGCCACCACGGTATGCCCGAGCAGGAAATCACGGATGCCGTTGTATTCCGGTGCACAGGCACAAAGTTCGGACGCGACCCCAACAAAGCCCGGGATCTCTTCCATCTCTCGTTTTTGGATCACACTGCCGTGGGTCGTCGTCAGCGGCATAAAGGTAGCACGGCCAGCATTGCGGTGCATCAGGAACCGGATGCACGCCTTGGCCGCATCTTCGGAATCCACGACCACATTCTGCATGGCGCCGCCTAGGGCAATTTCGAGGGCGACGGCATATTCCCGCGGCACACGGAGCAGTTTTGTCACCGGTCCGTGAATGCCGCGCAGACCGCCGCGCTCCTTCTCGCGCAGCACGGTCTTGACGCTCTGATTAAAGCCTTCCAGATTGCGCTCGAGATCCTCAAGGAGCTTTGCACGGCGCAGCTTCTCCCCCACATCCAGATGAATGCGGTCAGCTTCCGCCTTGGCTTCCTCCGCCTTTCTGCGGCGGGATTCGAGACGCATCTCATAGCCGCGGATCGTGTTTTCCGCAGCCGTGATCTTCTTTTCGGTGTCCGCGATCATCCCGGACAGCTCTTTCACTTCTTTTTGGAACAGCTCGATCTGAGCGCTGCATTCCGCAATCAGACGATCCACCGATTCAGACCGGCTGCGGATCTCCTGCATGGAGGAATCCGCTTCCGCGCGACGTACACGAACCGTGTACAACTCGGCGTTCAGGGCCGTCAGCACGGCGGATACGGCATCAATCTCCTTTGTAGCACCGTCCGTACTGCTGCGCAGAGCCTCAAGTTCTGCGGTGAACGCGATGAAATCGGAGTTGTTGCGGGCAATCTCGCCTTCCTTGAGCTTTACCGCCGCTTCCTTTTCCGCGATTTCCGCGTCGATCTCCTCACCGGAACGGGATGCCTCATCGATCTCCGCCTTGAGCTGCTCGATCTGTGCGCGATCGTGACGGATGTCGTTTTCGACCACGGAGATCTCGCCTTCCTTGCGGGTGGCGTCTTCATCCGATGCCGCCGCCTGTGTGCGCACCGCTTCCATTTCCGCGGTACAGGCATTGGTCTCCGCGTAATTTTTCTCTATTTCTTCTGCGATCTGATGCAGTGTTTCTTCGGCTTCATTATACTGGCTCTGCGCAAGGCCGATCTTCTCCTCGGCATCCCGCACCACGCGGCCGGAACGGTTCAGTGTTTCCAGCCACAGGCCAATCTCCAGATTTTTCTTCTCGCCGTCAAAGGCAATGAACTTTTCCGCCTTTTCCGCCTGCACGCGCAAAGGCTCCAAACGGCCTTCCAGCTCCTGCAGAATGTCTCTAAGGCGAACCAGATTCTCTTCCGTTCTCGCCAGGCGGCGCTCTGCTTCTTCCTTACGGTAACGGAACCGGGAAATGCCGGCCGCTTCCTCAAAAATCTCCCGGCGGTCCTCACTGCGGGCCGACACAATGCTGTCGATCTTGCCCTGCCCGATGATGGAATAGCCGTCGCGTCCGAGACCGGTATCCATGAACAGCTCGTGGATATCGCGCAGACGCACCATTGTACGGTTGATGCGGTATTCGCTCTCACCGGAACGGTAGAACCGGCGGGTGATCGCCACGGTATCGCCGTCAAAATTCAGCTGGCGATCCGTGTTATCAATGGTGATGGTGACTTCCGCAAAGCCCTGTGCCTTGCGCTGCGGCGTACCGCTGAAGATGACATCTTCCATTTTTGTGCAGCGCAAAGCGCGGGTGGACTGTTCTCCCAGCACCCAGCGCATTGCATCGGAAATATTACTTTTACCGCTGCCGTTCGGACCGACGACCGCGGTGATGCCCTCCTCAAAATTGAGGAGCGTCTTATCCGGAAAGGTTTTAAAGCCCTGTAATTCCAGAGATTTTAAAAGCATCGGTTCACCTGCCTGATTCTTCTATCCTGTATGTTCTGCCGGAAAGCGTTTTTTCCGACCTGATCTCAATTTCATAGCCCATTGCGCGCAGCTTCGTCAAATTGCTGCGTTTCTGCCCGAGGGCAACGGACAGCATCTGCGGCGAGACCGCCACAGTGGCTTTCTTCAGATGCTTTGCATCCAGTCTTTCTGTGAGCTCGCACAGGAAGATCTCGCTGCGGCAAAGCTCCATAAATGCGGGATGGTACGGCCCCGCCACGCGGTTTTCCATGGCCTCGCTTGCATGAAGGCCCACACGAATCAACCGTATACCGGCGTTTTCGATCTCCGGGATCAGCCTTGCACAGAGCGAAACGGCTTCTTCCAGCGTCTGCGGGACATAGGAGCCAGCGCGGTACCAATCGCAAAGCGGAGTATTCTCCAGCACGATGGTCGGATAGATCCGCATGGTATCGGGCTGCAGCGCGATGAGTTTCCGCGCCGTTTCCATTGCAGCTTCGTCCGTGTCGCCGGGCAGGCCCGTCATCATCTGCAGGCCAAGCTCAAAGCCATACTCCCGGATGAGGTGCGCGGCATTCTCCACATCCCGCGCCGTGTGTCCACGGTGGTTTTGCAGGAGCACGGCATCCTGCATAGACTGTGCACCGAGCTCGATGGCCGTCACGCCGTAGGCTCTCAGGATATCCAGCCGTTCCCGGTCGATGGCATCCGGCCGCGTGGAGCAGCGGATACCGGAAAACCCGTACGCCCGAACGGCGTTCTGGGCTGTCTCCAAAAGCTCCAGCATATACGCGCGGTCAATGGCCGTAAAGCTGCCGCCGAAAAACGCGATCTGCGCATTTCTTACCCGCTCTCCCATATACGCTGCCGCATCCCGGAGAATGCCTTCCACCTCCGCTGCGGTGGGCTGTGCGGTCTCACCGGTGATCCGCCGCTGGTTGCAGAAACTGCACTGCTGCGGGCAGCCGTTATGCGGGATAAAAACGGAAATATTCGCGTGCTTAATAGCCCATCAGCTCCAATGCCTCGCGGGCTGCCTGCTGCTCCGCTTCCTTCTTGCTCCGTCCGCCGCCCTTGCCGATCACATTGCTGTTCAGGTGGACTTCCACCGTGAAGTGCTTGTCGTGATCCGGGCCGTGCTGACCGATAAGTACATACTCCAACTTTTCGCCGGGGTTCTGCTGAATGATCTCCTGCAGCATGGTCTTGTGATCCTTAAAGGGGCGCTCCCCTGCGGATTTGGCTGCAGGGATGATGTAACGCAGGACGAATTTCTTCGCTTCCTCGAGGCTGCCGGAATCCAGATAGATCGCCGCTGTAATCGACTCAAACACGTCTGCCAGGATGCTGGGGCGTTCTCTGCCGCCGGAATGCTGCTCGCCGTGGCTGAGACGCAGCAGCTCACCGGCTCCAAAGCTGCGGGTAAATCCGCAAAGGGATTTCTCGCAGACCAGCGCCGCACGCTTTTTGGTCAGCTTGCCTTCGGGCAGGTCGGGAAATGCTTCGTACAGATACTCCGCCGTGACGAAGCCCAGAATGGAGTCTCCGAGGAATTCCAGACGCTCATAGCTCTGCACTTTGCCGCGGCTTTCGTTTGCGTAGGAAGAGTGGGTCAGCGCTGTGAGCAGCAGGTCCTGATTTTTGAAACGGTATCCAATTTTCTTCTCAAATTCGTTCAGAGAACGATCGAATGGTCTCATATTCAGATCCTTTGAAGTGGAAAAGGGTATTTTTTACTTCTGGACCGCCTTGGCGATCTCTTCTACGATATTGGTCTCCGCATACTTCATGCACAGACCGATGGCGCTCTTAACGGTCTTCGCCTTGGCACTGCCGTGGATCTTGAATACCGGCTTGGAGCAGCCAAGGATCGGTGCGCCGCCGTATTCGTTGTAGTCCATGGATTTCTTGAGTGCCTTCATGTCGTTGTACACAACGGAAGCGGCCAGCTTATTGACAAGGTTCTTTGTGAAGACGCCCTTGATCTTATCCATCAGCGCCATGGCTACACCCTCATAGGTTTTGAGGAAAATGTTGCCGGTAAAGCCGTCGCAAACCACGACCTCCGCGCCGTCGTGCGGAATATCGCGGCCTTCAAGATTGCCGACAAAACGGATATCCTCGCGCTCGGACAGCAGTTTGTAGGCTTCACGGTACAGCTCAGTGCCCTTGTGCTCTTCGGTACCGTTGTTGAGAAGGCAGACACGGGGATCTTCAACGCCCATGACCTTCTTCATGTAGACGGAACCCATCAGACCGAACTGCTCCAGCATCGGCGGGGTGCATTCTACGTTGGCACCGCTGTCGCACAGCATGAAGAAACCTTCGGACTTCGGCAGGAGCGGTGCAAAACCGACGCGCTTCACGCCCTTGATGCGCTTTACAATCAATGTAGCGCCCGCGACCATGGCACCGCTGTTGCCGGCGGAAGCAAAGGCATCGCCCTTGCCTTCGACCAGTGCGCGCATACCCACAGCCATGGAGCTGTTCTTCAGGCGGCGGGCAACGTCCACCGCTTCGTCTTCCATCGTGACGATATCCGGGCAATCGATGATTTCAAAATCGGAGATATTCAGCTCAAGACGCTTTGCAGCTTCTTGGATCTCGTTTTCACGGCCGGTCAGAATGATCTGCACACCGAGTTCGTCCGCTGCCATACGGCAGCCCTTCAGGATCTCCTCGGGGGCATGATCGCCGCCGAAGGCATCTATGATAATTCGCATTGCCATGGTTCTTCCCTCTCTTTTCGTTTATTCCTTTGCAGCCTTATCTTCGTTAAGACAATTTTCCAGATCTTTCAGTGCGCGTTCGGCAAAAGCCATATACCGGGCGCGTTTGTCGCGGATATGCGGCTCGATCGCCGGGAAAATGCCAAAATTCGCACCCATGGGCTGGAAATCCTTCGACGCGCTGTTCGCAACGTGATCCGCCAGTGCACCCATCATAGTGGTCACGGGCAGGACAAGCGGCTTTCTGCCTTCCAGACGGCGTACGGCATTGATGCCGGCCAGCATACCGGAAGCCGCGGATTCCATATAACCCTCCACGCCGGTCATCTGCCCGGCAAAGAACAGATCCGGTCTCTCGCGCATGGAGAAATCAGCGTTCAGGAGGGTGGGAGAATTCAAAAATGTATTGCGGTGCATCACACCGTAGCGGACGAAATCCGCATTCTGCAGACCCGGGATCAAGCCGAAGACCCGTTTCTGTTCCGGGAATTTCAAATTGGTCTGAAAGCCCACGAGGTTGTACAGCGTCTTTTCGGCGTTTTCGGTTCTGAGCTGCACCACCGCCCATGGACGGCGGCCGGTACGAGGGTCCTTAAGTCCCACCGGTTTCAGGGGGCCGAACCGGATGGTATCGTGCCCGCGCTGCGCCATGACCTCGATGGGCATACAGCCCTCATAGACCTTCGGATTCATCACATCGAACTCATGCACGGGGGCGCGCTCCGCAGAGACAAGCGCCTCGTAGAAGGTCTCGTATTCTTCCTTATTCATCGGACAATTGATGTAATCATCCTCGCCGTTATCGTAACGGGAGGCGGAAAAGCACAGGCTCATATCGAGGCTTTCCCGCGTGACGATGGGTGCGGCGGCGTCAAAAAAGCTGAGTGCACCGCCGCAGAGCGCTGTGATCTTCTCAGCCAAAGCATCGCTTGTGAGCGGACCGCTCGCAATGACGGTGATGCCGTCTTCCGGGATATCCGTGACTTCACCGGTAATGATCTCGATGTTCGGATGGGAACGGATCTTTTCCGTCGCCATCTCCGAGAACACATCACGGTCCACGGCAAGTGCGCCGCCGGCGGGCACCTTTGCGTGCTCCGCGCATTCCGTAAGCAGCGAGCCAAGGCGCCGCATCTCCTCTTTCAGAAGACCGGCGGAGCTGTCGATGCGCGCCGCCTTGAGGGAATTGGAGCAGATCAGCTCCGCGAACCCTGCGCATTTATGTGCCGGAGAAAATTTTACCGGCTTCATTTCATGCAATACCACACGATAACCGGCGTTAGCGATCTGCCAGGCGGCTTCCACGCCTGCCAGACCGGCGCCGATCACGGTGATTTCTTTATTCTTCATCATGTTTCTTCACAGAATAACCGCAGTCCGGTGTAACGCAGTAGAGCGTTTTGGCTTTGTCCTTCTTCTGCAGGAGAACCTTTCCGCAGTGCGGGCAATTCTCCGTGGAAGGTGCGTCCCAGGAAACGAAATCGCACTTCGGATACTGGTCACAGCCATAGAACACACGGCCGCGCTTTGACTTCTTCTCGATAATCTTGCCGCCGCACTTCGGGCAGGCAGCGCCGGTCTCGTTGACGATCTTCTTGATGGTTTTGCATTCCGGATAACCGGAGCAGGCGATGAACTTACCGAAGCGGCCGAACTTCACCACCATGGGCTTGCCGCAATTCGGGCAGATGAAATCGGTCTTGTCTTCTTCCAGCTGGATCTTGACGCCGTCCATCTCCTTCTTGACCTTCTTGAGCTTCTTGTCGAAATCATCATAGAAGCCGTGGAGGGTCTCCACCCAGTCTACCTTGCCGCTCTGGACCTCATCGAGATCCTTTTCCACGGCGGCGGTGAACTTGATGTTCACGATTTCCGGGAATTTCTCCTTCATCAGCTTCGTGATGACTTCACCGAGTTCCGTCGGCTTGAAGGACTTGCCCTCGCGGGTCACATACTCGCGGCCGGTCAGGGTGGAAATGGTCGCCGCATAGGTGGACGGGCGGCCAATGCCGTTTTCCTCGAGCGTCTTGATGAGGGAGGCTTCTGTGAATCTGGCCGGGGGCTGCGTAAAGTGCTGGCTGCCCTTGAGGTCGCGGACCTTGAGGTGCATACCGGCTTCGAGCTTCGGCAGATCCTTGCCCTTTTCCTCCTCCACATCGCGGCCCTCTTCATAGAGCACGGTGTAGCCGTCAAAGGCCACATTGTAGCCGGAGGCCTTGAAAATATAATCACCGGCGGTGATGACCGCCTGGGTCGTATTCAGCACACAATTTGCCATCTGGCAGGCGACAAAGCGCTCCCAAATGAGCTTATAGAGTCTGTACTGGTCCTTTGTGAGGGAGCTTTCCACTTCCTTCGGCGTCAATGCCACGGACGTGGGACGAATCGCCTCGTGGCCGTCCTGCGCATTGGCACGGGTCTTGAAATGCCGCGGCTTTGCGGGCAGATAGCTCTTGCCCCAGCGATTGCCGATGTACTCCACCGCCTCATGGATGGCATCCTCGGAGATACGCAGGGAGTCGGTACGCATATAGGTGATGAGACCGACGGCGCCCATGCCCTGAATCTCCACGCCTTCGTACAACTCCTGCGCGGCTTTCATCGTGCGCTTCGCCTGGAAGCCCAGCTTTCTGGACGCTTCCTGCTGCAGAGTGGAGGTGATGAACGGCGGTGCGGGCTGCTTATTCTTCTTGCCCTTCTTGACGGAATCCACCATAAACGGCACGGATTCCAGTGCGGCAAGGATCGCATTCGCCTGTTCTTCATTCGCGATCTTGATCTCGCCGTTCCGGTCACCGTAGAACGAGGCGCCGAAAATGCTGCGGGAACCTTCCGCGGTCAGGCGAGCATCGATCGTCCAGTACTCCTCCGGCTTGAATGCACGGATCTCCTGTTCCCTGTCCACAATGATGCGAAGCGCAACGGACTGTACACGACCCGCAGAGAGTCCGCGGCGAATGGTCTTCGCGAGGAACGGGCTCAGCGAATAACCGACAAGGCGGTCCAGAATGCGGCGCGCCTGCTGTGCGTTGACGAGATCGAGATCGATGGTGCGGGGATTGGCCATGCCTTCCGTCACACCGGTTTTCGTAATTTCATTGAAGGTAACGCGGTTCATCTCTTCGGCATCAAGCCCCAGAATATAGGCCAGATGCCAGGAGATGGCTTCACCCTCTCGGTCCGGGTCCGTTGCGAGGTACACGGTCTCCGCGTCTTCCGCCGCGTTCTTGAGCTCGGTGACCAGCTTCTCTTTACCCTTGATGATGGCATACTTCGGGGCAAAGTCATTTTTCACGTCGACGCAAAGACGTGCCTGGGGCAGGTCGCGGACATGGCCCATGGAGGCCACGACCTCATAGCCGCTGCCCAGATATTTTTTTATCGTCTTCGCCTTGGCCGGCGACTCCACGATAACCAGTTTGGACATACACTCCACCACACCTCCTCCGGAGAGAAGGCCTTCCTTTCATAAATCAGCATCCTGTTTTTTGTGGATATTCTGCAGTATCCACGGCGTGTGCACCCCTTTCGGCGCACACAATACAATAGAATGGACTTTAATCTATTTAGTATACTATATTCTCAGGCCTTTGTAAACCTCTGACCCGGGAAAGTACGAATCAAACCGAAAAGTTCCAGCTCCGTCAGCGCCGCAAGGATCTCCCCGGCGGAGAGATCGAGCTTCTCTTCGATCTCCGAAGCGTGCAGCGGAACTTCACTCAACGCGCCAAAAACACACTGTGCCGCTTCGGAACAGGCAAGGACTGACTCCGGCAGAACCGATTCTTCCTGCAGTTCCTCCGGCATTTCTGCCGCGTCCGTTTCCGGTTCAGCGATTTCAGTTGCAGGTACTTCGGAATCGGACAGGAACCGAACTTTCGCCCGCCTTGCCGGCCGGCTTTCTTCAATTTGTTCCACCGCAGCGGCGATCCGCTCCAGCTTTTCCGCCTGCCGGCGCTGTGCAAAACTTTTCAAAATATCCTCTGCCGTAAACACACGCTTTGCGCCGTCTTCCATGAGCTCCGTACAGCCGACGAAATCCTTTTCCTCCGGCCCAACAAAGACGAAAACTTCACGGTTTTGCTCCAATGCATGGCGCGCCGTGATGAGCGCACCGCTCTTTTTGGGCGCTTCCGCCACGAACACGCCGTGGGAAACACCGGAGATCAACCGGTTTCGGATCTGAAACGCGCCGCGCTGTACCGGCGTATTCATCGGAAATTCGGAAATGAGCGCACCGCCGCAATCCAGAATTTCACGCCGCAGCAGGGCGTTATCCATCAGATAGGGATAATCGAGGCCGCACGGCAGAAACGCTGCGGTCTTTCCGCCGCCGCGCAGCGCACCGCGGTGTGCTTCTGAGTCCACACCCAAAGCGCCGCCGCTGACGATGACCACGTCCTCGCCTGCAAGCTGATAACTGATATCCCGCGCCGCATTCAGACCCGTCTGTCCGGCCTTGCGCGTGCCGACCACACCGATCCAGAGGGATTCGGCGAAATCCGGCATCTCGCCGCGCATATACAAAACCGTCGGCGGATTATAAATTTCTTTGAGCATTGCCGGATACAGACCGCTGTCCGGCGTGATGACCTTCTGCCCCAAATTCAGGCAGTACTGCAGCATGGCCTGCGCCTGCTCGATTCCGTACATACTCAGTGCATTGAGTTCCTTATCCGAAATAAAGGAAAAGCTGCTCCACAGACCGATCCCGCCCTGATAAAACGCCTCCGGACTGCCGGTACGCTCCACGATCTGCCGCGGCTTCGCACTGCCCGGCCCGAACGCATTCTGCAGCCAGATCCAATACGCACGTTTATCCATGGTGCACACTGTCCCTTCTGCCGTCACGCATCATTTCCCACATCATGATGGCCGCCGCCGTGGATGCATTGAAGGATTCCGCACGGCCCAGCATGGGGATCGTAACGCGGTCGGCACACTGCTCGATGGCGGTTTTCGTCAGACCGTTTCCTTCGTTGCCGATCCACACCGCCCAATCGCCTTTAGCGAAAGAGATCTGCGTGATGGGCGTTGCGCTGCTGTCCGGCACGGACGCCAGAGAGGTGATCTTTCTTTCGTTCAAGACACGCAGGCAGCTTTCCGCGTCCGGATACTGTTCCACACCGAGGCGGAACACGGCACCCATACTGCCGCGCAGCACCTTTGGGCCGTACACATCGCAGCAGGCATCCACCAGCACCAAATGCCGGATGCCAAGCGCCTCCGCCGTACGGAGCACATTGCCCATATTGGACGGGTCCTGCACGTTTTCGAGAACCAGCACACGGCGGTTCTCCGTTTCTTCCGGTTCAGTGCCCACCGGCATACCGGATGCATCGCGTTCCGGCATTCGGCAGACACAGAAAATACCCTGCGGATTTTTGGTATCGGAAAGAAGCGGGGCGATATGTTCCTCGATACAATAGGCTTTTTCCGCTGCTTTCAGGATCGGCTCCAGATAAGCCGCATATTTCTTTTGTGCATTCTCCGTGAAGAATACAGCCGCGATCGCCGTTCCGCTGCGCACGGCATCCGCACAGAGTCTGGCGCCTTCCGCCATGAAAAGTCCCGCCTCGCTTCTTTTTTCGGCCTTTTGCAAAAGCGACGCGGCATCCCTCACAACGGAGCTTTTTCGACTGGAAATTCGTTCGATCCGCACGGTTTCTTACCACCCTTCCTACAGCAAAAAATGTGCGCCCGGAAGACTTCCGGACGCACGAATAGCTTTTTTATACAGCAGCCTTAGCCTTCTCAACGAGTGCCTTGAAAGCAGCCTCATCAGCGATTGCAATCTCAGAGAGCATCTTTCTGTTGAGTGTGATGCCAGCCTTCTTCAGACCGTTCATGAAAGCGGAATAGGTTGTGCCGTTCATACGGCAAGCTGCGTTGATTCTGGCGATCCACAGACGGCGGAAATCTCTCTTCTTCTGCTTTCTGCCGATGTAAGCATAGTTGCCGGACTTCATGACAGCCTGCTTAGCCATCTTAAAGTGTCTGCTCTTGGAACCCCAGTAGCCCTTAGCGAGCTTCAGAATCTTCTTTCTTCTCTTGCGCGTTGCGAGCGCACCCTTAACTCTAGCCATTTATAATAACCTCCGTAAATGCGTTTATACTCTCGTTCTTTTTCTGTTCCGACTTAAATCAGAAGCTGTAGGGCATCATTTTCTTGACTGCCTGTACGCTGGTCTTATCGGTAACAGTTGTGCCACGAGCATGACGCTTGCTCTTACCGTTCTTGCCATGGCCGTTCAGCAGGTGGCTCATGTAAGCATGGCCGCGGATGACCTTGCCCTTCTTGGAAATCTTCAGGCGCTTCTTGGCGCCGCTGTGTGTCTTAAGCTTCGGCATTTTAAATGTCCTCCTTGAATTTGTTATTTAACGGGCTTGGGGGCGAGGAACATCAGCATGTTTCTACCCTCGAGCTTCGCAGGCTTTTCAACGTTTGCCACATCGGCCAGCGCTTCAGCGAAACGCTTCATGATGTCTGCACCCAGTTCCGGATGACCCATCTCTCTGCCGCGGAAACGGATGGAAACCTTGACCTTGTTGCCTTCACCGAGGAAACGGGTCGCATGGTTCTGCTTCGTCTCAAAGTCGTGGGTGTCAATGTTGAGAGACAAACGAATCTCTTTGATTTCAACGACACGCTGGTTCTTCTTGGCTTCCTTCTCACGCTTGGCCTGCTCGAAACGATACTTGCCGTAATCGATGATCTTACATACCGGCGGCTGCGCCTGCGGAGCGATCTTGACGAGATCCAGATTTCTTTCCGCTGCCAGATTCAGAGCGTCACGAGCGGACATAATGCCCATCTGTGCGCCGTCCGGACCGATGACGCGGACTTCTTTGTCGCGGATTTCTTCGTTTATCTGAAGTTCCTGTTTGCTAATGGTTAAGCACCTCCATCACACGTGCGATAACTGTGTACGCGGCTCCATGCAAAATTAAAGCGGGCAGAAAACCTCTGCCCGCAAATCAACTCAAAATACGCCCAATCTCTGCGCGTTCTTTTGGATATTGACCGGTGTCAGACGGTACTGCACGGGTGTGAGCGCATGGCTCCGCTTTGTTTTCCTGAAAGATTATACTATACGCATCCCGGTTTGTCAACAGAAAAATACGGGATTTTGCTCTTTATTTTTCGGGGTCCTCCACGGTATCGTTCAGCCAGAAGGAATAGAGCATACAGGCCGCGACCGGTTTGCCGGTCACCTGCGCCATCGCTTCGCTGTAGAGCTTGAGCTGTGTGCCGTATCTGCCCCAAAGTTCTGCCTTATCATAGCACCGATCGGTCTTAAAGTCAACAATATAGAGCGATCCGTTTTCCTCAAACATACAGTCCACGGCACCCTGCAGCAGAACGGGCAGTGCGGCATCCTCTCCGCAAAGCTCCCGGTTCACAAGGCCGGACGGAATATCGGCAATGAACCGCTGCTCCTTCCAGACGCGGTCGGCTTTGAGGATCCGTCTGCCGAGCGGGCTGAGGAAGAAAGCGCGCACACGGCGGCGGTCCACCACACCGGCCTGTTCCGCAGTGAGGAAATGCTCCCGCACAAGCCGCTCGAGCTCCGTTTCCGGGGCGACCGCGGCGGCGGCAAAATCCGCAAACTGCATGAAATCGTGCAGCGCCGTGCCGCGCTCGGCGGGCGTCATGCCCTTTGCGCCGAGAAATGCCGGCCGGGACAGGGTCGTCTCCCCCTCCCGCTGCGCCTGTACGGCCGCGAGACCGGACGCCGATACCTTCGTCGGCATCTCGGTCTGCACGGCATACGGGTAAACAAACCGGAGTTTCTCTTCGATACGCGCTTTCAGTTTTTTGTCCACGGGCGCGGGCTGCACCGCATCATCTTTGGTTTCCTCCGCATGGGGCGCTGGATAGCGCACAGCGATCTGCCACGGGGTAAAGTGGGCCCGAAGGATGCAGTCACTGTCTGCACCGATGCGGCTGCGCAGCACTTCGCCGTCCGGATGCCGCAGTGCACAGAGCATCAGCCACTGGGAAATGCTTGTCACGCTGTTCACGGTATACGGCGCGATGCGCTCTTCGTGCGTGATCTGCGCGGAAAGCCGCTGCAGGTCACTGTCCAGATGCTTGACGGTGGAAAGCAGGATCAGTTTCTCCCGGGCGCGCGTCATCGCCACGTAGAACACGCGCAGCTCTTCTGCGGCGTCGCTGTCCGAAAGGGCGATGGAAATGGCTTCGCGCGGCAGCGTCGTATAGCGGATGCCGGTTTCGGGATCCGTCAGCCGGATGCCAAGCCCCAGTTTCGGATGCAGGCGCATATCGTCGCGATCCTGCACGAACCGGCGGCCGCAGCCGGCCACGATGCACACCGGGAATTCCAGACCCTTCGATTTATGAATGCTCATGATGCGCACGACATCGGCGTTTTCGGAAACGACATTGGCCGATTCCATATCCGATCGGTTCTTCTTCAGCCGCTCAATGAACCGGACAAAGCCGGAAATGCCGTTGTAGCCGTTCGATTCATACTCGGCTGCATATTTTTCCAGCAGGCGGATGTTGGCCAGCCGGCTTTCGCCGTCCGGCATGGAGCGTACGATGTCCTCGAAACCGGTCTCCGTGCAGAGCATCGTGATGAACGCATCGGAAGGCATCGTAGAAGCCAGAATACGGTAGCGTGCGATTTCTTCCCGCAAACGCAGGCAGCGCGGATCTTCCGACCGCAGCAGTGAGACGTAAAGGCTCTCTTCCCCGCGTTCGGCACGAAGCTTTGCCATGTCTTCCGGTGTGAAGCCATAGATCGGACTCATCATGACCGCCAGAAGCGGAATATCCTGATTCGGGTTATCGATCACACTGAGCATGGACAGCACGGTCGCAACCTCGCCTGCGGCAAAGAAACCGCCGCTCACAGCCGCCCAAGCGGGGATGCCCAGGGCGCGGAGATTTTCCGCATAGACCGGTGCGTGCTGATTGGCGCTGCGCAGCAGGATACAGAAATCGCGGTAAGTCACGGGGCGTTCGCCGTCCCGGTCGGAAACCGTGAAGCCGCTGTCCATCATGCCGCGGATCATCTCCGCAATGCGCTGCGGTTCCAGTACATCCGCACCGGCGCCGTCGAGGTCTTCTAGAAATTCCACAATGGTCTCACAGCCGGCTTTCTCTGCATAGGCCGCGCCGGCAGCCAGCTTTTCGTCACCCTCATATTCTATGCCGCCGGATGCCCGGGACATGAGCTGTGTGAAGATAAAATTCACGCTTTCCGTCATTTCTTTGCGGGAGCGGAAATTGCGGTCCAGCACGATGGTGGCGGGATACGCATCCGCCTCGCGGTCGTAGCGCGGAAAGGCATCTTTGTAGGCGATGAAGATGTCCGGCATGGCCTGCCGGAAGCTGTAAATGCTCTGCTTCACGTCGCCCACCATGAAGCGGTTGGTATTGTCTTTGGACACGGCGCGGAACAGGAAATCCTGCGCGTCGTTCGTGTCCTGATATTCGTCGGTCATCACTTCGTCGAAACGCTCCGCCACCGCGAGCGCTGTTTCGGTGCGCTCGTAGCCCTGCGGTGTTTCGCGCAGGAACAGCTCCAGCGCGTAATGCTCCAGATCGCTGAAATCCACGAGATTTTTTGCGCGCTTCTTTTCGCCGTAGATCGCCTCAAAGCGCAGCACCGCCCGGGCCAGCGTATCCGCCAGAGGACGGATGGCCTCGATCTCCGCGCGGCACTGGGCATCCGTGGAGACAAACAGCTTCTGCAGACCGGTGATCTCTTTCTTCACGCGCTCGCGCATTTCTTTGATCCGCTCTTTCATGGGATTTGCTGTACGCATGGTACCCAATCGAGCAAAGGAGAGATCGTTGAACGCCGTGGATACCGCATCCCAGTCACCCGCTGCGGTAAGATCCAGCAAATTGTGGATCAGATCGATATCGGCAGACAGCGCGGGGCTGTAGGCTTTGGTCAGGTCCGGACTTTCGTATGTATAGTTCAGCGCTTCTGCAGAAAGCCGCAGGGCAAATTCCAGTGCCTGTGCAGCATACTGCAGCGCGGTTTTGCCCCATACGGTCTCCCCGGCGGGGATTTCGGGATCCAGCATTTCCACCATATCCCGCAGCCATTTTTCCGGGAACGGATGGCTTCTGGTATAGGTGTACAGGCGCAGCACGGCGCCGATCAGGCGCGTGTCGTTCTTATCGCCGCTGATGGCATCTGCCAGCGTTTGAAAAGCGGGATCGGCGTACGATTCTCCAAGCAGCTGCTGGATGGATTCGTCCATCAGCTCCTCCTGCTGCTTGTCGGACACAACGGAGAAATCCGGCGAGATTCCTACCAGATAGAAAAATTCACGCACGATGGATGAGCAAAAGCTGTCCACTGTGCAGATCTGTGCCTGCTGCAGCAAAAGCTGCTGCCGCCGCAGGCGTTCGTTTGCGGGGTTCTCCCGCAGCATATCGAGAAGACGGCGCTCGATACGCTCCCGCATCTCCGCTGCCGCCGCTTTTGTAAAGGTAACGACCAGCAGGCGGTCCGCATCCGTGGGATGCTCCGGATCGGTGATGCGCTCGATGACGCGCTCCACGAGGACAGCGGTCTTACCGGAACCCGCAGCCGCGGATACGAGCACCGTGCCCTGCCGGGCGCGGATGGCATCGAGCTGAGCATCAGTCCATTGTGCGGCCATGTGCGTCACCTCCCAACTCGGCTTCCATGTGCGCCAGCACTTCTTCGTTCTTCATTGTAAGCTTTTCGGCGGTCTCGCCCATGCGCTCTGAGCCGCAAACCGCTTTGTACGGGCACCAATCGCAGGCATTGCGGTTCTTCATCAGCGGGTCGGCTGCCACGTCACCGGCGGCCAGCGTCTGCGCCATCGTGGCTATGAGGCGTTTGACATACCGCATGACAAGCTGCATCGCCGATTCCGTGAGAAGCGCGCCGCTTTTGGAGAGCTCCCCGTTCTTTTTCTGCGTGACCGGGATAAAGCGCCCGGCCAGATTCTGTTCCATCGCGCGCACGATCTCCGCATCCTGCAGGATCACGCCGTTCATGCGCAGACTCTTTTCCGCATCCGCCAGCAGCGATTCTTCCTTCTCGGTTTTGTCCGCGTGCACATCGGCAATGAACGCCGGCATATACAACACGCCGGCCGGCTGCAGCGCGGTGTTGTCCGCAAGCGCCGTGAGGTAGATCAGCATCTGCAGGCTGATGCCGTACAGAACATCCGTCAGTTTGAAATCTTTGTAGCCGGTTTTGTAGTCGACCACACGGACATACGTGCCGTGTTCGCTCGGGTACAGGTCCACGCGGTCGATCACACCGCCGACCGTAACGGTTCCGCTTTCCGTCGGAATGCGCAAGGGCGGGAAATTTGTACCGTATTGCAGTGTAAGTTCAAAGTGTTCCGGACGGAACCGGCTGACGCGCATTTCCTCCGCCACATGGAGAATCAGTTTGACCGCCGTCTGCGCCATACGGCTGAAGCGGTATTTTTCTCGGTCGGAAAGTGCATCGAACCCGCCCATATTCTCGTCGGCATACTGCCGGATGCACGCCCGTACACGGGTTTCCAGTACATCTGCGGAAAGCGCGGTGATATCCTGCGTTTTGTCGCCGATGATCTGTTCAAAAAGATAGTGCATCAGACTGCCGTATTCAAGCGCGTCTAGTTCTGCCGGGCGTCGCTCCTTTACGCCCAGACCGTACCGGCAGAAATACCGGAACCGACACTGGTGATACAGCTCGATCTGGCTTGCGGAGAAATAACGTCCTGCACCGAACAAGGTACCGGCAGTTTCCTTTTGCAGATTGGCCGACGCCATACGGTCCCCGCCGCCAAGACCGGCCAGACGACCGGCATAAGTGGGATCTTCGGCAAACACGGCCTTCAGCGTTTTCGATGCCGTGGTATTCTGCCTGTACAGGGAAGCCGCCTGCGAGAATGCCGCTTCCGGCGCATTGGCAAAGAAGAGAGGATCCGGATTCTGCTTTACCACAAGCTGCGGCAACGCTTCTTTGACGGCCTGTACCAATTCACTCGGAGATTTCGCTTCCTTGTCCTCCGCCGCCGGATAGGTCAGATACAGCTTTTCGGAGGGGCTGCACATCGCACAATAAGACAGATATTTTTCCTGCAGCATTCGGTCTTCGAGTGTATCGCTGAGCGGCAGCTCCGCAGCCTGCAGAACACGGCGTTCCATATCGCTGAACACGCCGCCTGCTGTGGGGATCATCGGAAACTCGCCCTGTACCACACCGAGCAGAAAGACCACACGCGGTGCCGACTGCCGGATACGGTCCGCGGTGCCGAAGGTGATGCTGTCCATACTCTGCGGAATGTCCGAAACATCCTCCCCGCTGATGATTTCCCGCAGGAGTTTGCCGTATTTTTCACCGGAAACTGGACGGTCACCGAGTACGCCGGCCATCTGGTCGAGCACTTCCATGAGGAGATCCCACAGGCGGATCTGCGCCTGCTTGAGTTCCGGGTGTCCGGCACGTTCCAGCGCGCCGCAGAACGCCGGCAGCGTTTGATCGAGCTCAAATTCCGTCAGCAAAGCATACACCGCGGCAGATATGGACAAACCCGTTCCTTCGCGCAGTTCCCCGGTAAAGCGGGTCAGCGGAACGGTAAGATGTGTGCGCAGTGCATTCAGCGCTGCAAGCGTTTCTTCCGCCGATTCATCCATCGGTTTTCCGTAGCCGTCCGGGTGTTTATCAAAGGGCTGCAGCCAGGCGCTGCGCCCATTCAGTTTCCATGTGAATATGTAGTTTTCGAGCAGGGCGATCTCCTCCGCGGTCAGCGTGGTGAGCCCGGTCTTCAGCATATTGAGAACATCATCCGACTGCCATCCGCGCACCACAACATCAAACGCGGAGAGCACAAAGCGCATCAGCGGTTCTGCATCCACATTGCGTGCTTCCGAGTTAAATGCAGGGATCTCCCAACGGCGCAGAACGGAAGGAAGCAGCCGCGTATAGCGTTCCTCGTTTCGGCAGAGGATGGAGATATCTTTATACCGGTACGCGCCGCTCAGGATCAGATTCCGAATCTCCGCGGCAACAAACTCCACCTCTTCATAAGGCGATACCGCGCGGAACACGTGCACGTCTTTTTCCGTGTCCGCTGTGCCGAACCCCTGTGCGAGCATGGATTCCACGGCGAGCAGCTCCGGACTTTGGAAGCGATAATGCTCACGGCAATAAACGGGCGCCGCGACGTGTATACCGTTTTCCCGCGCAAGTCGAATCAGCGTGGACGCCGTATGCCGTACCGTGGAAAACAGATCGCGCTTACGGGAGTCGAGATCATCGCAGCACAAGGAGACGATCACCCGGTCTGCATGGCGCAGCATATGG
>JAFQWC010000130.1 GCA_017407665.1 Clostridia bacterium | reverse complement strand
TCCCGGAACACCTGTATCCGCTTTTCCACCGGCAGCTCGAGAAAACGCTTTCGCTGCGCCGGGTACATCCGCCCCAGACTGATCGCATTCGTCCATTCAAACACCATGCCGTATCCGCCGCCCATTTCCCCGGCGTCGATCAGCCGGATGAGATTCGGGTGCGCGAGATCCCGATAGATCTGCGCGGTGGGTTTGAGATTATTGATCGCTTCTTCCGCGGAGATGCCGCTTCGTGCTGTCGGCGCACCGGCAAATTTCAGGAAACAGCGCTTGCCGTCTTTTTCGAGACCAAAACAGATGTTGCCGGAATCCTGATCGTCATAGACCTTGAACACCTTCCCGTATTCTGCGAGGAAATCAAAATCAAACGGCTCTCTGAGGCGGTACGGCACGCCGTCCGTCCACTGAATATAGGGCTGTCCCTGATACCACGTGGGCACAATGCGCGTTACATCCTCGTACCACGCCAGCACGTCTTTGATCTGCTGCAGCATGGTATCGACCTCCACCTGCCCGTACGGGATCGCCCATGCGACGGAGGACAGCATATTTGTGTAGATATACAGCGCCATCAGCCGCCAGAACGCTTCCGGGATCTCCTCATTTTCAAAATAGCCGTTGATCAAACCGGTGGCGAAGAATTCGCCCGCCTGTGCACACCACGTAATGCGGTTGAACTCCTCCCACGGGTCGCCGAAATCAAAACGGTCAAAATCGATGACGGTCAGTTTGCCGTTTTCCAGCATCATGTTGCCGATGTGATAATCGCCGTGCTGGAAGCACTGCGGGCGATCCTGCAGCAGATGCCGGTTTTCCTCGATGTATTGGATCATGTCCTCCGCGCCGTCAAATTGGATCGGGCACGCGCGGCACATGGCGATTTTGCGATCGATCTTTTTGTTGAAATACTCCGCCCAGTCCGGCTGGTTATCCGGCGCCGGGATCGTGTGGATCTTGCGGAGGATCCGGCCCGCTTCCATGCCGTAGAGGTATTGCTCCACATCGGGCATCAGCGGCAGGACCGGTTTCGCGTCCTCGCCGTCGATCCACGTCTGCACGGTATACACGCCCTCTGCGCATTCCCCGAAAGCCACCGGTTGGCACATGGGGATATCGAGCGCTGCGACCGCTTTCTGCAGCCGGAACAGCTCTGCGCGGTTGCCGCTTTTTTCACGCGGGGTGATCCGCAGCAGGAACGATTCCCCGCTTTCCGTCTGCACACGGTATTTCTTGTCCACGGACCAGCCTTTGTCGATCTCCTCCGCGCGGGTAAATCCAAGTCTCTGTAAAGTTTCTTTATAAATCATCAAATCCATCCCCTTTCCCCTGTTAAGTTGATTATACATGGTTTTCTTCGGTTTGTACATTTGAAAATGATGTGATATCGTTATTATTTTGTTGCATCCGGATACTTTATAAATCAGGATTGCAAAATCTGCCGATTTATGGTATTCTAGGGGACATAACCCAAACGGCAGTTGGCTGACGTACCGCGAGTACACGGCCGGGATGACCGCAACCAACCGGGAAAAACCCGGGGGCTTCCCGGTGCGCCGAAAACGGACGGACGCGAACTGCAACATAGTCAATATAGATTCTTTCTTGTGTGCTGCAAACCGGCACACCGCGCACACGCGCACACACGGGGATTCCCCCAAAAAGAAAGGATTGAACTCCATTGGAAAACAACAAAACAAAAAAGGAAACCAAGCTGAAAAACTACCTGCACCGATATTTTATTGATGCTATGAGCGCCATGGCGCAGGGCCTTTTCGCTTCGCTTCTGATCGGCACCATCATTTCCACACTCGGCACACAGCTGAATATTCCGCTGCTGACGGATATCGGCGGTTATGCAAAATCCGCGGCCGGACCGGCCATGGCTGTGGCCATCGGTTATGCACTGCAGTCCCCGCCTCTGGTACTCTTCTCTCTGGTGGCCGTGGGCGGCGCATCCAACACGCTTGGCGGCGCAGGCGGCCCGCTGGCTGTTTTCTTCCTGGCGATCATCGCTGCGGAGCTGGGCAAGCTCGTCAGCAAAAAGACCAAAATCGATATCCTCGTCACCCCGCTCGTCACGATTCTCTCTGGCTGCCTGCTGGCTTACTTCTGCGCACCGTACATCGGTGCGGCAGCATCCAGTGTCGGCCAGCTCATTATGTGGGCTACGGAACAGCAGCCCCTGCTCATGGGTATCGTGGTTTCCGTCGTG